>JBGPDK010000116.1:0-10508 GCA_041482235.1 Thermoanaerobaculia bacterium | reverse complement strand
GGGTAGACGTCGCGGGTCGGCTCGCTCGGTTCGATGATGCTCTGCTGGTACGCCACAACGTGCCACAGTTCCTCGTAGATCGAGTGCGACGCGCCGTCCGGGCATAGCGTGACTTGCTCGAGCGTTAGCCCGGACAGCAGGCGGGCTCGCGCGGGGAACTCGCCGACCAGAAACAGATGCTCCAGGATATGCATCGCATCGCTCCCTTTCTCCCTGTGTTCGTCACTGCAACACGGTAGTGGCCTAACGGCTTGCGGCTCAGCGGGGCGCGCATGCGCGTCCGCTGAAGCCGCGGGTTAGGCGGGCGTGTTTCATAGCGAGAGCATGACCACGATGAAGCCCACGTAGCCGAGAAAGCCTGCTACCGCCCATGCTCGCGAAGGGGGCCGGCGACCATGGCCCACGCCGACAGGGAAGTTCGGTTTCTGAAGCACATAGCGAAGGAATCCCGCCATCATTGCGATGAACGTGATCGCAGCAAGAGCTATCTTCAAGCTCATTCGATCTGCCCTTCACCTGTGATTTCTGGATTATTCAAGGTGTAAACACTTGAATGGTCAATGTACGAATGGACGCCTCCGCTTTGCCACCCGGCGATCGCATATCAAAGTCAACCGAAATGGTGTGTGGTCCTGGACTGAGATCGCTCTTCAGCGATGACACCGTGGTGAGATGCGCCACCGGTCTGTTGATTCCGCCATCGATTTCAAATCCTGTGACTGGGAATGGGGCGCCATCCGCTTTGACATGCAGTCTAACGGCGTTCCCGGAAGTGACGTTGAAAAACTGGCTGGAGACCTCAACCCTCACCGTGCAACTCTGCTTTCCACACTGAATCGTCGTCGGAGCGAATGCTTGCACTGGCGCGTCGGCGATCGCGACGGAAGTGGTGTCCTGTCGCATGTGGGTCTTCGAAAGAGTACGGTCAAGTGCGGTGACGGCTTCCTGACCGACGACTTCCGCTGCCCCCAGTAAACAAAGCACCAGCAACAACGCTCTCGAATTCAGGCTCATGGCGACCCTCCCTCTTTGGCAACACGCAACTTATTTGCCGCCCAACGATATCGAGTTCAGCGGCGAGCGCAGGCGAGTCCGCTGCAACGAGCTGTTAGGCTGGCGGCACGCCAGCGCTAGATGAACGCTGGAGCGCGACCCCTACTGCCTCGCGAACTGATGAAAGAGGGGCCGTGAAGCCGGCCGTGCAGACCTTCTTGTAAGTGATCGTGCCGTCCGGATTGAGGGAGCCGACGAGCCTACACGAGGCACCGGCCAAAATGGTACCCGGTAGAAGGCCGGGCCAAACATCGACGACTGGAGGTGAGAAAGGGACGACACGGAAGTGAGACGCACCAAGGTCGAGGAGACGGTAGGGCTGAGCCGGGCCGGACGCTTGAAGGAATAATAAGAAGCGTTCCCCGGGTTGCGGCCGCCAGGGGGCCGACATCCAGGGCGCCGAGGCGATGACACGGGCCGAACCGGGTGCTGTGCCCTTCCAGACCTCCTCGATTTCGACTGCGACCGTGCCATCGGCCGCGGCGCCGCGGCCGGGCACAGTGGCAATGACGATGAGATCGCTAGACGAGGCGAGGGACGCGACGGGCGGGGAGAAGTGCTCCGGTGGAATAACGGCGGATGCCCGGAACGTCACGATTGCGACGGCGACCAAGACGGCGTACCGCGTGGGCGAGCGCATTGCGAGCACCTCCGCCAGCCTAACGATACCGAGTTCAGCGGCGAGCGCAAGCGAGTCCGCTGCAACGAGGGGTCAGGCAGAGCGACTTACCGGTCTTGAAGGGCGCCACGGCCTCAGGATATCCACGGTAGCGAGAGTGATTTGGGGGTGTTTGCTGCGCCGGACGCGTGTGTGACCGGCCTCGTATACTGAGCGGAATGACAACCGCGGGGTGGTGGCTAATTGGCGGAGCGGCTGCGCTCGTGATTTTCGTGTTCGCGGAGGGCCGCCGCCAAGCACGACGATATGGCCCACCGAGCGCTCGCCCGAACCTCCTTGGGGTTGGCATGCTGGAGGTGCAACGCCACCTACAGGCCGACCGGCATGTGGAGGTGCTGCAGAAGTTGAACAAGGCGGAACAGGAAGCAGTTGAAAAGCAAGGCGTGGGCGCGGGACGTTCGACCGACGACGACGGGAGCGTCAGGCAGCACTGACGACCTGACGAGGAACGGCGCGTACCCTAACCCTGCTCTGCCTAACAGGTATTAGACGGCAGAGGGCGTTTCTATTGGTAGGAGCATTTGCCGGCTTTGATGGTAGAGGTTTCTGCAGGTAGAAGCATTCGGGTTTCTGTAATAGAAGCGTTTTCGGCCTGGGCTCATCGGCTCGGATTTTGGCGGCCGGTCCGAGGTTCACGGCTCGGAAACTGCGAACGTCTAGCGGATCGGCCGCGTCAGCTCGACGCCGGACGCCAGGAGGCTCAGCTCCTTCTGGTCGCCCTTGATGGCCTCGGGCTTGCCGCCCGGCGTCTCTCCGGCGTAGTGCTTCGCGGTCGCCTCGGGGATCGTCTTGACCTTGAAGACGCCCTCCATCACGGCCGTCGCACCCGCGGAGTCCTTCGGGACGAAGAAGCCGTAGTCCTTGAAGGTGATTCGGACGGACCGGTCGCCGGACTTGAGGGTCATCCAGCAGCCCTTTTCCTGGCAGACGGCCGAGACGGTCCCTTCGGTCCTCACGGTCTTGCCGGCCCAGGCGGCCGGATCCTTCACGAGGTCCGCGAGGGCGACCTTCGGCGATTCCCCGAGCGGCGCGCCGAATTTCTCGGAGCCCGCGAGGGCGGTCAGAGGGAGGGAAAGGAGGAGGAGGCTCATCAGTTTCCTCATGGAAATGAATCTTAGCGCCCGAGCGTTATCCTTGCTGGCCCGAAGGAGGACCCTCATGCCCACCGAATTCCCGCCGCGTCAGGTGATCGGACCGGCGCCCATCAGCCCCTCGGCTTCGCTCGCGGTGCCGGGTTTCCTCGCGCGCGTCTATGCATGGATGGCCGCGGGCCTCATGACGACCGCGCTCGCCGCGGCGGTCACGCTCTCGAGCCCGGCAGTCTTCAGCGCCGTATTTGGAAATCGACTCGTCTTTTACGGCCTCCTCTTCGCCGAGCTCGGCCTCGTCGTCTGGCTGTCCGGGCTCGTCGGGAAGCTTTCGTCCGGCGCGGCCTCGGCCGTCTTCCTCTTTTACTCGGCTCTGAACGGCGTGACGATGGCGAGCATCTTCCTCATTTACACGTCTTCTTCCATCGCCTCGACCTTCGCCGTCGCGGGGGGCACGTTCGCCGCGATGAGCGTCTACGGCCTCGTCACGAAGCGCTCGCTCGACGGCCTCGGCTCGTTCGCGTTCATGGGCCTGATCGGCGTGATCATCGCCTCGGTCGTGAACCTCTTCATGAGGTCCGACATGCTCGGCTTCGCCGTGAGCTGCGTGGGCGTGATCGTCTTCGTCGGCCTCACGGCCTACGACACGCGCAAGCTCAAGATGATGGCGCTCGCCGTGGACGGCGGGTCCGAGGAGGGGCGGCGCGGGGCGATCTCCGGCGCGCTCGCGCTCTACCTCGACTTCATCAACCTCTTCCTCATGATGCTCCGGTTCTTCGGGAACAGAAAGTAAGCGCATCGGGAATCCCGGAACGTTCGACTCGTTCCTCGCGTGGGCCGTGTCCGTGGTGGGAATCGCCACGGGCGCGGCCTACGTGCCGCAGGCGGCGCGCATCTGGCAGCGGAGGAGCTCGGAGGACGTGTCGATTCTCACGTACGCGATGTTCCTCGGCGGTCAGGTGATCTACCTTCTTTATGGGATCCGGTTCCGCCAGACGCCCATCGTGATCGGCATGGCCGCGAATATCGCGGGCAGCCTCGCCGTGATCTCCTCCGCGCTGCGCTTCCGCCGAGCCGCGTGACGGCGCGCACGGCGACGATCCTCCCGTCCCCGCCGGGGGCCGACGCGTATCTCGCCGTCGACAAGCGGCCGGGAATCGCGGCACACGGCCCCGGCGGCCTCCTCGGCGCGCTCCGCGAACGCTTCGGCGCGGAGCTGGCGCTCGTCCATCGGCTCGACAGGGAGGCGTCCGGCGTCCTCCTCCTCGCGCGGAACGCGGACGCGCTCCGCGCCGCGCACGCGGCCTGGCCGACACACGTCGTGAAGACCTACTTCGCCGTCACGAGAGGCGTCCCCGATCCTCGCGAGGGGCGGGTGGACGCGCCGTTGCTCGAGCACCGAACATCGCGGCCGGACCTCCTGAAGCGTGCCGTTGTGGCCGCCTACGGCCCTTCGCGGGCGGGACATCTCCTTTCGGGCCGCCGCGTGCTCGCGATCCAGCCCCTGCCTCCGCCCGGCCGGACCGCCGTTCATCCGGCGGGCCGCCCGGCCGCCACGCGCTATCGGGTGCTCGAGGACCGGGGCGCGTCGGCTCTCGTCGAGCTGGTTCCCGAGACGGGCCGCATGCACCAGCTCCGGATTCACCTGCTTCATCTCGGCACACCGCTCCTCGGGGACCCCGCTTACGACCCCGGGCGCAAAGACGGCGATCCTCCCCCGCTCCTGCACGCGGCGCGTCTCGTCTGGACGGATCCTCCCGGAATGCCTCGAGGCACGACATGGACATGGGAGGCGCCGCTCCCCGCGCCTTCCGTTCCTGGGCCATGATCCAGGCGTGACCGACGCGCTGCTTCCCGCCGGGACGCTCGCCGCGCTCGCCGCGCTGTCGGCGCAGCGGCCGCTCGTCGTTTTCGACCTCGAGACGACCGGCGCGGACCGGCTGACGGACCGTATCGTGGAGATCGCGGCGCTGCGCTTCGGCCCGTGCGGCGCGGTCGCCACGTTCGAGACGCGCGTGAACCCGGGCGTGAAGATTCCCCGGGAGTCCACGCGCATCCACGGAATCGGCGATGCGGACGTGGCCGGCGCGCCGGCGTTCCCCGAGATCGCAGGCCGGATTCTCGAGTTTTTCGCCGATGCGGACCTTGCGGGCTACAACGTGCGCGCATTCGACGTGCCGATTCTGCTCCGTGAGTTCGCGCTCGCCGACATGCTCTTCCCTCTCGAGGGCCGCCGCATCGTGGACATGCAGACGATCTACTTCAAGAAAGAGCCGCGCGACCTCGCGGCGGCCGTCCGTTTCTTCGCCGGACGCGAGCACGCCGGCGCCCACTCGGCGCTCGCGGACGCCCGCGCCTCGGCCGAGGTGCTCGCGGGTCAGCTCGTTCGATACGAGGATCTCCCGCGCGACGTCGCCGCGCTGCACGAACTGTCCCGGCCACCCGAGAGCCGCTTCGCGGACCCGGACAAGCGTTTCCTCTGGCGCGACGGCGAGATCGTGTTCGCCTTCAGCGAGCACCGCGGCAAGACGCTCGAGGAGGTCGCCGAACGGCACCCGGGATTCCTGGACTGGATGATCTCGAAGAGCTTTTCGGAAGAGTCCAAGCAGATCGCGCGCGATGCGCGCCGGGGCATCTTTCCGAAGAAGCCATGAGCGAGCCGCAGCGTCCTCCGCGCGGCCTCGGGAAGCGGCGGGGGCGGACCGCGCGCATCGCCCTCCTCACGCTCGGCTGGTGCCTCCTCGTGCTCGGGTTCATCGGAGGCCTTCTCCCCGTGCTCCAGGGCTGGCCGTTCGGCGTCGCCGGCGCCGCGATCCTCTACGTGGAGAGCCGCTGGGTGCAGCGCAAGGTGCGGAGGTTCCGCCAGCGGAATCCGAAGTTCGAGCGCACGTGGCTGAAGGCGCGCGCGTGGCTCCGGGCGCGCCGCCGCGCCCGACGGGCTCGCGAGAATGCCGCCGCCCGTCCCTGACGAAGCCCGGGCCCTCAGTCCATCTGCCGCCGGAGGAACGTCGGGATGTCGAAGATGTCTTCGCGCGTGTCGCGTATGTTGATGAGGTTCACGCCGTACCCCTGATCCTCCGGGATCGGCGCTTCGGGAGCCGTGCGGGCGCGCTCGCGCTCTTTCTCCGCGGGCCTCGCGCCGTTCGGCGCCACGGGAAGCGACGCCACGCGACGCGAGGCGAGCGCGGCGGGCGCGTCGAAACCCGTCGCGATGACGCTGATCTTCACCTCGTCCTTCATATCCTTGTCCAGGACGAGGCCGAAGATGACGTTCGCCTCCTCGTCGGCCGCCTGCTGGATGATCGCGCAGGCCTCGTTCACCTCCGTGAGCGTGAGGTCTTCGCCGCCGGTCACGTTGATGAGGATGGCGCGGGCGCCCTGGATGGACTGCTCCTCGAGGAGCGGATTCGAGATCGCGCGCTGCGCGGCCTCGATGGCCCGGTGCTCGCCCGAGGCCGTGCCCGTGCCCATGAGGGCCATGCCCATGTTCTCCATGACCGTCTTCACGTCGGCGAAGTCGAGGTTCACGATGCCGGGCACCGTGATGAGGTCGCTGATGCCCTGCACCGCCTGCCGGAGAACGTCGTCCGCGATGCGGAACGCCTCCCACGTCGTCACGTTCCGCTCGACGAACGAGTAGAGGCGCTCGTTCGGGATCGTGATGAGCGTGTCGACATACTCGCGCAGCTCGGCGATGCCGTCCTCGGCATAGCGCAGCTTGCGCCGCCCCTCGAAGGAGAACGGCTTCGACACGATGGCCACGACGA
Source organism: Thermoanaerobaculia bacterium (assembly GCA_041482235.1). GTDB lineage: Bacteria > Acidobacteriota > Thermoanaerobaculia > UBA5066 > UBA5066 > Fen-183. Next base: position 3,921 of record JBGPDK010000116.1, on the reverse strand, counting down.
GAGCGCCCGCCTCGGACGCGAGCCGCGCCACGACGGGCGCCGCTCCCGTGCCGGTCCCGCCGCCCATGCCGGCCGTCACGAAGACCATGTCCGAGCCCGCGAGTACCTGCGAGATCTTCTCCGCGTCCTCGAGCGCGGCATTGCGCCCGACATCGGGGTTCGACCCCGCGCCCATGCCCCGCGACGTCGTGAGGCCGAGCTGCAGCTTCATTGCCGCGCGGTTCACGCGCAGCACCTGGAGGTCGGTGTTCGCCGCGACGAAGTCGATCCCCTTGATGCCGGCCTGGATCATGCGGTTGACGGCGTTGCCGCCGCCCCCGCCCACCCCCACGACCTTGATCTTCGCGGGAGGAGGAACCTCGTCGTTCAGGGCGATCGGGAGCGACGGGCCGGGCTCGTCGTCGAAAAGGATCATGTTCTTTCCTCCATCGATATCACAGAGTCGTGGACGCAGGAAACAGGTTCTTGAGAGAACCTTTGAGTTTTTCGAGAAAACCTGGACCGGCGCCCCGCGCGCGCCTCTTCGAGGCAGCGGTGCTGCCGCGGCCGTAGAGCAGGAGTCCCGCGGCGCAGGCCCACTCCGGCGAAGCCACCACGTCGGTCAGCCCCCCGAGGCCGCGGGGCACGCCCCGCCGCACGGTCACGCCGAGGACCTGCTCGGCCACCTCGAGGAGGCCGTCCAGCTCGGAACCGCCGCCCGTCAGGACGAGTCCGGCGCGCAGCTCGCCCGCCGGAACTTCCCGGACCGACTCCTCCCAGAGCAGCGTGAGGAGCTCCTCGGCGCGCGGCTGGAGGATCTCGGCGATCTCACGCCGCCTGACGGGATGGACGCCCCGGCCTCCGGTGAGCGGAACATCGAGCGAATCGGCCTCGTTCACGAGCGCGGCCATCGCCGCGCCGTACTTGCGCTTGACGCGCTCCGCATCGGGCACGGGGGTCTTGAGGACGACCGCGAGGTCGTTCGTGAAGTGGTCCCCGCCCACGGGCAGGACCGACGTGTGCGCGAGTGCGCCGTGCCGCCAGACGGCGATCTCCGTCGTGCCGCCGCCGATGTCGGCGAGGACGACGCCCAGCTCCCGTTCGTCGGGCGTCAGCACGGCCTCTCCCGCCGCGAGCGGCTCGAGCACCATCTCGATCACCTCGATGCCCGCGCGGTTCACGCAGTTCAGGAGGTTCTGCGTCGTGGCGAGGGGCACCGTGACGACGTGGACGTCCGCCTCGAGCCGGCTGCCCACCATGCCGAGCGGGTCGGCGACGCCGTCCTGCCCGTCCACGACGAACTCGCGAGGAAGCACGTGGAGGATCTCGAAGTCCGAAGGGATCGGCACCGAGCGTGCCGCGTCGAGCGAACGCTGGATGTCTTCGCGCGTGATCTCGCGGTTCTTCGCGGCCACCGCGACGACCTGCCGGCTGTTGAACGACTTCACGGCCGGCCCGGCGACGCCCACGACGGCGCGCTCGATCTGGGCTCCAGCCATGATCTCGGCCTCCTCGGTCGCGCGCTTGATCGCGTCGACCGTGGCGGGCACGTCGATGATGGCGCCCTTGCGCGCGCCCTTGTGCGCGGCGGTGCCCTTCCCGATGATGTCGATGCGACCCGAGGCGTCCGGTTCGGCGATGAGCGCGCAGACCTTCGTCGATCCGATGTCCAGACTCACGAGGTACGAAGCTGGCTTGGGCATTCGGCGTCCTCTCAGGTCTTCCCGCGCCCGGCGTCGCCGGGCACTTTCAGCACGATGCGTCCCGAAAAGCGCAGGTCCGCCTCGTCCAGAGGCAGGGCGTGGCGGTCGAGCTCGGGGCGGAGGGCGAGGAACGCGCGCCACAGCGGCGCGACCTTCCCGGATTCGCCCGGCCGCGTCGGTTCGGCGGCGTCCGGACCGAACAGGAGGCGCGCCTTGGCGACGCGGTCCGTCACCGCGAAACCCTCGGGTACGAGGGCGACGTCGGAGACGCGCGCGAGAAGGTCGGGAGCGTCGGCGCGAAGCGCCGCGAGAAACGCCGCGCCCTTCGCGAGCGCCGTTGTGCCGGACGCCCCGGAGAGGACGACGAAGTCGTCGCTCTGCGACAGCGCGCGGCCCTCGTATGGGCCGGTGAAGCTGCCGCCCCGGTCGATCGTCCACAGCTCGCCGCCCCTGTCGGCGCGCGCCACCAGCGCGACGGGAGGCCGCGCGGCGACGCGCACCGCGATCGTGTCCGGCACCATCCGACGCGCCGACGCGGCCGCGACCCACGAGCGCTTCGAGAGCTCGGCCACCGACTGGTCGAGGTCGAGAAAGAGGAGCGGGCCTCCGATCCACCCGTCCGTCAGCTCTTCGACCTCGGCCCGCCGCGCCTCCGGAACGCCCTCGAGGACGACGCGATTCACCGCGAAGCGCGGATGCGTGCGCAGGACGAAGAGGCCGAAAAGCACGAACGCCGCGGAGAGGATCGCCGCGAGGCCGGGCACGAGCAGCCGGCGCCCCGGACGCCGCCGGCCGGGGCGGATGGCTCGGGACGAAGGCGGGCGATAAAAGGAGGTCAAGCCTGCTCGCTCTCTTTCGCTCGAAGAAATTCTTCTCCGAACTGATTCACGTCGCCGGCTCCCATCGTGAGCAGGAGATCGCCGTCCTTGAGCGTTTCCTGAAGCGCCTTCGGGATGTCGGCGCGGTCCGCGAGGTAGCGCACGGACCGATGCCCGCGCGCCGCCGCGGCGTCGGCCACGAGCGCACCGGTCACGCCCTCGCGCGGCGCCTCGCGCGAACCGTAGACAGGGGTCACGAGGAGAACGTCCGCGTTCAGGAACGCCGCCCCGAAGGCCGCCGCGAAATCCTTCGTGCGGGAGTAAAGATGCGGCTGGAAGAGCGCGACCACGCGCCGGTCCGGGTGCGCCTGGCGGGCGGCCGCGAGCGTCGCGGCCACTTCCGTCGGGTGGTGCGCGTAGTCGTCGATCACGACGACGCCGCCCTTCTCGCCCTTCTTCTCGAAGCGCCGGATCACGCCCGCGAACGCCTCGAGCGCCCGCGCGGCGATTCCGAACGGAATCGACAGCTCACGCGCGACGGCGAGCGCTCCGAGCGCGTTTTTCACGTTGTGGAGGCCTGGCACCTTGAGCGCGACACTCCCCATGAAGTCGCGGACCGCCGTCGCGACGAAGCGTGAGCCCGTCCGATCGAGCACGAGGTCGCGCGCCGTCACGTCGGCCTGCGGCGTCAGGCCGAAGGTGACCACGCGCCGCGAGAGGAGCGGCCGGATCTCCTGCACGTTCGCGTCATCCAGGCCGAGGATCGCCGCGCCGAAGAAGGGGACGCTCCGCGCGAAGCGCGCGAACGTCTCCTGAATGTCCGCGAGGTCCCGGTAGGTGTCGAGATGCTCGAGGTCGATGTTGTTCACGACCGCCAGCATCGGCGAGAGCGCGAGGAAGGAACGGTCGAATTCGTCGGCCTCGGCCACGAGGTAATCCCCCCGCCCGAGCCGCGCCGTGCCCACGTCGCGCATGCGGCCGCCGACGATGATCGTGGGGTCGAGGCCCGCCGCCATGAGGATCGCGCCGGTCATGGACGTCGTCGTCGTCTTGCCGTGCGTGCCGGCGATCGCGATCCCCCGCTTGACGCGCATGACCTCCCCGAGCATCTCGGCCCGCTTGATCACGGGAATGCCCGCGGACCGCGCGGCCGCGACTTCCGGATTGCCCTCGTTGACGGCGCTCGAGTAGACGACGACGTCGGCGCCGGACACGTTCTCGGCCTGGTGGCCCCGATGCACCACGATGCCGAGGCTCATCAGGCGCTCGACCGTCTCGCCGACCGAGAGATCCGACCCGGTCACCTCGAGCCCGACGCTCTTCAGCAGCTCGGCCAGGCCGCACATTCCGATCCCGCCGATGCCGACGAAGTGAAGGCGCTTCACCCTCAGAAAGTTCACGGTAGCCCTGCCGACTTGCGT
>JBGPDK010000115.1:0-10601 GCA_041482235.1 Thermoanaerobaculia bacterium | reverse complement strand
GCGTACGCCCCCATCACCTGCGCGAGGCCCGTGAGACCCGGCTTGAGCGCGCGGCGAAGGCGGTAGGCGGGAATCTCGTTTTCGTACGTTGCCACGAACTCCGGGCGCTCGGGCCGAGGCCCGATGAGGCTCATCGAGCCGCCCACGACGTGCAGAAGCTGCGGCAGCTCGTCGAGCCGCGTCCGCCGGAGGAGCGCCCCGACTCGCGTCACGCGCTCGTCGTCCCTTTCCGACAGCTTGGGACCCGTCCGAGCCTCCGCGTCGGCCCGCATCGTGCGCACTTTCCACAGGAGGAATTCCCGCCTCCCGCGGCCGATGCGACGCTGGCGGATCCAGGGAGCGCCCGGGCTGCCGAGCGCGACCGCGAGCGTCACCGCAAGGAGAATCGGAACCGCTGCGAGGAGGAGGATCCCCCCGAGGAGGAGGTCGAGCGCGCGCCTCCAGGCGAACGCGAAAAGGCTCGCGCCGCGGGTCGCCACGGGCGTCAGCGGCAGGTCGGCGAGACTCCTCGTGACCGCGCGCGAAGACACGATGTCGGCGAGCCCGGGAAGAACCCAGAGGTCGAAGTCGTTCTCGAGGCTCCGTTCGAGAAGCGCCACGAATCTCGGCCGGTCCTCCGGCCGCTCGGACGCGAAGATCACGTCCTGCGCCCCTTTCAACTCCTCGAGCGACACGCTCTCGCTCCAGCCCGCGAGCGAGTGGCCCGTGATCTGGCCCGCGCGCAGGGCTTCGGCCGCGCGCCGCGCATCGCCTCCGGAACCGAGCACGAGGACCCGGCGCGTTCCGATGGGCGCGAGAACCTCGGCGATGGAGCGCCAGCGCCCGAGCGCGAACGACAGGAGCGGCACGTAGACGAGAAGGACGGTGCGCGGCACGGCGCGGCCCGCGAAGAAATACGCGGCGACGAGCAGGCCGCCCGCGACGAGCGCCGACACGAGAAGGCCGCCCCGCTCCTTCACCGACGCGAACGGCTCGTCGTACGTCCCCGCGAGCCAGAGCGCCGCGACGGCCGCGAAGGCCACCAGGCCGAGCCACGGAAGCTCGAGCGGAAGATTGGACGCGGGCAGCCTGCCCTGCGTGCCCGGCAGCGGGAGAAGGCGCCGCAACTCGACCACCAGCGCGAACAGGCCAACCGCCACGGAAGCGTCGCCGCCCGCGAGGAGCCAGCCGCGGCCCCAACGGCGACCGCGCGGCCTCACGGCCTCTCCCCCGCCACGCGGTACGCGGTCGCGAAAGCGGCGACGGCGGTCCGGCGGTCCGCGTGGGCCTCGGCGAAGGCGCGCCCGGCCGCGCCGTCGCGCGCGGCTCGCGCCGGATCGGCGAGATACCCCGCGATCTCGCGCGCGAATTCCTCGTCCGTGCCGGCGGATCGCGCGGGAGGAGGCACGCCGGACGAAGCGGCCCGCGCGATGACGCCGGGCGAGGCGACGACCGCCGCCCCGGCCTCGAAGGCCTCGAAGAGCTTGTTCGGAGTGCCCGTTCCGAGATCCACGGGCGCCACGACGACGCGGACCCCTCGCAGGAAGGCCGCCATGTCCGGCACCGGGCTCACGACTTCGACGCCCTCGCGTCCTCCCGACGAGCGGATCTCGCCCGGCGCGTCGGCTCCACCCAGCAACAGGCGGGCGTCCGGCACGGCGCGCCGCACGCGCGGCCAGATGTCGCGGAGCAGTCGTCGCGCGGCCAAGCGATTCGGACGGTACATGAGACGCCCGGTGAAGGCCACGACGGGCGCGCGCTCCTCCGGACCGGGCGGCAAGAGCGCGACGCCGTTCCCGACGGCGCTCGTGCCGGCCGGGAGATGCGCTGCATCGAACGGAGTCGTCGCGAGGAGGACGGCCGCCTCCGCGCCGGCCCGCATCTCCGCGGCCGCGAGGCGCGGCGCCTCGACGGCCCAATAAGCCCGCCGCCACGGCGCGGGATCGCGCCGCGCCGCCTGACGCGCTGCTTCGGCGAGAGCGTCCACGAAATCCACGACGAGCGGGGCTTCGGGGAGCGCGCCCGAGACATGCGGGAGGAGGCGCTGAAGGAGAAGGGCCACGACGAGGTCCGCGCGGCCCGCCTGCCTGAGCGCGGCGCGGAAATCGCCCGCGAAAAGGGACGACTGGAGAGGATCACCGGAGAAGAGAGCTTGCGCGAGCGCGAAGGGAATCCGCGAAGAAGCGAGCGGAACCGGGCGAACGGACGCCGCGAACGGGATGCGTGGCTCCTCTCCCGGTGCGGCGCCCCCGACGACGGTCGTCTCGAAGCCCGCCTCGTGGAGCGCCAGGAGGTGGATCTCGGCCCTCAGGCGGTCGCCCGTGAAGCCCGTCCCGGGGAGGCGTGGAACGAGGAGGATGGCTTTCACGCGGGGGGCCGCGCCCGATGCCACCGCGACGGCGCGAGCAGCCCGCGGCCGGCCGCGCGCGCCCACATCGCGAGCGAGGAAAAAAGATCGGCGGAAGTCACTGCGGGGACCTCGGGGGGATAGCCCATGCGGCGGCGGAGCGCTATGACAGACAGGCCCTCGAACACGAGAGCGAGCTTTGCTTCGAGGGAAAGAACGAGGATTCCCATGAGAGTGAGAAAAGAGGAGCCGTTCGCGGTGCCGCCGTTGGGCGCGCCGAGGCCCGTCCACGCGCCACTCGAAGAAAAAAACAACAGCGCGATATCCGAGCCTACCGCCAGAAACGCGAGGGCGAGCAGCACGAAGAGGCGTGGCCTGAGCCAGAGGTCCGCCGCGAGGACGAACGCCCCTTTCGGGCTGTTTGCCGCGATCTTCAGCAGATCCACGAACCCGGTGACGAGGAGCTTGAGGTGTCCGCCGAACCATCGCGCCCGCGACCGCGCCATCGCTTCCGGTGAGAGCGAAGGCTCGTCGAACGCGAAGGGCCCGGCCAGCGCGCGCACGCGAATTCCGGATGCGCACAGCCGGAGCGTGGCCTCGGAGTCCTCGGCCGTCGTCCGCGTCGAAACGGCGGGCCCCAGGCGGAACGCAGAAGGCGAGAACCCCATGGCCTTGCCGCGCAGCCGCACGGGAAGTCCCCCGGCATCGCGCGCGAGGTCGTCCGCGTGCGCGGCGGCAAGCGAGAGCGCTTCGACGCGCGGTGCCCCGGGGGCTGGGATTCCCGCGGGACGAACGGGGAGCTGGAACGCCTCCGTTCCCACGGGCACGGCGAGATCGCGTAAGAACCCTTCCGGCAGCCTCATGTCGGCGTCGAAGACGAGGATGAAGTCGTATGCGTCAATCTCGGAGGAGAGATGCTCGGCCAGAAAGGCAAGGGCGTGGCCCTTGGAGGGGCCCGGAGGTTTCTTAGAAAGGTAATTGACCCCGTCCGCTTTGAGGCGTGCCTCGGCATCGGGGTCGGGGCCGTCGAGAAGAACGAGGACATGGCAAGAAATCTTCTCTTTCTCTTCTTTCTCCGACTCTCTCTTTCTCTCCGCCTCTTTCCCGAGATCTTCGGCGAGGTCCCCCACCCGCGCCCCCTCGGCGCGCGACGGGATCACGGCCAGTAACTTCCGGGGCGCGCGGCCGGGCGCAACCGGCCGCGCGCCCCCGCGCGGCGCCGTGAGGCGCCGCAGCCTCAGGGTCGCGTCGAGCGCCGGCAGCGCCGCCGCGGCGGCGAGCAGGCCGCAGAGCACCGTCGTCGTGTCCACGCGGCCTGCATCGTAGCGGAGACGTCAGCCGGCCTTGCGCGCCTGGGCGTCCACGACGCCGAAGGCGGCCATGTTCACGATGTCGGTCACCTCGACGCCGCGCTGGAGGACGTGCACGGGCTTGCCCATCCCCATGAGGATCGGCCCGATGGCCTCCGCCTTCGCGAGGCGCCAGACGAGCTTGTAGGCGGCGTTCGCGCTCTGGAGCTCGGGAAAGACGAGGACGTTGGGAGCGCCGGTGAGGGAAGTCCACGGGTAGTTCTCCAGCAGGAACTCGGGCAGGACGGCGGTGTCGGCCTGCATCTCGCCGTCACACTCGAGGTCCGGCCGCCGCTCGTGCACGATCCTCACCGCGGCGCGGACCTTGTCGGTCTCCGGCGTGCGCGTGGAGCCGAAGTTGGAGAAGGCAATCATCGCGACGCGGGGCACGATGTCGAAGAGCTTCGCGACGTCGGCCGAACGGATGGCGATCTCCGCGAGGTCTTCGGCCGTCGGATCGATGTTGACCGTCGTGTCGGCGAAGAAGAAGACCCGGTCCTTGAGGATGAGGATGTAGAGGCCCGAGACTTTCTTCGCGTCCTTCGCGACACCGATCGTCAGCAGCGCCGGCCTGATCGTCTCCGGGTAGTAGGTCGTCAGGCCCGAGAGCGCCACGTCGGCGTCCCCCATCTCGACCATCATCCCGGCGAAGAAATTCCTCACGCGCAGCATGTGCTGCGCGTCCTCCTTCGTCACGCCGAGGCGCTTCCGCTTCTCCCAGAAGGCCTCGACATAGGCCTTGAAATGCGGGTGTTCCTCGGGGTCGACGACGGTGACGGGAGCCTTCACGTCGAGCGCTTTCATTTCCGCCTCGGCTTTCTTCCCGCGAGAGAGGAGGATCGGCGTGGCGATTCCCTCCTCGGCGAGGAACTTGGCCGCGCGCTGGATCTTCGGGTGGTCGCCCTCGGCCAGGACGATCCGCTTCGGGTTCGACCTCGCCTTGTCGTGGATGACCTGCATGAACGACCGCGAGCGCGAGAGCATGCCTTCGAGCCTCCGGCGGTACGCGTCCATGTCCGCGATGGGCTTCCGGGCGACTCCCGTCGCGGCGGCCGCCTCGGCCACCGCCGGGGCGACGTGCAGGAGCGCGCGCCAGTCGAACGGCTTCGGGATGAGGTACTCGCGCCCGAACCGGAAGCCCTCCACGCCGTACGCGCGGGCGACGGAGTCGGGCACGTCTTCCTTGGCGAGGTTCGCGAGAGCCTTCGACGCCGCAAGCTTCATGGCCTCGTTGATCTGCGTCGCGCGGCAGTCGAGCGCGCCCCGGAAGATGAACGGGAAGCCGAGGACGTTGTTGACCATGTTCGGATAGTCCGCGCGGCCCGTCGCCATGATCACGTCGGGACGCGCGGCTTTCGCCTCCTCGGGCGTGATCTCCGGGACGGGGTTCGCCAGGGCGAAGACGATCGGGTCCTTCGCCATCGACTTGACCATCTCTCCGCTGATGAGCTTCGCGGCGGACACGCCGATGAACGCGTCCGCGCCCACGAGCGCCTCGGCGACCGTGCGCTTCTTCGTGTCGCGCGCGAAGCGTTCCTTGTACGGGTTCATGTTCTCGGTGCGGCCCTTCCAGATGACGCCGGTCCGGTCGACCATGAGGATGTTCTCGAGGCGCACGCCGTATGTGATGTAGAGGTTCGCGCAGGCGACGGCCGCCGCGCCCGCGCCCGCGAAGACCACCTTCGCGTCCTCGAGCTTCTTGCCCGCGATCTCGAGCGCGTTCATGAAGGCCGCGGCGGAGATGATCGCGGTGCCGTGCTGGTCGTCGTGGAAAACGGGGATCTTCAGCCGCGCCTTGAGCTTCTCCTCGATGTAGAAGCACTCGGGCGCCTTGATGTCCTCGAGGTTGATGCCGCCGAACGTGGGCTCGAGGCGGGCCACGCACTCGATGAGCTTGTCGGGGTCCTTTTCGTCCACTTCGATGTCGAACACGTCGATGTCGGCGAACCTCTTGAAGAGGACGGCCTTTCCTTCCATCACGGGCTTGCTGGCGAGCGGGCCGATGTCGCCCAGCCCGAGCACGGCCGTGCCGTTCGAGACGACGCCGACGCGATTTCCCTTTCCCGTGTACTCGTAGACCAGCTCCGGGTCCCGCGCGATCTCGAGGCACGGATCGGCGACGCCGGGCGAGTAGGCGAGAGAGAGGTCGCGCGACGTCGCGCAGGGCTTGCAGGGGACGACCTCGAGCTTTCCCTTGCGACCAGTCGAGTGGTAGTCGAGGGCGTCCTGTTTGGTGAAGCTCACGCGTGCTCCTTTCGTCGATCCGCCGGGATTCTAGAACGCCTCGCCGCCGTCAAGCGCCCAGGCGCCTCGCCGAATCGCGGAGCACGATCTCGAGAGCGAACCCCGGAAACGCGGCTGCCAGGGCCGCTCGGGCGTCCTCTTCGGTGCCGGACTCGAGGGCGCCGCGCACGGCCCGCTCGGCCGCGTCGAGATACCGGAGCTGCTCTTCCACGGCCTCGCGCCCGCCCGCCGGCCCGTGGCCCGGCACGAGCGTCCGGAACGGCAGGGACCGCAGGCGGGAGAGCGCGGCGCGCATCCCCGCGACGTCCGCGTCCTCGAGGTTCGGGTGATAGCCCGTCGACACGAGGTCTCCCGCGACGAGGACGCCGAGCCCCGGAGCGTGCACGCAGAGGTCCCCCGGCGTGTGAGAGTGGCCGGGGTGGAAGACGTCGAGGCGAAGCCCCGCCACCTCGAGGAGGAGGCCGCTGGAAACGACGCGCGACGGAGCGTACGGCTCCGCGGACGCGAACAGGTGCGCGACTCCCGGGCTCTTCCGGCGCTCGGCGATGAGCCTCGGGTGCTCCTTCGCCATCCGCGCCGCGGCCTCCACGTGCGCGATGATCTCGGCTCCCTTCGCGGCGAAATACCCGGCGCCGAGCGCGTGGTCCGTGTGGTGATGCGTGAGCACGACGTGCGTCACGGGATCGGCGGTGCGCGCGCGGAGGAGGGCGTCCAGCTCGGCTGCCAAGAGCGGCGACACGAACGGGTCCACGAGGGCGATCCCGCCCTCGCCGAAGAACGCCACCGCGTTCGCGCCGTAGCTCGTCGCGAGAGTCTCGCCGCCGTAGGTAAACACAGAGACGTGCTCAGAGAGGCGATCTTCCGCGAGAGAAGCGGCGATGACCGTCACGGCTCTCTCAGCAGCCGCAGGTTGGAGACGGTCGCGATGCGATCGAAGTCCCGGTCGAGCGTGAAGAGGTGCGCGTCGGCCCGAATGGCCTGAGCGCTGATGAGACAGTCGATCGCGGCAGCCGCAACGCCCCTCTGGCGGCAGTCGTCACGGATCGTGGCTGCCAATCGATGGTCCTCGACGGATGCGGCCTGGACTTCGAAGCCTTCGAGGATCTCTTCCAGGCGGCGACGCTGCGCCGCCGAGCGCGTGCCCGACAGGAGTTCCTGCAGGACGATCCCCGGGACGAACATCGGCTCGTCCGATTCCGCGAGGCGCCGGAAGAACGCGGCTTCCCTGGGCTCCGAGCCGGTCGATGACCGCCGCCGGCGGAAAACCGCCGAAAGCAGCGAAGTGTCGAGAGCAATCACCGGCGCCGGCGATCTGCCTTGTAGTTCCAACGCGGAACGAACTCGATCGTCCCGAGCTGCTTCAGCGCGCTTCGCCGCTTCCGGGCCCGGATGAAGTCCTCGAGCGCCTGATTGACCGTCTCCCTCTTCGTCTTGAGGCCGCTGAGCTTCAACGCCTCAGAGAGAAGGCCGTCGTCGATCGCGAGGTTCGTGGGCACGTTTCCCCTCCATGCCTACACATGATCTCACACAAAAAGGCGGCCGCGCTTCGTCCCTTCCATGATGCGAATGCCGAGGCGTCATTGACCCGCGAGCTTCTCTGGGCACGGAGGCGGTCCCTGGACGATTCTTACCCTGAGAGGTTCCGACAGGACCGGGTCATGCCAGAACCCAGACTCCAGGGCCTCGTAGCGGGCCACGATCTCGAAGTCGCCGAGTGCGTTCTCCTCCATGTATGGAGAAAGCGGTGCGTTCAGCAGCTCCTCGTCCGCTGGCTCCTTCTGAGGCTTTGGCTGACCGCGACGCAGGCAATCCAGGGCGGTCCTGATCGCTCTCAGACGACTGCTTCGATCAGCGACAATGTGCAATGAAAGACCGGCGTGTGGAGCCGAGTCCCAGATCCCGGAGCTGGACTCATCCAACCGGATTCGCATCAACCGTCTCTCGGGATCACCGGTACGGTAAACAGCGAGTTCCAGCGTCGGGCGACGTCCCCAATTGAACCCATTATTCGATGCTGCAGCGGCGAGCTCCTGCACCGGGTAGATCAACTGCCGGTCCGCGTCCCGCGGCACGACGAGCGCGACGTCAAGCCCGATGTTCGCCCGACTGAGAATCTCCGGAACGTTCTTCTTCCCTCGCGAGCTCTCCCCGGTGAGCCTGACCTGAAGATTCGGGGCTGCGACCACGTTCTTGCCGTGCCGCCGCGAGGTCGGCAGGCCACGCGAAGATTCAGCGCCGAAGAAGTCTTCGCGTTGGGGCGGCGGCTCCTTCGGACCTTTTGGTTCCGCTGCCGGAAAGAGAAATAGATCATCGAAAAAGGCGATGAACTCCTCGCCGTCGTCGATATCGTCTGTCTGGGCTCCCTCCTGCCATTCGTACTTCTTGGAAACGGCTGCAATGAACCGAGCCCCCCTCGAATTCCCCGGAACCTGCCAGACTTCCTCGCGCTTTGACCAGCCGTCGAAGTTGGAGATGCCCCCAAGGCCGATCTGACCTCCCGACAGATTCGAGCAGTCGGCCGTCGTCGAAAACTCGAGATAGAGGAATGCGGCGCCCGCCGCCGGCTGGCCTGACGGTACCCGGATCCGTCCACCGAAGCGGACCCATTCGGCAGAGGCTGGGAGAGCAACGCAGCGCATGACGTCAAACCGATTTCGAGAGTCGACGGCTGACGTTCGCAACTCCATCGAGCCAGAAGACGATCGGCCGCTAGCGTCGAGGGACGACCACGTGACTTTGCCTGGATACGGCCTGTGCCCCGGGCTGTCGCCGAGAGCGCTCCAACCTTCGAGGTCCCGGTCGAAAGATCCGTTCTTGACGAGGTTCTCCGAAGCGCTGGCTCCCAGGGAAAAACCAACGAGCAGCGCGGTGAGCGCGCCATGGACCCAGCGCATCGTGCGTCCAGCCTAGCACCTGCGCTGAGGAGGTCAGGCTCAAGCCGCCAGCGTTTTCGCTCCCGCCGCGAGCGTCCTCTTCACGATCTCGACGACGCGATCCGGGGCGATCTCGGCGGCCTTCTTCTCGCGGCGCGTGGAGACCTCGACGACGCCCTTCGCGAGGCCCTTGCCGCCCACGACGACGCGCACCGGAAAGCCGATGAGGTCGAGGTCCTTGAACTTCACGCCGGGGCGCTCGTCGCGGTCGTCGTAGAAGACCTCGACGCCCGCGGCTCCGAGCTTCTCGTAGAGGTCGTCCGCCGCCGCGAGGACGTGCGCGTCCCGCTGCAGGGCGGCGACGACGCAGGCGAAGGGCGCGAGCGGCACCGGCCAGACGATCCCGAGGTCGTCGTGGTTCTGCTCCACGGCGGCCGCGACCGTGCGGCCGACGCCGAGCCCGTAGCAGCCCATGACGAGCGGCACCATCTTCTGGGCCTGATCGGCCACTTCGCACTTCATCGCCTCGGAATACTTCGTTCCGAGCTTGAAGATGTGCCCGACCTCGATGCCCCGCTTGATCCGGAGCGTGCCCTTCCCCGTCGGCGAGGGATCGCCCTCGCGCGCCGTGGCGACCTCGACGACGCCCTTGAAGGAGGGCAGTGACATCACGTCGCGCGAAATGCTCACGCCGGAGTGGTGGAGCCCCTCCTGGTTCGCGCCGCACCACACGTTGATCGCGTTCTCCAGAGAACGGTCGATGAAGAGAAGAATCGGATTTTCTGCGAAAGGAAGAAGAGCGAGCGGCCCCACAAAGCCGGGCCGCGTGCCTGTTACCTTTCTAAGAATCTCCTCCGAAGCCAGCTTCACATGGAGCGCGCCGATCGCCTTGGGAAGCTTGACCTCGTTGATCTCGAGGTAACCGCGGATCAGGATGGCTGCGAGCCAGGCCTTGCCCTCCGCTCCCACAGCCTCGTAGATCATCGTGTTGACGATGCGCGCGGGAGTCGTCCCGAGATGCGTCGCCTGTCCTTCCGTGGTCGTAATCCCCGGTGTCGGCGCGTTCGCCTCGCCGAAGGGTCGCGCCTCCTCCCCCGCCCACGGCTCGGCGAGCGGTCCCGTCACGGCTTTCTCGACGTTCGCGCCGTAGTCGCCCGCGTCCGAGAAGACGAGCGCGTCCTCGCCCGTCTCGGCCACGACCATGAACTCCTGCGACGCGGAGCCGCCGATGGCGCCCGAGTCGGCGTCGACGAGCGCGTACTCGAGGCTGCAGCGCTCGAAGATGCGCCGGTAGGCCGCGTCCATCTTCCGGTAGTGGACGTCGAGGCCCTTCTGATCCACATCGAACGAGTACGCGTCCTTCATGAGGAACTCGCGTCCGCGCAGGAGGCCGAAGCGCGGGCGCATTTCGTCGCGGAACTTCGTGCGGATCTGGTAGAGGTTGAACGGGAGCTGCCTCCACGACGTGACGGATCGCCTCACCATGTCGGTGACCGCTTCCTCGGCGGTCGGCGCGAGCGCGAACTCGCCGCCCTTGCGGTCCTCGAGGTGGAAGAGGATGCCGTCGTCCACGTAGCGGTCCCAACGGCCCGACTCCACCCACAGCTCCTTCGGCTGCAGGATGGGCAGATCGACCTCCATCGCGCCCGTCCTGTCCATCTCCTCGCGCACGATGTCGATCATCTTCTTGAGGGATCGGAAGCCGAACGGCGTGAAGGAGTAAATGCCCGCGGCGAGCTTGTGGATGAGCCCCGCGCGGTAGAGGAGCTGGTGCGACACGACGTCGGCGTCTCCGGGCACCTCTCGCAG
>JBGPDK010000114.1:0-10693 GCA_041482235.1 Thermoanaerobaculia bacterium | reverse complement strand
TGCCCGGGGCTTTGCGCGAACCGGGCGGAGGCGGCGTCCGCCGTGCTCGCGAAGGGCGGAACGCTCTACGAGGTGTTCCAGACATCCTACGGCGAGGTCATTCCCGGCGCGAACACGTCAGACACCTCTCTTCGCGTCCTCGCGCTCCGCACGACGTCCTCCAGCGGGCCTCCCGCGGTCGAGATCGTCGGCGGCACGGTGGACGACTCCATGAAATTCGAGCCCTCGATCGAGTTCGACGAGGCGACCCAGAGCATCTTCATCGTGTATACGCGCCTCCGCGGCTTCTTCTCCGACGTCCAGGTCACGATCCGGCGCGACGGCATCTGGTCGGACAGTCGATTCCTGCCGAACCCCGGCCTTTGCATTTCGCTGAGCCCGCAGCTTCTGGTGACGCGGCAGACGTACGCGGATCTCGACGCCGAAGGCAATACCGTCACGAAAAGCCGTTCGATCCTCTCGATCACCTGGTGGGAAGAGAGCCGCTCCTCGCAGGCCCGCTACGCCGCGGTCTTCATCGAGGACGGCAGCCTCAAGCTCGACGACGTCACGGCGTGGAATCTCAACGAGCTGAACGGCGCCGCCGGCCCGACTGACAACACGGGACTTCCCCTGTCGTCTTACATGCACCCGGGCTTGCAGCGCGACGCCGGAACGAACGGCGGCGTCCTCGTGTCGTTCGCGAACCTCGCGACCCGCACGCAGCAGGTCGTCCGCCTCGGGTTCCCCGACGACCTCCAGAAGCTCGTGCCGCCCGCCGGCCTCGCGCCCGCGCAGCGGACGTCGTTCGCGCGCGGCCACACGCCCATCGGCCGCTCGTTGGGCGAGACCCTCCTGCCCGAGCAGATCGACCTGCCGTTCCAGGTGCACGTGGGCACGTTCATCTCGTCGGCGGGCACCCCGACGTTCCACTGGAGCTCGGACGCCGGCCTCGCCTACCTTCGCGGCGGATCGAGCACGATTCTGACCATCCCGTTCCGCCCGGACTTCCCCGTCGACCGCGCGCTCGCGGTCGTGAGGGACATGTCCGAAAAGCAATAGCGGGCCCGCTCCTTCAGAGCCCGCGCGGCAGGTCCGCGCGCGGGTCGCTTTCGTAGAGCTCCGCGAACTTCCCGGCGAGCGCGCGGCCCGCGTCCGTGGGGCGCGCCGGCATCGCGATCGTGACGCGGTAGTAGTGGTCCCCGTCCGCTCCCCTGCCGCTCCTCACTCCGTGGCCCTTCAGCCGGAAGCGCTGGCCCCCGGCGGTGCCGGGCGGAATGCGCGCGCGCACGGGACCGTGGATCGTCGGAACGTCGATCTCCGCGCCGAGATACGCCTCGGGCACGGTGACCGGCACCTCGGCGAGGATGTCGTCGCCCTCGCGCGAGAAGTACGGGTGCGGCACCACGGTGAGCGCGACGTAGAGGTCGCCCTTGTCGGTGCGGCCCTTTCCCGGCACGCGGACCTTCGAGCCGGTCGCGACCCCCGCCGGGATGCGCACGGAGAGCCGCTCCTTCGTGACGACCTCGCCAGCCCCGTGGCACGTGGGGCAGGGGGCACGGCCTTCGCGCCCGGAGCCGCCGCAGCGCGCGCAGCGCCGCGGGTATCGCACGTGAAGCGTGATCGTGCCGCCGAGAACCGCCTCGCGGAACGGGATCGTGAGCTCGGCCGCGGCGTCGTCGTCCTCGTCGGCGAAGCCCTGCGCGCCGCCCGCGCGGGCGCCCGAGAAGAGATCGGAGAAGAGGTCGCCGAAATCGCCCGACCAGTGGAAGCTCGACTGGCCGCGTTGCGCGCCGCCGAAGGGGCTTCCCCCGCCGAAAGGTCCGGCCCCGGGAGGATGCGGGGCGCCTGGCTCGGGCGGGCCGCCGGTGTCGCCGGTCATGTCGAAGTGCTTCCGGCGCTTGGGGTCCTTGAGAACTTCGTAGGCCCCGGCGATCTCCTGGAATCTGCGCTTCGCGGCCGTGTCGCCGGCGTTCACGTCCGGGTGAAACTTGCGAGCGAGACGGCGGTAGGCCTTCTTGATCTCGGCCTCGCCCGCCTTGCGATCGACGCCCAGAACCTCGTAGGGATCCCTCGTGGCCATCGCGCCTCTACGATACCCGACCCGCGCCGCGTCCCGAAGCGGACGCCGAACGCGGTACGATCGTGAGGCTTTTCAGGACGGGAGCCGCGTGAAGATTCTGCAGCATCGCGACGTTCTCTCGATCGTCCTCGCCGGCGGGATGGGTGAGCGCCTGTTCCCGCTCACGCGGGACCGCGCGAAACCGGCCGTCCCTTACGGTGGCCGCTACCGCATCATCGATTTCGCGCTCAACAACTGCATCAACTCCGGCCTCACGAAGATCAAGGTCATGACGCAGTTCAAGTCGAACTCGCTGATCGAGCACATCATCCGCACCTGGCGCCTGAGCTTCGACATCGGCCAGTTCGTGGACCCCGTGCCCGCGCAGATGCGCCGCGGGCCTCACTGGTTTCGCGGCACGGCGGACGCCGTCTACCAGAATCTCGACCTCATCTTCGACGAAGAGCCCGCGCACGTCTGCGTGTTCGGCGGCGACCACATCTACATGATGGACGTGAACCCGATGCTCCTTTTCCACGAGGAGGGCGGACACGACCTCACGATCGCGGCGATTCCCGTGCCGATCGCCGAAGCGACGCGCTTCGGCATCCTCGAGGTCGCCGCCGACGGCCGGCTCGTGGGCTTCGAGGAGAAGCCGGCCTCGCCCCGCCCCATTCCCGGGCAGCCGGAGCTGGCGCTCGCGTCGATGGGCAACTACGTCTTCCGCGCGGGCGTTCTGATCGACGCCCTCGAGCACGACGCCCTTCAGGACACCTCGCACGACTTCGGCCGAACGATCATCCCGGCGCTCCTCGAGGGAGGCGGGCGGATCTACGCGTACGACTTCTCGACGAATCGCGTCCCCGGAGCCGAGGACCTGCCTCCGTACTGGCGGGACGTGGGCACGGTCGACTCGTACTTCGACGCGTCGATGGACCTCATCTCCGTCACGCCGCCGCTCAACCTCTACAACCACAAGTGGCCGATGAAGAGCCACGCCTCCCAGCTGCCGCCCGCGAAGTTCGTCTTCGCGGACGCGGTCTCCCAGCGCATCGGCATCGCAACCGACTCGATGGTCGCGTCCGGCTGCATCATCTCGGGCGGCACGCTTCACCGCTCGATCCTGTTTCCGCGTGTGAGGATCAACTCGTACTCCCACGTCGAGGAATGCGTGCTCATGGATGGCGTCGACGTCGGGCGGTACGCCCGCCTGCGCCGGGTCATTGTCGACCGGGGCGTGCAGATCCCGCCCCGAACCGAGATCGGTTTTCATCCGGAAGAAGACCGCAAGCGCTTTCACGTCTCGGAGGGAGGCGTCGTCGTGATCCCGAAGGGAGCTCAGGTTTCCGGTCCGGAGTCCGGTCCGGAGGATTGACCCCGGGTACGTGCATGCCTGTTGCTTCGGGCCTCGCGACCATATAAAGTTCGGGATTCGAACCTCCAGGCCGAATTTTATATGGACGACATCGATCGCCGGATCCTCGATATTCTCCAGCGGGACGCCAAGATCTCGCAGGCGAGAATCGCGGAGACGGTCGGCCTCACGACGCCGTCGGTCAACGAGCGGATCAAGAAGCTCGAGACGCGCGGGTTCATCCGCCGCTTCTCGGCCCTCCTCGACCCCCGCCTCGTCGGAGTTCCCCTCGTGGCGCACGTGGACGTCCTGCTCGAGCATCCGCGCTTCGAGCGGCCGTTTCTCGAGGAGATCGAGGCCCTGCTCGACGTCCAGGAGTGTTACGCCATCTCGGGCGATTTCGGATACCGGCTCAAGATCCGCGCTCGCGACGCGGACCATCTCGAGGCGATCCTGAGGGAAAAGATCCAGACGCTGCGCGGCGTGGTCAGAACCCGCGTCGAGCTCTCGCTCTCCGTCAAGAAGGACTCCACGCTGTTGCCGCTCCTCGAGGGAGCCTGAGCCGGGGGGAATGTCGTTTTTGCGCCGCTGGTGTCCGCTTTCGATCTCTCGCGCCGCCAGGCGCGGCCCTGCCGCCGCGGCCCACATCGAACGTAAATGACTTATCTCGATTACTTTGCAGGTTGATTGCAGGGCTCGCAGAACCGAAGGCACCGGGCTTGCGTATAACGGAGCAGGAGATCGAAACGGACATTTCGACTAAACATCAAATGGATACGACGGTCTTCACTTCCAACCCCCAGTCCCGCCGGCCTTCCGGCCGCCGGGCCCTCCAGACTTTTCCCTCCATCAAGACCCTCAGTTAGTCACTCCCTCCGCCGCAATCCCCGCCCGACCGAAAGGTCGGGTGGGAGCCCACCGTTTGGCACCTCCAAACGTGACGCCTGACACAACCCTTTGCGGGGGGAGCGAGGTCCGGCCGCGCAGCCTGTCAGAGCCAACCCGCTCCCCCCTGCGCCCCCCTTGACCCTCTCTAAAAATGATAGGCGAGGGAGCCGCCGACGAGCAGCGGCTTGTGCGAGGAATCCGAGCGCAGGAGATATCCCGCTGCCTCGACGCGCAGGTCCAGGCGTCGAGCGAGCTGGAAGACGGTGAGCAGTCCGCCGTGCCAGCCGATCACGGTCTCGCTGACGTCGGTCGGGGCCTGTCCGGCCTCCGGAGCGCGCGGGGAAAGGCCGTAGACGCCGACGCCGCCGAAGAGGCCGGCTTGCCACCACGTCTCGCGGAACATGTAGCCGACCGAGATGTTGCCCGCATTCACGCGGACGCGGGGACCGGAGACCGGCGGTTGGAAGGGAGTGCTGGAGGCGGAGCCTGGCAGCTGGAAGCTCTCGAAGCGCACCTGAAGGAGCACTCCCGGATCGAGGACGACTTCCGCGAAGGCGTGGAAACCTCCGGTCGAGAAGGTCTTGACGTCGGCGGCCGGCCCACTGTCGTTCACGAAAGATCCGCCGGCGCCCACCGCGAACGGGAACTCCGACGGGCGTGTCACCTGGGCCGCGGCGGGCGCAGACAGAGCGGCGAGGACGACGGCGAGAGCGAGGGCGCGCGCGTGTCGAAGTGTCATCGTCCGCGAGGATACGTCAGGGCCGGCAGGAAGATAAGCATGCACCGAATACGGAGGCCGAGACACCCTCGTCTAGAATCCCGCATCGTGCCGAGCGCGGAGTCAAAGGCGGCAGGGATGGGGGCTCTCGCGTTCTTCTCGCCCCTCCTTGCGCTCCTGGTTCCGTCGCGCTGCGGGGTCTGCGAGGCCCCGCGCGTCGACCTCGGCGGCGGCGGCGTGTGCCGCGCGTGCTGGGCGTCGCTTCCCGTCCTCGACGCGGCCTCGGCGTGCCCGCGCTGCGCTCTCCCGACCGGCGGCGGCATTCCCTGCGCGAGCTGCCGACTCACGCCCCCCGCCGTGGCGCGCACCGCGGCGTTCGGGCTCTACGCCGGCGGGCTGCGCACGCTCCATCACGCGTTCAAGTTCGCCAGCTGGGATCTCCTGGCCGCGCCTCTCGGTGCGCGCCTCGCGGCTCTCGCGCGCGACACCGGGGTGGCGGAAGAGGCGGACGCGCTCGTCCCCGTGCCGTCCACCCGGCAGCGCAATCGCGAACGCGGGTACGATCCGGCCGTGCTCCTCGCCGACGAGACAGGTCGCCGCCTCGACACGCCGCGCCGCGCTCTGCTTTCCCGGACACGCGAAACGCCCCCGCAGTCCTCGCTCTCCGCGCCCGGCCGGCGCGCGAACGTCGAGGGCGCCTTCGCCGCGTCACCCGGGGCGCGCGGACGCGTCCTCGTCCTCGTCGACGACGTGGTCACCACGGGCGCGACGCTCTTCGCGGCGGCGCGGGCCCTGCGCGCGGCGGGGGCGCTGGAGGTGCGGGCGCTCATTCTGGCCCGAACACCGGAGCCCGTATGACGGCGCTCTTCGACCGCCTCGTCGTCGGGACGCTGCCGCTCGTCCCCCGCGCGCTCGTCAAGCGCGTGGCCTCGCGCTACGTGGCAGGCGAGACGCTCGACGACGCCCTCGCCACGGTGCGCGCGCTCGCCGCGGAGGGCGCGATGGCGACGCTCGACATCCTCGGCGAGAGCGTGACACGCCCGGAGCAGACGGAGGCGATGCGGGACCAGTACCTGCGCGTCCTCGACGCGATCGCCGCGAGCGGCCTTCCCGCGAACGTCTCCGTGAAGCCGACCGCCGTGGGCCTCGCGATCGATCCCGCCCTCGCCCTGCGCAACTGCACGGACATCTGCGCGCGCGCGGCCGCGCACGGTTTCTTCCTCCGCCTCGACATGGAGGACAGCCCGTACACCGAGTCGACGCTCCGGCTCGTGCTCGAGCTGAAGGCCAGGTTCCCGGCCGTGGGCGCCGTGATCCAGGCTTACCTCAAACGCAGCTTGCGCGATCTCGATCGCCTCATCGACGCCCGGATGAACGTGAGGATCTGCAAGGGCATCTACGTCGAGCCCCGCGCGATCGCCTGGAAGGAGCGCGCGGCGGTGATCGACAGCTTCAGCGCGCTCGTCGAGAAACACCTGTCCGCCGGCTGTTACGCGGGCATCGCGACGCATGACGAGGTCTGCGTGCAGCGCGCGCTGGCCACGATCGACCGGCTCAAGCTCGGACCGGACCGCTACGAGTTCCAGATGCTTCTCGGCGTCGATCCCGTCCTCAGGCGAAGTCTCCTGGACGCCGGCCACCGCCTGCGCGTCTACGTCCCGTTCGGAGGGGACTGGTACGCATACTCGACGCGGCGCCTCAAGGAAAACCCCTCGATCGCGCGGCACGTGATTCGGGCGACCCTCGGCCTCGGGCCCGCCTCCTGAAGCTTCGCGATGGCGGTTGACGTGGCGCGGAATACGGGCGGATGATAGGCGGACAGGGGGGTCCGTGACCCTTTCGAGCCGTTCGACAAGGCTCCTTCTCGTTCTCGCCGGGGTGACTGCGGCGACGCTTTTCGCTTGCCCCGCCGCTGCGGACGAGACCGATGTGCGCCGCGCGCCCCTGTCGGGAATCGTGCGCGCCGGCGGCGTGCCCGTCCCCGGGGCGTCGCTCGTCGTGCGCGGCGTGACCGCGGGCGGAACGACCGTGGTGAAACTCCTCAAGAGCGACCTGGACGGGACGTTCGTCCTCGGCGACGCGGCTGACGGCCTCTACACGGTCCTTTCCGTCGTGCCGGGCTTCCGCCCCGCGCTTTCGCGCCTGCTGCATCGAGCGCTTCCGGACGGCGCCCTCTCCTTCGTGCGACTCGACCTCGAACGGCCGTCGGGCATCCTCCCCGAGACGACCGGAGGACCTCTCGACGTGTGGATCGCGCGGGCCGTTTCCCCGGGAGACGTGCTGCGTGACGTGCCCGCGGTGCTGGCCGGCCTGGACGAGGGGCCGGGACTCGCGGCGGCTTCCGTCGCGGTCGCGGGACTCGACCGGCGCGCGGCCGCGCTTCCGGTCCGGGCCTCGGTGGCGTCCACCGCGGGATTCGGCGCGGCGGGCGCCTCCTCGCTGTCGCGTGCGTCGCTCGACGTGAGCGGCACGGCCGGCGAGAGGCTGCGTTGGGGGGCTTCCGGCGCCTACTCTCGGCTCGCGGCGCTCTCGGGCGAGAAGACCGGCGACGCGTCGCGCGTGGCGCTCGATCTGGCATCGGGCGGGGTGGGCTCGACCCAGACGGTTCACCTCTCCTCCCGCCAGCAGACCGTCGCCGACGAGGCGGACGGCGCACGCTTCTCCGCGCATTCGCTGGATTGGAACGGTGCCGTGTCCGAGCGCGCGCAGGCCTCGATCTCGGCCCGTCTCGTCTCGCAGTCCCGTCTCCTCTCGGCCGGCCCCGCCGCGGACCTCTTCGCGCGCGAGTCGAACGCCGTGGACGTAGCCGCGCGCTACCAGACCGAGCTCTCCTCCTCCACGTTCGCCCGCGCCTCCGTCTCCTACCGGAGCGCCATGAACCAGTTCGCGGGCCAGACGGCGCCCTTCGACCGCGAGACGCGGGCGGGCGCCGTCGCGGGAGTCCGCTTCCTGAACGTGTTCGTGCTCGAGGCCGGCGCGACGGGCGACGTCTCGGAACGGGCGCGCGGCGTCACGCCGGAGCTCACGCTCGCGATCGCGACGCGCGACGGCTGGAAGGTCTACGGCTTCGCTGCGCGCCGCTTCGAGCGGCGTCTCGACGGCGAGGTGCCGCTGCCCGGCGAAGCGGGCACGGACGAAGCCGATCTCGCGCGCCGTTCGCGCGCGCTGTACAAGGGCGGACTGAGGTGGCAGAACAGCGAAGGCGAGACCATGTCCATCGAGGCGTCGCGGCGCGAGCTGACGGGCACGTACCGCCTGCTTTTCGACCCCGATTTTCTCGACCGTCTCGACTCCCTCTACTTCTTCCCGAACGACATCGCGACGAACGTCTCGCTCGGCGTGACCTTGCGCCTCGGCAAGGCGCTCGACGGCCGCGTCGAGATGCGCGCCGGAAGGCTCTCCGGCACGCGCGACGGCGTGATCCGGTCGGACGAGGCGGACTGGTGCGTAGCGCAGGCCGCGATCCGCGTCCGCGCCACGGACACCTCCCTCGGCATGGGATACCGCGTCGTGACCCAGTCGCTCACGCGCGGATCCGCCGTGCTGCGCAACGACGTCGAGGCGGTGGACTTCACGCTCGCGCAATCCATCCCGCTCGCGGCGCTGCGGGCGCTTGGCTCCGACCTGCGCGCGCTGTTCTCCGTGGAGCTCGGAAAGAGGCGACAGAGCGAGGACGAAGAGAAGCAGGACCGCAGACTCGCGGGCGGTTTCTCGATGTCTTTCTAGATAGTCCCTCTTCGAATCCTCCCTGTTTCACCGCCTCCAAATACCCGGGTTCACCTTCAAGATTTCGTGGCCAGGTGTCCGCACACGCCCAACTCCTACAAATAAGAGTCTTATTTTCAGTACTTTAGCTAGATCCAAGTAGTCGGATTACTGGCATCTTACTTGCTGCAAGATCGGATATGGAGACTCCTTCGCCCCGCCTTCGCGCGCTGGCGCGGTGGCTCCTCTTGTGCGCTTTCGCGGCGGCGCTCGTGCCGTCCGCGCTTTGCCTCACGCGCAAGATCTCGGCGTTCGGCCGCGCCGACGTGCTGGTCTCGCCCGAGGCGGAGGGCCTTCGCGTGCGCCGTGTCGGCGACTCCGCGGCGCCGTCCGGCCTCAGGCCCGGCGATCTTCTGCTTCTCGTCGACGGCGCCGAGGCGCGGCAGGCGGGCGATCCCGCGCGCTGGCTCGCCGAGCGTTCCGCGGAGCTGACCGTCCTCAGGGGCGACGCCCTCCGTACGTTCCGCAACGCTCCGGTGTCCTCCTGGGACTGGCGCTACCTTTTTCTCTTCGCCGTCGGCCTCGCGTTCCTCGCGGCGGGTTTCGCGGCGGCGCGGCCCTCCCCGCCGTCGCGGGAGTCGCTCCTCTTCGCGGGCTTCGCGCTGTCGGTCGCGCTCGTCCTCACGCTTACGCCGGTGCCGCCGCTCGACGGCCTCTTCCGCGCAGCCGTGCTCGTCGAGGACACGGCTCGAGCGCTCTTCCCGGCGCTCCTGCTCTCGCTCGTCTTCACGTTCCCGAGGCGCATGCGGCGGGCTCCCGCATGGCTCCCGTTCATCCCGGCGGCGCTGCTGCTCGCGGCGACGGCCGCCGTGTACTCCGGAGGAACGGGCCGCGACGCCTCCGCGGCGTTGGCGGCGCTCGACCGCGCGCAGATCGCGTGGATGGCATCGGGCGCGGCGCTCGCCGCCGTGCGGCTGCTCATCCTCGCGCGGCGCCCGACGGACCTCCTGACGGAAAAGCAGGTCCGTTTCCTCCTGGTGGGCGTCACCGTGGGCCTCCTTCCCCTCGTCCTCCTGAATCTCGTGCCGCACCTGCTCGGGGGCTCGATCCCGATCCTCTCGTCGCTCTCGGTGCTGCCGCTCGCGCTCGTGCCGGCCGCCTTCCTCGCCTCGCTGACGCGATACCGCCTGTGGGACGTGGAGGTGCTCGGCCGCCAGGCGGCGTCCGTGCTCGGCGCGCTCCTCGTCGGCGCCGGTTTCTTCACGCTCGCCCAGATTCTCCTCGTGCATCCCGTGGCCGTGGAGATCCCGCACGCGTGGGGCGCGCTGCAGGCTTCCGCCGGGCTCCTCATGGCGCTCAGCTTCGCCCCCGTGCGCCGCGGCCTCTCCACCGCCATCGCGCGCTTTCAATATCGCGAGGCCTGGCACGACCGCGAGGGCCTGCTGGCCCTCGTCCGGGACCTCCCGGTCCCGCGTCCGCTCGCCGAGCTTCAGGATCTCCTCGTGGATCGGGTCACGCGCGGCCTGGGGGTCTCTTGCGCGGCCCTCCTGCCCGTGACGGCGGGCGCCCTTCTGGCCCGCGACGTGGACGGCGGCCCGCCCCTTCCGCTCTCGGAGCTTCCCGCGGGAGCCCGCCTGCGGGCGACGCGCCTGTCCCGGCAGAATTTCGCGGCCTGGCCCACGGCCGCCGTCTCGCGCCTCCGGCACGCGGGGTTCCGCACGCTCGCGCCTCTCACGGTCTCGGGAAGGCTCCTCGCGCTCTTCGCGGTGGGCGACCGCGCCGGACGCGTGCCTCTCTCGCTCGAGGACACGGAGCTGCTCGAAACCGTGCTCGCCCCGGCGGCGCTCGCGCTCGACCACGCGCGCCTGTTCGACGAGCTCCGCGTCGAGGCCGAACGCTACCGGACGCTCCAGCGCTTTCACGAGAACGTCGTCGCGGGCTCCGCCGCGGCGATCGCGGCCACGGACGATTCGGGCCGGTTCACGTC
>JBGPDK010000113.1:0-10770 GCA_041482235.1 Thermoanaerobaculia bacterium | reverse complement strand
TCGCCGAGCAGGTCGGGGAACAGCTTCGGCAGCCAGGGGCCGCCGGCGAAGACGAAGGTGCCCGCCCGGACTGTCTTTCCGGAACGCGTCGCGACCGAAGAGAGCCGACCTTTTCCCGTCGGCGGGAGGACGGCCTCCTGAAGGTAATCGACCCCGGTGGCCTCCGCCATCTGGACCACCGCCTGGACCGCGTGGAAGGCCACAAGAAAGCCGCTGTCGGGCTCGTGGATGGCCCAGGTGTTCGGGCCGAAGTCGATCTGCGGCCAACGGCGCTCGAGCTCCGGGCGAGAAATCCGTTCGTGGACGACGCCGAGCCGCTGCAGCGTCGCCAATGTGCTGGTCGTCAGCGGGTCCTCGCCGCGGGCCATCCAGAGCACGCCGACCTCCTGAAACACCGAGTGCCGGCCCAGTGGGCCCAGGAGCGACTTCCAGACGTCCAGGGAGCGCATCGACCAGCGCGTGTAGATCTCCTTGTCGCCGTACCCCATGCGTATGACGCGCGTCTGGCCGCCGGAGCTGGAACGGGCATTGCCGGGGCCGTAGGCATCGAGAAGCACGACACGGCGCCCCGCTTGCGCGAGTCGGTATGCGGTCCAGGCCCCGAAAACGCCGGCTCCGACGACGGCCACGTCGTAGATGTCGCCGTCCGGGACGCCGGGCACCTGGGCTCGGGCGAGGGCCGGAATCAGGGTGGCGCCGAGCGCCCCCGCTCCGGCGGTTCTCATGAGCTCGCGGCGAGTCGTTTTCATGGCTCTGTCTCCTCGGGTCGCGCAAATATACCTTCGCGCCCCGCTTCCAATTGATACACCTGACTCACAGGCGGACGCGGGGCGGCGGCCTCATGATTCCCACGGAGGGGTGTATGTCTCGATACCGGATCGCGTGGCTTCCCGGCGACGGCGTCGGGCGGGAAGTCCTGGACGCGACGCGCGTGGTCCTGGAGGCCGTCCGCCTCGACGCCGCCTACCTGCCCGGCGACATCGGCTGGGAGTTCTGGCGCCGCGAGGGAGACGCGTTCCCGGCCCGGACGATCGACCTGCTGAAGAGCGTCGACGCGGCTCTTTTCGGCGCGGTCACGTCGAAGCCGACGAAGGCGGCGGAGGCGGAGCTCGCCCCGGAGCTGAAGGGTCGGGGACTTTCCTACCGCTCACCGGTCGTGCGCATGCGCCAGCTCTTCGACCTGTACATCTGCCTGAGGCCCTGCAAGGCGTATCCGGGCAACCCGCTGAATTTCAAGGACGGGCTGGACCTCGTCATCTTCCGGGAGAACACGGAGGACCTCTATGCCGGCGTCGAGTTCTCGCCGGTCCCCGCCGAGCTCTCCGCGGTGCTCGCCCGGCTCGCCCCCGCGTTCGCGCCGTTCCGCGCGCTTCCCGAAGACGCCTACGCGTTGTCCTGCAAGCTCAACACGCGCAAAGGCTCCGAGCGGATCGCCCGCGCGGCCTTCGAGTTCGCGAGGACCCACGGGCGGAAGAAGGTGACGATCGTCCACAAGGCGAACGTCGTCCGCGCCTCTGACGGGCTCTTCCTCGAGGAAGCGCGGAAGGTCGCCGCGGACTTTCCCGGCATCCAGACCGACGAAGCGAACGTCGACGCGATCTGCATGTGGCTGCTGAAGAACCCCGCCAGCTACGACGTTCTCGTCGCGCCGAATCTCTACGGCGACATCATCTCCGACCTCTGCGCCCAGATGGTCGGAGGCCTCGGCTTCGCCGCGTCCGGGAACATCGGCGCCCGTCTGGCGGTCTTCGAGCCGTCCCACGGTTCGGCACCGAAGTACGCCGGCCAGAACAAGGTGAATCCCATCGCGACGATCCTCGCCGCGAAGATGATGCTCGACTGGCTCGGCGAAGCGGCGAAGGGACGCGCCGTGGAAGCGGCCGTCGCGGCCGTGCTCCGCGAGGGGCGGACGCTGACGTACGACATGGGCGGCGCGGCGACGACGCTCGAGATGGGGGAAGCCGTCGCGCGCGCGCTTCCCCGCGATTGAAAGGACCTCCGATGGGAAAGACGGTCGTCGAGAAGATCCTGGCGCGCGCCTCGGGCCGTGCGTCGGTCCGCGCCGGCGACGTCGTCGAGCCGCGGGTCGACCTCGCGATGTCGCACGAGAACGCGGCCCTCGTGATCAACCAGTTCCTCGAGATCCACGAGGGGACCGGCCTTCCGGCCCGGCCGTGGGACCCATCGAGGATCGCGATCATCTTCGACCACCGGATCCCGGCGGAGTCGGCCAAGACCGCCACGAACCAGAAGCGGGTGCGCGCCTTCGTCGCCGAGCATGGCATCGCGAAGTTTCACGACATCCGGGGCGACGTCGGAGGCATCTGTCACCAGATCCTTCCCGAACGCGGCTACGTCCGGCCGGGGATGGTCGTCGTCGGGACCGATTCCCACACGACGAGCCACGGCGCGCTCGGCGCGTTCGCGTTCGGGATCGGCGCCACCGAGATGGCGAGCGTGTGGGCCCTCGGGACCGCCGTCAACGTCGAGGTGCCGTCCACGATCCGCGTGAAGGTCGAAGGACGCTTCCCCGAGTTCGTCGGGCCGAAGGACCTGATCCTCCACCTCGTCGGCCTCCTGACGGCGCAGGGGGCGAACTTCCGGGTTCTCGAGTTCTCGGGCGGGACGATCGAGCGGCTCTCCACCTCCGGCCGGCTCGTCCTCTGCAACATGTCGGTCGAGGCCGGCGCCACCTCGGGCATCGTGCCGGGCGACGCGGAGACTGTCCGTTACCTGCGCGAGGAGGCGCGCGTCGCCGAACCGCTCGACCTCGTCGTGAGCGACGGCGACGCGGACGTCGAGAAAGTCGTCGCGATCGACGTCTCGGATCTGCCGCCGCTCGTCGCCTGCCCGCACACGGTCGACAACGTCAAGCCCGTGACGGCCGTCGCGGGAACGCCCGTTCAGCAGGTCGTCATCGGCTCGTGCACGAACGGCCGGCTGGACGACCTCGCGCAGGCCGCGGACATCGTGCGCGGACGCCGGGTGGCGGACGGGACGCGCATGCTCGTCTTTCCGGCCTCCGCGCGTATCTACCAGGAGGCGCTCCGCCTGGGTTACCTCGGCGACTTCATGGCCGCCGGCGCCGTCGTGATGAATCCGGGCTGCGGCCCGTGCCTCGGAATCCACGAGGGGGCGCTCGGCGACGGCGAGACGGCGATCTCGACGACGAATCGGAACTTCAAGGGGCGCATGGGGAACCCCAACGCAGGGGTTTACCTGGCGTCGCCGGCGGTGGCGGCCGCGTCGGCCCTGACCGGCGTCATCACCGACCCGAGGAAGGAGCGCTGAGATGCCCCGCGTTTTCCTGAAGGTCGGCGACGACGTCTCGACCGACGTCATCTACCCCGGACGCTACATGGCCACGGTGCTTCCGAAAGAGACGCCCGCGCACGCCTTCGCCGACCATCCGTTCTTCCAGGCTGCGATCAGCGCCGGGGCCCTGCCGCCCGGGTCGGTGATCGCGGCCGGCCGGAATTTCGGCTGCGGTTCGTCGCGCGAGCAGGCGGCCTCGTGCCTGAAGGGGCACGAGCTCGTCGTCATCGCGCCGAGCTTCGCGCGCATCTTCCTGCAGAACGCGATCAACCTCGGGCTGAAGGTCGTCATCGCCCCTTCCTTCGAGGCGGACGAAGGGGACGAGATCGTCCTCGAGGACGGGCGTGTCCTGAACCGGACGCTGAACCGCGCGTTCGAGGTCGAGCCGCTGCCGAAGGCGCGGCAGGCGATCATCGACGCGGGCGGCCTCGTGCCGTACACGCGCGCGCGCCTCGTGGCGGAAAAGACGCGCGAGGCGTCCTGACCGGGCGATGGCGCACCTGACGTCGCGAACGGCTTACGCGGATCTCGTCGAGCGACTCAATCGCTTCCCGCAGGGCGCGCCGCCCTCCGACCTCCTCGACCGGATCCTCGGGCTCCTCGTCACCGAGCGCGAGGCGGCGCTGCTCTCCCGGGTCCCGATCCGGCCGTTCGGCGTCCCGACGGCCGCGCGGGTGTGGGGCGTGACGGCGGCCGAAGCACGCAAGACGCTCGAGGCGCTCGCCGGGAAGGCGATCCTCCTCGACGTGGAGCACGACGGCGAACCGCTCTACGTCCTGCCGCCGCCCATGGCCGGCTTCTTCGAGTTCTCGATGATGCGGGTCCGGGGCGACATCGATCAGGCGGCGCTCGCGGCCCTCTACTACCAGTACCTGAACGTCGAGGACGACTTCGTTCGCGCGCTCGCGCAGGAGACGACCCAGATCGGCCGCGCGTTCGTGAACGAGGAGGCGCTTCCCGCGCGCGACGGGCTGACGGTCCTGGACTTCGAGCGCGCGACCCACGTCGTCCGCGAGGCCTCCGCGATCGGCATCGGCCTCTGCTACTGCCGCCACAAGATGGCTCACGTGGGGCGCGCCTGCGACGCGCCTCAGGAGATATGCATGACGTTCGGCGGCGTGGCCCGCTCGCTCGTGAAGCACGGGTACGCGCGCGCGGCCGACGCCGCCGAGACGCTGGAGCTCCTCGCGCAGGCCCGCGAGCGGGGGCTCGTGCAATTCGGCGAGAACGTGCGCGACGGGGTCGGCTTCATCTGCAACTGCTGCGGCTGCTGCTGCGAGGCGATGATCGCCGCGCGCCGGCTCGGGCCGGGTCGGGTCGTGAACACCACCTCGTACCTCCCGAAGGTGCGCGAGGAAACGTGCAAGGGCTGCGGACGCTGCGTTTCGGCTTGTCCGGTCGAGGCGATGTGCCTCGTCTCGGCCTGCGACCCCGGGCGCCGAAACCGCCGGCGCGCGCGTCTCGACGAGGAGAAGTGCCTCGGCTGCGGCGTCTGCGTGAGGGCCTGCACGACCGGGAGCCTCTCGCTCGAGGAGCGGGGCCGGCGCGTGATGCCGCCGTTCAACTCCGTGCACCGCGCCGTGCTGATGGCTCTCGAGCGCGGCAAGCTCCAGGATCTCCTCTTCGACGACCGGAGCCTCGCCTCCCACCGCGTGCTCGCGGCGGTCTTCGGCGCCATCCTGAAGCTGCCTCCCGTCAAGCGCGCCCTCGCCACCGAGCAGGTCCGCTCGCGCTACCTCGAGGCCCTTTGCAGGATGGCTCCTCGCGAGAAGACGCGGGCCGCGGCCCCTCACCACACGTGGACGCGGTCCCTCGGCGCGAGATAGAGCGCCTGGCCCGGCTTCACGGCGAAGGCGTTGTACCAGGCGTCGAGGTTGCGGACGGTGTCGGCGCGGTACTCGGCGGGCGCGTGGCTGTCGATCACGATGCGCTGGCGAAGCGCCGGCTCGCGAAACTTCGTTCGCCAGCTCTGGGCGAAGCTGAGGAAGAACTGCTGATCGCCGCTGAGCCCCTGAAGGGCCGGCGCCTCCTTGCCTCCGAGCGAAAGCCGGTAGGCGTCGTAGGCCGCGGCGAGCCCCGCGACGTCGGCGATGTTCTCGCTCACCGTGAGCTTCCCGTTCACCGCGAGGTCGGCAAACGGGTGATAGGCGTCGTACTGCCTGACGAGGGCTTCGGCGGACGCGTTGAAGTGGGCGAAGTCCTCCACCGTCCACCAGTTTTCGAGCCGGCCGCTCGCGTCGAACAGGGCGCCCTGGTCGTCGAAGCTGTGGCTGATCTCGTGGCCGATGACGGAGCCGGCCGCGCCGTAATCCATGACCGCCGGCCGCGCCGGATCGAAGTCGGGCGGCTGCAGCAGGGCCGCGGGGAAATTGAGCGCGTTCATCGCCGGCAGATTGACGGCATTGACGAGCTGAGGGTTCATCACCCACTCCCCGCGGTCGACTCTCTGCCCGAGCTTCTTCAGGTTCCCGTGGTATTCGAACAGCGACGCCCGCTGGGCGTTGCCGAGAGCGTCTCCTCTCGCCACTTCAAGAGCCGAGTAGTCGCGCCATTTGTCCGGGTAGCCGACGCCCACTTTCAGAGCGGCGAGCTTCGCTTTCGCCCTGGCCTTGGTCTCCCTGGCCATCCAGTCGAGGCCGTCGATCCGGCGGCCGAAAGCGGACACCTCGTTGCGCACCATCTCTTCCGCCCGCGCCTTCTCCCCGGCCGGGAAGTAGCGCGTCACGTACAGCCTGCCGATCGCCTCGCCGAGCGCGGCGTCCGCGACATCTACTGCCCGCTTCCAGCGGTCTCTTAGCTTCGGCGTGCCCGAGAGCGCCTTGCCATGGAAGGCGAACTGTTCGTCGACGAAGGCCCTCGGCAGGAACGTGGAGGCGCGCTCGACGGCGTGGAAGGCCAGGTAGTCCTTCCAGACCTCGAGCGGCTGGCCGCGCACCAGCGCGGAGACGCCGGTGACCGCGCGCGGCTGCCAGACCACGAAGTCGCTCTGCCGATCCAGCCCCGCGGCCGAGAAAAAGGCCTGCCAGTCGAGGCCGGGCGCGCGGCCCGCGAATTCCTGCCGCGTCCAGTGATTGTTGCCCTTCCGCACGTCCTCCGAGTCCACGCGGCTCACGTGCGCCTCGGCGATCAGGCGCTCCAGCTCGAAGATCCGGACGGCCTTCGCTTCGCCATCCGCGAAGCCGGCGAGCTTCAGCACGGTGGCGATGTGCGCCTGATAGCGCGTTCGGATTTCCGCCATGCGCGGTGACGCGTCGAGGTAGTAGTCGCGGTCGGGCATGTCGAGGCCGCCCTGCAGGAGGAACGGCGAATAGCGGCCCGGGTCGTTCAGGTCCTGCGCGACCCAGAGGCCGAACAGGTTGCCGGTGTAGAGATTCGTGCTGTTCAGCACGTCGACGTCGGCGCGCAGCGTGCCGCCGAGAGCGCACGCGAGCCCTTGCGCGTCGGAGATCGCCGCGATGCTGTCGAGCGAGGGCTTGAGCGGCTCGAGCCCCTTCGCCTCGATGGCCGCCTCGTCCATGAAGCTCGCGTAGGTGTCGCCGATCTTCCTCGCGTCCGAGCCGGCGGGACTCTGCGCCCTGGCCGCCTCGGCAATCAGGTCGGCTGTCCGCCGGGCCGTCAGCTCGACGAGCATGCCGCTGACCCCCCAGGAGCTGCGGTCGGCCGGGATTTCGGTGCTCTTGATCCAGGCCCCGTTCGCGTAGGCGAAGAAGTCGTCTCCAGGCGCGACCGATCGATCGATGCCGGCGAGGTCGATGCCGTGGAGGGCCGGAGAGGCCGCGGGGGAGCCGGCGCCCACGACACCGGCGGCGGGGTTGCACGCCGTGACGACGAGGGCGGCGAGGGCGGACATGACGATCTGGAGCCTTTTGGCCTTCATGGTCTGACGATAGGAAGTTTGATTCGCGCCCGCAAGAGCGCAAGTCGGGCTGATACTCTCGCGTGTGTCGATGAAGAGTCTCGGCGAAGACAACGCCAGTCCCAGGGCCTTTCCCTCCGTGGCCGACGCCGTCGTCTGCGGCGGCGGCCCCGGCGGCTCCACGTTCGCGACTCTGATGGCGCGGATGGGCCACCGGACCGTCCTTTTCGAGCGCGAGAAGTTCCCCCGCTTCCACATCGGCGAGTCGCTTCTGCCCTGGAACGTGCCGCTCTTCGAACGCATCGGAGTGCTTTCGAAGCTGAAGGCGGCGGGGCCCCAGGTGAAGCTCGGCGCCCGCTTCTACCACCAGGGGTCGTCCTTCACGCGCCCGGTGGTGTTCGCGAACGGCGTCGACAGCGAGCACCCGAGCTCTTTCCACGTGAAGCGGGCCGAGTTCGACGCTCTCCTCCTCGACCACGCCCGAGAGTCCGGCGCGGCCGTCTTCCAGGAGGCTCGGGTGACGGAGGTGCTCTTCGGCGCGGACGGCAAGAGGGCGCGCGGCGTGAAGGTGCTCCTCAAGGGGGAAAGCGAGCCGCGCACCGTTGAGGCGAAGGTGGTCGTGGATGCCACCGGCCGCGACGCGCTTCTCTCGCGCCACCTCGGCGGGAGGCGCCGCGATCCGCTTCTCGACCGCTCGGCCGCGTTTGCCCACTACGACACGTTCAGGCGCGAGGAGGGGCCCGCCGGAGGGGACATCGTCGTCGTCACGACGCCGGACGGCTGGTGGTGGCTGATTCCTTTCTCCGACGGCTCGGTCTCGGTCGGCATCGTGATGCCGTCGCGGCGGTTCAAGGAGCGGAAAGGCACCGTGGAGGAGCTTTTCGAGGAGTCGGTCTCGGCGACGCCCGAGGTCAACGACCTCCTCGCGGGCTCGAAGCGGACGATGGACGTGCAGGCCATCGCCGACTACTCGTACGCGACGCCTCGCATCTCCGGCGACGGCTTCTGCCTCGTGGGAGACGCGGCCTGCTTCCTCGACCCCGTCTTCTCGACCGGCGTCCTCCTGGCGATGGAGTCGGCTGAGCTCGCAGCCTCCGCGGTCGACCGCGCGCTCCGCGGCAAGGGACGCGTCGACGCGGCCGACTTCAGGAGCTTCGAGAAGATCTACCGGCGCGCGACCCGGCGATTCGCGGTCTTCGTTCACGGGTTCTACCAGCCGCACGTGCTGGAGACGTTCTATACGCCCGCCCCGAGCCTCTGGATCCAGCGCGGCGTCACGACGGCGCTCGCCGGCGGCGTCTTCTACCCGGACTTCAGAGCCCGGCTCTCGATGGCCGCGTTCCATTTCTCCGCTGCTGTGATACGCGTCGTGCAGGCGGTCCGCGGCCGGGGGGCCTTCGAAAAGGCGACGGGAATCGTCGAGAGCGGGGAGGGGCCTTGAGCTTCCGACGCGGCCTGAAGCTCGCGGGGTTCGCGCGCGGCTATCTGGGCCGAATGCGGCGCGGCCGCCGCGAGGTGATGGAACATCTGGCCGCGCCCCGCCCCGACAACCTGCCGATGCCCACGTTCGTGCAATTGCGCGTCACGAACCTCTGCAACCTCCGCTGCAAGATGTGCGGCCAGTGGGGCGACACCGGCATCTTCCGCGCGCTCGGGACGTCCACTGCGACCGATGGTGAAAGGGAGAGGAGCCGGATCCGCGAGCTGATCGGGTTGAAGCGCGAGATGGGCCTCGCCGACTACGTCCGCCTCCTCGAGGAGCTCGCGCCCTCGCGGCCGATCGTCAGCCTGTTCGGCGGCGAGCCGCTGCTCTATCCCGACATCCTGCCACTCATCCGGGAGGTGAAACGGCGCGGCCTGACCTGCACGATGATCACGAACGGCTGGCTGCTGGAGGCGGTGGCGCGGGAGCTCGTGGAAGCCGGTGTCGACTCGATCATGGTCTCCATCGACGGCCCCGCCGCGCTCCACAACCGGATCCGCGGCAAGGCCGACAGCTTCGAGCGCGCCGCGGCCGGCGTCCGCGCCGTGGCCCGCGTGCGCGACGAGCTCGGGTCCGCCGTGCCGATGCTCCTCGCGATCATGCCCATCACCGAGCTCAACCTGGACGATTTCGCGCCGGCGCTCGAGGCCCTCCGGGAGCTGCCGCTCGACACGATCAACATCGGACTCCGCTGGTTCGTGTCGAAGGAGACCGGCACGGCGTACGAGAAGGTGATGTCGGAGACCTTCGGCGTCACCGGCAGCTCCTGGAAAGGGTTCGAGTTCGACGGGGCGGACTTCGCGGCCACGAAGGGGCAGCAGATGGCCCAGCTCGTGAAGCTCCTGAAGGGGATCCGCCGCCGGCGTTTGCTCGATTCCGCGCGGGGCCAGGCGTGGATCTCGTTCGTGCCCGACGTGCCGGCGGAAGGGGTCCCGGACTACTTCGCCGACTCCGGCCGGACCTTCGGGCACGACCTGTGTCCCGTGGCCTGGTCCTTCGCGCAGATCGAGCCGGACGGCCGCGTCTGCTTCTGCGGCGACTTTCCCGATTACTTCATCGGCAGCGTGCGGGAGACCTCGTTTCGTGAGGTGTGGACCGGCGAGCGCGCGGCACGTTTCCGCGAGAAGCTCGCGAAGGAGCCGCTCCCCATCTGCAGCCGGTGCTGCGGCAACTACGTCTACGGAAAGTGGAAGCGCCCCGGTCAGGAGGCGCGGCTGGAGTCCGCCGCCGCCCTGGGCGCGCTCCCGGCGCTCCAGAACCGGTAGAAATTGAACCACTGCGTCGGGTGCGCGCGCACGACGCCTTCCAGGTCGGCGGCCACGCGGCCCATGATGCGGCGCGCGTCCTCCTCGGGAGAGAGCGACTCGTCCGCGGCGATCGGTGGCCCCCAGACGTTGAAGTACGAGCCGTCGGGACTGCGCATGAAAAAGCCGGGGAGTACGTCGCACTTGCAGAAGCGGGCCAGAAGAGCCGGCGAGCGGAGAAAAGGCGTGGGGCGCGAGAAGTAGGGGACCGTCACCTGGTCTTCCGGGTAGGCGCGATCGACGAGGAGCGCGACCGCCCGGCCCGCCTCGATCGCGGCGCGCACGCGGAACGCGGTGGCGGTTGAAGCGCCGATGTCGATGGACTCGACGCCGAGGCGCGTTCTCAGGCTCAGGCGCATGGCCTCGACGTCTGGATCGAGCTCCGGCTGGCCGACCACGGCCGGAGTGAGAGAGTGGCCGCGCAGCGTCACCGCCCCCATCTCCCAGTTTCCGACATGACCCGTCACGAGCAGAAAGCCGCGGCCGTTCCTCCGCACGCGCGCGAGCACCGAGCGGTCCGCCTCGAACGACGTGATCCTGGGGACGAAGGCCTCGCTCCGAAGGCGCCACACGTCGATGACCGAGCGGCCGTATTCGAAGAACAGGCGCCGAGCGAGCCGCCCCGCCTCCCGCTCCGAGACGCCGAGGGCCAGACGGAAGTTCTCCCTTATGCCGGCGAGCGTCTCGCGCATGAGGGCGACCGCGAGACTGTTACCGAAAAGGTTGATGCCGTTGAGGACGGGCAGGGGAAGCCACCGCGCGCCGTAGTGGAGGCCGCCATACACGATGCGATTCGAAAGGCCGTGGCTGAC
>JBGPDK010000112.1:0-10852 GCA_041482235.1 Thermoanaerobaculia bacterium | reverse complement strand
GCGAGGACGCGCGAAAGATAGCGTCTCTCGAACGCCTCGCGCGCCTCGGCGAGCGTCGCGTGCGCGGACACCTCGTCCGAACCCGCGTGGGACGGAGCGCGCCCCGTGGCCGGGGCGTCTTCCGGCGGGAGATCCGCGGCGCGCACGACGGGGCCGGGCGTCATGAGGAGGACGCGTTCGACGAGGTTCTGCAGCTCCCGCACGTTGCCCGGCCAGCGTCTCTTCGCGAGGACCTCGAGAGCCTCCTTCTCGAGCGTCTTCGGGCGGCGCCCGCGCCGGCGCGCGAGGCTCTCGGCGAAGTGGGCGACGAGGAGGGGCACGTCCTCCGGCCGTTCGGACAGGGGCGGCACGTGCAGCGGGACGACGGCGAGTCGGAAGTAGAGATCCTCGCGAAACGTCCCGGCGCGGATCATCGCGGGCAGGTCGCGGTTCGTGGCGGCGACGATGCGCACGTCGGTCGCGAACGCCTTGGCGCCGCCGACGCGCGTGATGCGCCCGTCCTGAATGGCGCGCAGGATCTTGGACTGCGTGCGCGGCGACATGTCGCCGATCTCGTCGAGGAAGAGCGTGCCCGAGTCGGCCTGCTCCCACTTCCCCTTGCGGTCCTCGACGGCGCCCGTGAACGAGCCTTTCATGTGCCCGAAGAGCTCGCTCTCGATGAGCTCTTCCGGAATCGCCGCCCCGTTGACCTCGACGAACGGCCCCTGAGAGCGCGGCGACGCGCGGTGCAGCGCGCGCGCGACCAGCTCCTTGCCCACGCCGCTTTCACCCGTGATGAGGACGCGCGCTTCCGACGCTCCGGCGCGCCTGATCTCGTCGAGAAGGCGCGTCATCGCGGAGCCGGTGCCGAGAAGGGGCTCTCGCGCCGCGTCCTCGCCGGTGCGGCTCATGAGCTCGCGCCTCAGGTCGTCGCGCTCGCGCGCGAGGCGGCGCCGCTCGAGCGCCTTGTCCAGCGTCAGGAGAACGCGCTCGAGGGACAGGGGCTTCTCGAGAAAGTCGTCCGCGCCGCGCTTGACGGCCTGGACCGCCGTCTCCACGGTGCCGTGCCCCGAGATCATGACGACGGGAGTCTCGAGCCCCGCGGCGCGCAGCCGGTCGAGCACCATGAGGCCGTCGAGGTCCGGCAGCCACACGTCGAGAAAGATCGCCTCGGGACGCGGCCCGTCCTCGTCGAGGGCGCGCGCGAGCGCCTCCTGGCCGAGGCCGACGGCGTCGACGGTGTAACCCTCGTCGCCGAGGATCTGCGAGAGCGTCTTGCGAATGCCCGGCTCGTCGTCGCAGATGAGGACGCGCGGCCCGTCGGTCATGCGGCCCTCATGCGCGTTCGGCGCTCACGCGGCCGGCCATTCGAGGAGGAAGCGGCATCCGTGAGGGACATTGTCCTCCACCCGCACGCGCCCGGCGTGCTCGGCGGCGATGCGCGCGACGATCGCGAGGCCGAGGCCCGAGCCCCGCGACTTCGTCGAGTAGGCAGGGTCGAAAACGCGCTCGCGCTCCGCCTCGGGAATGCCGGGTCCGTCGTCCTCGACGGCGATCCGCGCGCGCCCGTCCGCCACGTGCGCCGCGATCCGCACGCGGCCGCCGCCGGGAGTCGCCGCGACGGCGTTGTCCACGAGATTGATGAGGGCCCTCTTCACCTGCTCGGCGTCCGCGCGGACGAGCGGAAGGGCCTCCGGAATCTCGGCCGACACCGTCACGCCGCGCTTCACGTCCGCATACAGCTTCGTCACCTGCTGGACGACCGCGCCGAGGTCCGTCGGGACGAGGTCGGCGGCCGGCAGGCGGGCGAAGCGCCCGAACGTGTCGACGAGAGAGGAGAGCGTCGTGACCTCCTCGATGATCGTGGAGGCGCCCTCGCGCACGACCTCGGCGAAACCGCCGGGATCGGCGGTCGCGCCCAGGGCGCGCCGCCGCATGCGCTCGGCCGCGAGGCGGATCGGCGTGAGCGGGTTCTTGATCTCGTGCGCCATGCGGCGCGCCGCCTCCTCCCACGCCGTGGCGCGCTCGGCCGCGACGAGGGCGGTCGTGTCCTCCAGCGTCACGACCCAGGCTCCCGCGTCGGCCGGGCCGGCGGGGATCCGCGTCACGCGGGCCTCGAGCACGCGGGGGCCGATCTTCAGCGTCGCTTCGCGCGGGGCGGCCGGCATGCGCGCGCGGGCGAGAAACTCGGCCAGCGGCGCGAGGGCGGGAGGCGCGAGGAGATCCCGCGCGCTGGGAAACTGTGTTTCTCCCTCGTGGCCGAGCAGGCGGCGCGCCGTCTCGTTGAGGAAGAGCAGCGTGTCGTCGTCGCCGAACGCGACGACGCCCGCGTCGAGCCGCGCGAGGATCGTGCGCACGCGGCGGCGCTCCTCGTCGACGCGCTGGTTCGTCGCGGCCATCTCGGCGTTCGCGGCGACCAGCTCGGACCGGCTCTTGCGCAGCTCGGACGTCATGGCGTTGAAGGCGCGCGAAAGCGCCGCGATCTCGTCGCCGCCCTCGACCTCGACCAGCGCGTCGAAGTCGCCCGCGCCGACGCGCCGCGCCGAGGAGGCGAGCGCCGCGATGGGGCGCGTCACGCGCCGCGCGAAAAGGAGCCCGACCCACACGGCCGCCAGGAGAACGAGCAGGGCGAGAAGGAGGAAGAAGAGCACCTGCACGGCCTCGAGCTCGGCGCGCTCGGCCTTCAGCATCGCGTAGGCCGACGTCGCGAGGGAGAGCTGGCGCAGCGGCTCGGCTTCGGCGGGCGGGTCGAACGTGCCGACGACGAGGAAGCCGGCGGGGGTGGAGACGACGGTGCGGCCGGCCTGTCCGCCGTCGCGCGTGGGCACGAGCCGCCGCGAAAGCCCGCGCGCCTTCGCGTCCTCAAGCCATTCCGCGCCGGGCTCGTTCACGTCGCGCAGCGGCCAGCGGGGGGCGCTGACGGCCACGGGCGGGAGGAGGGGGCGCCTCCACTCGATGAGGTCCACTCCCGATTCCTCGCGCGCCAGAGACAGGAGGGGAAGGAGGCCGGCTTCGGGAGCCTCGGCGAGCCGGGGCCCGAGGCGCTCGGCGGTGCGGCGCTCGAGCGCCGCGGCGCGCGAGCGGACGAGGTCCGCGACCTCCCGCCCGGCGCGCACGGTCTCCTCGACGGGCGGCGCGAACCAGCGTTCGACGCTCTTCTGCAGGAGGCCGGTCGTGGGGAGAACCAGGAGCGCGATCGGGAGGAGGGCGAGGCCCACGTACGACGCGACGACGCGGACGCGGAAGCGCGAGCCGAAGACGCCTCGGCGCGCCTCGAGAACGAGCTTCGCCGTGCTCCTGACCAGCACGAAGACGAGCGCGAGGATGAGGACGACGACGATGTAGAAGAGGACGAACAGAAGAACGCGGTTCGTCGCGGCGACGGGCGTGAGGTCGCGCGTGCGCAGGACGAGAGCGTAGCCGCCCGCGAGCGCCGCGCCGAGGGCGAGCGCGATCCCGACGAGAATCCGGTTGTCCCGCGCCCAGCGGCGTCCCGGCGCCACGGGCGGAGACGAATCGTTCAGCGCGCGCCGCTCGCCGTCCACTCGAAGATCCCCGACCGCACCCAGGCGGTCTCGGCGCTCGTCGGCATCACCCCGAGGGCGACGCCGCTTCCGTAGAGGCAGCGCACGCGCACCACGAGCTTTTTGCCGATCAGGTGGTCCCCCATGGTGAAGGACGGCAGCGCCGGCACGCGCGCGAGCGCGGCGGCGGCCTCGTCGCGCGTCGGCACGACCCTCGTGTCGAGCAGGCGCGCGTCGAGGCGGCGCTCGACCGCGTAGTCAGCCGTGACGGGCCGGTAGGTGGCGGTCACCGCGTAGCGCCTTTCGTCCTTGAGGCCGTCGAACCAGAGATTGCGGAACACGAAGAGGCGCAGCTCCCACGCAACGGTCGTGGGAAGCCCCGAGGCGAGGCGCTGCAGGACGTCCCCGGGCAGGGCGGGCGAAAGGCGCGTGTCGACGCAGAGGTCTCGCCCCGAGACCCGGGTCGACACGCCGCGAATCTCCGGCCCGTCGCCTTCGGCGAGGCCTCGGGCCGCGTTCGCCAGGGCGAGAAGGCCGGCCGCGAGGAGGAAGGCGCGCTTGCCCACCCCCGGACTTTAGCGGTTTGGCCGGACTTGCGGTCAGGCCCGGGCGCCGGAGGCGGCGGGAAGCGCCCTCACCGCGAGGCGCGGCGCGTCGGAAG
The DNA here is from genome assembly GCA_041482235.1 of Thermoanaerobaculia bacterium. Classification (GTDB taxonomy): domain Bacteria; phylum Acidobacteriota; class Thermoanaerobaculia; order UBA5066; family UBA5066; genus Fen-183. Next base: position 6,688 of record JBGPDK010000112.1, on the reverse strand, counting down.
CCTCGAAGGAGGCCCGGCTCTCCTCGCGCAGAAGCCGCGCGAGCGCCACGTGCATCGCGTGGCCGGCCTTGTGGGCGACGACGTGACCGAGCACGGGGCGTCCGACGAGGGCGAGGTCTCCGAGGAGGTCGAGGGCCTTGTGGCGCACGAACTCGTCCGCGAAGCGCAGCTCGCCGTTTTCGACGCGGTCTTCGCCCACCACGATGCAGTTGTCCTCGCGGGCGCCGCGGGCGAGGCCGTGGGCCTTGAGCGCTTCGTACTCGGCGAGGAACCCGAACGTGCGGGCCGGCGCGAGGTGCGCGGCATACGACTCGGGCGTGAGGACCACGGTGATCGACTGCCGCCCGACGGCCGGATTCGGGAAGTCGATCGTGTAGGTCACGCGCAGATCGTGCGCGGGGCGGATCTCCAGCTTCTTTCCCTCCGGACCGTGAATGGCGAAAACATGCGACGGAGCGAACGGCACGGCGGGCGCTGCCTGAGCGGCGAAGCCCGCGCCTTCGAACGCGTCGAGCCAGGGCAGCGCGCTGCCGTCGAGGATGGGCACTTCGGGACCGTCGAGCTCGACGAGGACGTTGTCGAGGCCTGCGCCCAGGGCCGCGGAAAGGAGATGCTCCACCGTACCCACGTCGCGGCCGCGCTCGCCGAGCGAGGTCGCGTGATCGAAGCGGCCGGCCTCCTCGGCGACGGCCGGGACGAAAGCATCGACGTCGGACCTGTAGAAGACGATTCCCTGACCCGCCCCGAACGGGTGCAGAGTCACGCGGACGTGTCGGCCCGTGTGCAGCCCGATTCCAGAGAGCCGGACGCGCCGGGCCACTGTATTCTGAGCGCGCATTCGACCGAGGTTTTGCACGGTGGATGCCACGGCGCCAGCCCCTGTTTCCCTGCATTTTCGCGAGATTCCACCCCTGCGCGGAGGCGCGGCGTGTGGCGGAAACCCCACACCTGCGGCTTTTCGGCCACACAAACCGTTCGGTCGGGTTTTGTGCGGAATCGCGGCTGCTATCCTCTTCCAACCCGGAGGCTGTCGTGCTCGCCCCTGCCGAGGAGAAGTACTATCGGGACTTTCTCGCCGTGCTCAACCAGAAGTGGCAGCCGGCGAAGGCGGCGTTCTATGCGCTGGATCCTGCGAGCTCCACGTTCCGCCTGAAAGCGCAGTTCGGCTTCAACCGCGCCGACCGCCTCGCGGATTGGTTCGGCCGCAACGGGACCCTCGCCACTTACATCTACGAGCACCGCGAGCCGACCTACTTCAACAGCTTGAGCGTCGCGGGGAAGCTGGCGGACCTGATGTTGCAGTCGACGTCGACGCGCATGCTCCTCGCTCCGTTCTACCTCGAGGGGCGGGCCATGGGATTCGTCGACGTGCGCGAGAAAACCGGCCGCCAGGCTTTTTCCGAGGAAGACGTCGTCGAGATCTCCGGCCTCCTTCGCCGCTTCGCGATCGAGCTGCGCCGCATCGCGGACGCGACGGGCGGAGGCAGCGGGACGTTCTCGAAGCCGACGGCGCAGATCGAACGTTCGGTCGACTGGCTGACCAAGGTGGCCGCACCGCCTCCTCCTCCCGCGCTCAAACGGGTTTCAGGCTCGGCGGCGAAGCTCGGCACGTCGGGCGTTTTCCGAAAGCTGGCGACGCCGCCGGCCGCGTCCGAACCCGATCCCGATCCCGCCCCGAGCGCCGTGGCGCGGACGATCCGTCTCGTCGAGGAGACGCTCGCGCGCAACCTGGCTCCGAAGGTCGTCCCGCCGCCCAGCGGAGGGCTCTCGCCGCGCGAAGCCGAGCTCATCGCCCTCTACCTTCCCACCTGTCTCAGCTATCAGGAGGTCGAGATGGCCGCCGTGTCCTCCTTCGTGCCGGGGGGAGCCACGGTCACGGTCGCGGCGCGGCGCCCGCTCGATCCCGACGTCGCGCCCGCGCTCCTCGAGAACCTCGAGAAGATCTTCGCGAAGACGGCCATCGCGTTCCCGTTCACGTCCGACCCCTCCTGGCGCAGTCTCGGCTCGCCGCCTGCCGAGGCGTCCGCGGTGCGCCGGGCCGAGATCGTCTCCATCCAGTCGAGCGTCCTCGTCAGCTCGGCGGAGGGCGTCGTCTTCTTCTCGCTCCTGTTCCGCCACGGCCAGAACCCCGACGCCCGCGAGGCGCTTCGCGCGGCGCACGTGGTCCTCAGGAACGTCCTCGCCGGCACCCGCAGCGAGGCTCGCTACCTCGAGGCGTACCGCGGGCTCGTCAACAAGCTCCTCGAGCCGGGCCTGCAGAAACGAACCGCCCTGAAAACGCACTCCTTCAACGTGGGCCGCATGGCCCGCAGGCTCGCCGCCAGGCTCGGCGTCACGCCGGAGGAGGTCGAGCAGGTCACCGTCGCAGGCCTCCTGCACGACGTCGGCATGCGGGAGCTCAACTACGACCTCATCTATTCCAAGCGCGCGCTCACCGACGTGGAGATCCTCCTCGTACGCCAGCATCCCCGCGTGGGAGCGTTCCTCGTCGAGGACATCCCCTGGCCGTATCCCGTCGCGCCGCTCATCCGCCATCACCACGAGCGGTGGGACGGCGGCGGCTATCCCGACGGCCTCAAGGGCGACGCGATTCCCCTCGGGTCGCGCGTCATCCACCTGTGCGAGGCGTTCGACGCGTTGACGTCTCCGACGTCGTACCGCGCGGTCCTCTCGGACTACAAGGCCATCGACATCCTCGAGTCGAAGGCGGGAACGCAATTCGACCCCGAGATCACGCCGGAGCTCAAGCGGATGATCCAGGACACGTCGGGCTGAGCCGGGACGCCGCGTGAAGTCCCGCATCGAGAGGCAGGAAGAAAAGGCAGCGACTCGCGCGGCGCGAAAGAACGCCGGCGACCGCCCCATCGCGTCGAACCGGCGCGCGTACCACGAGTACAACATCGAGGAGAAGCACGAGGCCGGCATCTCGCTGACGGGGACCGAGGTGAAGTCCCTGCGCGAGGGCCAGGCCAGCCTTCAGGACGGCTACGTGGCCGTGACGGGCGGCGAGGCCTGGCTGTGGAACGTCCACATTCCGCCATACGGGGCGGGCAGCACCAACAACGTCGACGCGAAGCGCAGCCGCAAGCTCCTCCTCCACAAGCGCGAGATCGTGCGCCTCGCGTCGAGGATCAAGCGGTCGGGCGCCACCTGCGTGCCCCTCACGCTCTATTTCAAGGGCCCGCGCGTCAAGGTCGAGATCGCGCTCGTGACCGGCAAGAAGCTGCACGACAAGCGCGAGACGATCCGCCGGCGCGAGGCGGACCGCGAGGCTCGCGCCGAGATGAAGTCCGCGCGGCGGCGCTGAGCCCTCTAGCAGGGCGCTGAAAAACCCCAGGGGGTCGCGCGCGCGGGGCTTGCGAGGCGAGGTCAAGGCGCGGCGAGGAGAGCGGAGTTGGCTCTCCTTCGACGAGCCGCAACGCAGAGATCGCCCGCAACCCCCGCGCGCCCTTCGGGTTGCGGCGGGGCGGGGTCATCTGCTGTGTTGGCGCTCCTCGACGATGTCCCGCATCGCCTGCGTCGCGCCGCCTTGCAACTGACACCCGCCGCGCTCGCAACGCGGCCCCCTGGGGTTTTTCAGCGCCCTGCTAGGGCCAGTAATGGCTCTTGTGCTCGCGGTAGTAGGCGAGCGTGCGCGCCAGACCCTCGGCGAGCGGCGTCTTCGGGCGCCACCCCAGGAGCCGCCCGATCTTCGTGATGTCCGAGACGAAGTCCCCCGGCTCCTGCGCTTTGCGCTCGGGGGAGAAGGGCGCGAATTCCCACGGCGCGCCCGTCAGCCGGGTGAGCTCCTCGGCCAGCTCGCGGAAATTCGTGACGCGGTCGCTCCCCACGTTCAGGATCTCGCCGCGCGCCTCGTCGCTCGCGGCGCTCGTGAGGATCGCCTCGACGCAGTCGTCGACGTAGAGGAAGTCGCGCTTGATCGTGCCGTCGCCGAAGACCTTCATCGGCCCGCCGTCGAGCGCCATGCGCACGAACCAGTTCACGACGCCGTGGCGCGAGTGGCGCATCTGCGCGCGGGGTCCGTAGACGTTCGTGATGCGCAGCAGGGCGGACGCGATACCGTGCACCTCGTCGTAGACCGAGATGATCTTCTCGGCCGTGAGATTCGAGATCTCGTAGATGCCCTTCGGATGCGTCGGCGCCGTCTCGCCCACGGGCAGCGAGCCCGCGGGGCCGTACTCGCCGCGCGTCCCGGAGTGCACGACGCGCGCGCGCGGGTTGTGATGCTTCAGGGCCTCCATGAGGACGGCCGTTCCCTTGATGTTGATGTCGATGTCGGGAAACGGGTCGGTCAGGCTCAGGATGTGATCCACCTGCCCGGCGAGGTGGAAGACGAAGTCCTGACCGTCCACGGCGTATTTCATCGCGTTCGGGTCGCGGATGTCGCAGACGTTCAGACGCACGCGGCCGCGCACGGGCTCGAGGTTGAACAGGTTTCCGCCGTACCCCGGTAGGAGCGCGTCGACGATCGTCACCTCGGCGCCCCTCTCGACGAGCGAGATGGCGAGGTTCGACCCGATGAAGCCCAGGCCGCCGGTGACGAGGGCGCGGGCGCCGGCGAAGCCTGTGCGGTCGGGCGCGGGAGGCACGCCGGGATCTTACCGGGCGGTCGGGCGCGTTCCGCGCGCCGTGGCCCGCCTTCCCGAGCGATCGCCGGTCGCCGACGGGCACCGACGAAAACTGCGTGGTGTTCCCTCGCTGACCACCAAATTTTGACAAAATCGGCCGTCCGAAAACCCACCCTTCGCCGAAAGCCGGCCTTGCCCGTGAGGGCCATCACGGAACAAGACCAACAAATCGTTAGGGATACGCGGTCTGCCGCACTTCAGGGAGAAGAATTCCTTTTTCGGCCGCGTGGCATGGGAGCGGCAAGGATCGTGTATATGGGCACTACTTCTTTCATCCGGCATATGGCGAAGCGTGTGACGGCGTTGGCGCTTGCCCTGGCGGCAGGCCTCTCCGCACACTCGGCATCCGCCGCTCGTCCGGTCGAGGAAACGGTTTCCGCGGGAGTCCCCGGACAAATCGTCGACCTGCCCTCGGGTCGCGGCGAGGGAGAGCTTTTCTCCTTCGACAGCGCCCTCGCCCCCGCGCTCCTGGCGACGCGCCCGGAGGAATCCCTTCGCGTCGAAGACTGGCCGTTCGCGCCGGGCGTGCGGCGAGCGGTCGTCCTGTCGCGGCGCGAGATCTACGCGCCTGACGCGAAGATCTTCCGTGTCGACGGAAAGACTCTGACGGAAGTCCCGCGCTCGACGTTCGCGTTCTTCGTCGGCGAGGACGCGGAAGGCGCCGGCAACCGGCTCATGGTCTCGGTGGACCCGGCCACCGGCACGCTCGCGGCGCTCATGCACGGCCCGGAGGGCGTCCAGGAGATTTCGCGGGATGCGTCGGGCAAGGTCGGCCGGCACGTCCTCGCGCGGCCTCAGCAGCCCCCGGGGGGCGGCGCCTGGACCTGCGGCCAGGAGGACTCGATCGAGACGTCGCTCGACTACGGCCAGCCGCGAGGCGAAAGCGCGCTCGCCGCGCGAGCGCCCGCCGCGCTCACGTCGCTGCATTCGGCCGTCGTCGCCATCGACACGGACAACGAGTACATGGCGTACCGGTCGAACAACACGACGACCACCACGAACTACATCGCCTCGCTTCTCGCCTCGATCAACGTGATGTACGAGCGCGACCTGAAGCTGAGGCTCCTTCAGGGGACGACGTTCCTGAGAACCTCCGCGGACCCGTACTCTGCGGTCGGGAACCCGAATGCCAACGGCGCGGAGCTCTCGGAGTTCACAGATTACTGGAACACTTCCTACCCGAGGGCGAGCTACCCGCGTTCCGTGGCCGCGATGTTGTCCGGAAAGCAGTCTTCCACGAACTCGGCTTCCGGCATCGCGTGGCTCGCGGGCTCCGTCTGCGGAACCTCCACCGACTACAGCTTCAGCCAGCTCTTCAAGGTGAGCTATCTCGCGGGCGACACCATGATCCTCGGGCACGAGATCGGCCACAATCTCGGCTCGCCCCACACACACTGCTACGCGAATCCCGCTCCGGACCGCTGCTACGCCGGAGAGTCGTGTTACAGCGGGCCCACCTCCTGCCCGAGCGCGCAGACGATCAACGGCGTTCCGAACGTCACGGGCACGCTCATGGGCTACTGCCACGTCTCGGGAATCGCGGGCTGCGGCACGTCGCTCGTCTTCCATCCGTCGACGATCTCGCGGTACGTGGGTCCCACGCTCGACACGGGCGCCTCCTCCGGCTGCCTCGCCGTCGTCGGCGGCGGATTGCCGCCGTCCGTTTCCTCGATCGCGCCGAGCAGCGGCTCGACGCTGGGCGGAACGGCGGTGACGATCACGGGCGCGAGCTTCGTGAACGGGGCGACCCTCTCGATCGGCGGCGTCGCGGCGACGAGCGTCTCGTTCGTGAATGCGACGACGCTGACGGCGGTGACGGGCGCGCACGCGGCGGGGACGGTGAGCGTCGTCGTCATGAATCCGGACCTGCAGACGGCGACGAAGGCGAGCGCGTTCACGTACTTCGTCTCGGGGACGTCGGGAACGCCGGCGGTGACCTTCCCGACGAACGGGTCGACGCTGACGGCGTCGACGCAGACGCTGGCGTGGACGGCGGTGAGCGGGACGCTGAGCTACGAGGTCCTGCTGACTGATGTCACGGCGGGGAAGACGGAGCTGCG
>JBGPDK010000111.1:0-10887 GCA_041482235.1 Thermoanaerobaculia bacterium | reverse complement strand
TGGACGGCCGCATGGTCTCGCGATACCGGGGAGACGGGCTCATCGTGTCGACTCCGACCGGGTCCACGGCTTACAACCTCTCGGCGGGCGGGCCCATTCTCGAGCCGACCCTGGCGGCGCTGGTCCTCACACCGGTGTGTCCGCACACGCTGACGCTGCGCCCGCTCGTCCTTCCCGACTCGGTCCGCCTCGACCTGTCGGTGGAGAACGACCCCACGGACGTGTTCCTGACGCTGGACGGCCAGGAAGGGTTCCCCGTGGGCTCGAGAACGCGCATCGCCATCGCCCGTTCCTCCGGGACCGTCTCGCTCGTGCGGGCCTCCGAGGCCTCGTTCTTCGAGGTCCTCGCCGGGAAGCTCTCGTTCGGCGGCGAGCGGGAAAGCGCGGCGCGGTAACGGGGAGATGCACCGCCTCCCGCAGCTCTCCCTCACGCAGGTCCGGCTCGTCCGCCTCTTCGCCCTTCTCCTCGTCTTCTCTCTCCTCGTCCTTTACGCCGTCTTCCGCTCCACGCGCTTCCAGGAGCTTCTGCGTCGCCGCACCGAAAGGCTCCTCGGCGACAGGATCGGGCGGACCGTCAGGTTCGGAGGCTTCGACCTCGCGCTCGTCCCGTTCGCGTTTCGCGTGCGCGACGTGGCCGTTGCGAACGACCCACGCGGCCTCGAGGGCCCCGCGTTCTCGGCTTCGGAGATCGAGCTGCTCGGCTGGCCGACGATCACGAGCAGCCGCATCGACCTCCAGAAGCTCCGCGTCGTCTCGCCGCGCGTCGTCTTCGAGGTGTTCGCGGACGGCACGACCAACCTCTCGTCGGTTTTCCGTGCCCTGTCGGGAGGGGGCGGCGGCGACCTCGACATCCGCCTGCAGGAGGCCGTCATCCAGCGAGCGACCTTTCGCTTCCGGGAATGGAACGCCGAGATCGACGCCGTGCTCCAGGATGCCGCCGTCACGGCCACGTCCGGCCGGAGCCGGACGGTGACGCACCTCGCGCTCGCGTGCCGCAACGGGCGCTTCAAGCTGGAGGACAACGAGACGCTCGAATTCGCGATCGGCGCGGAGGTGACGCTCGCGCCCGGGCGCGTTCACCTGACGGGCTTGAGGCTGCGCGGCGATCGCCTGCGGCTCGAGGCTTCGGGCGGAGTCGAGGACATGAAGAAGCCCGTCCTCGCTCTCGTCGCGCGCGCCGAGACGACCGGCGAGGCGCTTTCGAAGGTTTTCGGGCTGGGCCTTCCGCTCACCGGCGATGTCCGGATGCGCGGCACGCTGCGCTTCGGCGAGCCGGACGGCTTCCGCATCGCCGGGGCGTTCGACCTGCCCGCCGCCGCGTTCGGTCCGTTTCCGATGAGCGGCGAGGGTGTGATTCGCGTGGATCCGAAGGGCCTCCTCGTGAATGTGACGCGCGCAGGCTTCGCGGGCGGCACGCTCGAGGCCCTCGTAAGGCTCGAGCGGCTCGAGAAACCGCCGCTGCCCGTCCGCATTTCGTTGCGAGGACGCGGCATCGACTTCGAGGAGTTCTTCGCAGACCTCGGTCTCAAGGGCACGGGGCTCCTCGCGCGGGCGGACCTCGACACGACCCTCACGTTCTCGCGCGGCGGGATCGAGCACGCCGACGGCATCGGACGGATCCGCCTGACGGCCGACGGCGGACGGCCCTCGGCCGTGCGCGGGCGGTTCGCACTCCCGCTCTCCGGGGGCGGACCCCTGAGCATCAGGGACGGGCAGCTCCTCTTCGCGGACGTGCCGCACACGACGGCCGGAGGCGCCCGAATCCGAGTGGACGGCGGGCTGCACCTCGGGACGTGGGAGCCCGATCTCGGGTTCGAGATCTCGGCCGACGATCTCACCGAGGTGGAGCGGCTCGCGGACAACTTCTATCAGGCCATCCAGAAAGAGCCCCTGACGCCGCCGCTGAAGCTGAGAGGCGCGGGCCGGATCTTCGCGCGAGTGACGCGCAGCTTCGCCGATCCGCGGATCGAGGGCCGGTTGTCGGCGTCGGCGTTCGTCCTTCGGGGCGTGCCGTTCGGGGCCGCCTCGGCGGAGTTCCTCGTGGACAAGAACGTGGCCACGTTCTCGCCGTTCGCCGCGAAGGACGGAGGGGCCTCTCTCGCTCTCACGGGGAAAATCGGCTGGGGCGGCTCTCTCCAGGGCGCCTATCGCCTGGACGGCCTCGTGGCCGAGTTCTCCGCGTGGCCCGTCGAGCGGGTCCTGAAGTTCCTCGACATCGACCTGCCGATTACGGGCGCCGGTACGGGACGCCTCCCCCTCGACGGGGTGACTCCGGCGCTCTCCGGACGAATCCCGCTCGTCCTGTCCGAGGCGAGCGTCTGGGGCCAGAAGCTCGACCGCCTGGAGGGCGTGCTGGCCTTCGAGAAGGACCGGATCGTGATCGAGAACATGATGGCCCGGCTCGGTGACGGCACGGCGAACGGGGGCGGCTTCTACCGGTATTCCGACCGTGCCTACAGCCTCGATCTCGACGTCCGAGCCATTCCCATCGCCCGCGTGGGCGCGGCGGAGGGACTTTCGCTCACGGGGTCGCTCTCCGGATACGTGAAGGGGTCCGGGACGATCGACAAGCCGAACCTCGAGATCGCGGCGAAGGTCGCGGACGCGTCGTGGGGCGGGAGCCCTCTGGGGCGGGCAGGCAGCGCGCTCGAGCTCAAAGCCACGGCCGACCGCGGCGCGTTCACTCTCATGGCGCGGGCGCCGGACGCGGCCGAGGTCACGCTCGCGCCCGACGGAGCGGAGGGGCGCTGGCGCGCCCGGTTCGAGGTCGTGTCTCTGGCGCCATTCGCGTCGCTGCTCGGCGCGCCCGAGGACGCACACCTCGACGGGCGCCTCTCCGCCGAGGCGTCGCTCGCGACGGGAAAGGATCTCGGCGCCCTGCACGGGCAAGGCGCGATCTCGGCCGCGCGCGTCACGGCCTATGGGAGAACGCTCGAGCTGCGGGCGAGAGTGCCGCTCCGGGTGGGAGACGGGAAAATCTCGTTCGAGCGGCTGATTCTCGCCGAAGGGCCGCGTCCGGACCTGCCCGGAGCAGCGCCGACCGCAGTCACGGTCTCCGGCGGAGTCGGGCTCGGCGCGCCCCACGCGCTCGACCTCTCGGTGGCCGGCTCCTTCGACGCCGCTCTCCTCAAGCCGGCGCTCGAGGGGCTGCAAGCGGCCGGCCGCGCCAGCGTGGACTTGAAGGTGGGCGGGACGACGGCCGCGCCGGCCCTCATGGGCCGGGTATCGCTCGACGGCGTGGATCTCACCACGCCGGGTGGAACCGCGTTCGAGTCGATCACGGGAACGCTCCTCTTCTCGGAAGGCCGCGTCACGGTCGGAGACTTGTCGGTCCGCTATAACGGCGGGACGGTGGACCTGGGCGGTTTCGTCGGGCTCTCAGGCCTCAGGCCAACATCCTTCCGGCTCAGCGCGCACGTCGGTCACGTCCACGCCTCGCCGTTCGACGGATTCCGGGCCATTTTCTCCGGCGACCTCATTTTCCTCGGCGACACGACCCTCCGCACGGTGCGCGGTGATCTCGTCTTCGACCGCGCCGTCTACAGCCGCGACTTCTCGCTGGACATCGCGTCGCTCCTCGCGCGCAAGCGCGCCGCCGTGACGAGCGGAAACCCGATGGCGTTCGACGCGATCGAGCTCGACGTCCGCCTTCTCGCGCCTCCGTCCTCCATCGACGTGCGCAACAACGTGGCCCGCCTGAAGCTCTCGGGCGAGCTCTTTCTTCGGGGCACGGTCGGCCATCCGCTGCTGTTCGGAGAGGTCACGGCCGAAGAGGGCGGCCGTCTCACGCTGCAGGGGCAGCGCTACGAGATCGTGTCGGGCAAGATCCTCTTCTCGAACCCGCTGCGCATCGAGCCCTTCTTCGAGCTCGAGGCGCGCGGAACGGTGAGCCGGTACCAGATCACGTTCGGCCTCACGGGCACGACGGCGCGGCTCGCGGCCCGGTTCTCGTCAGATCCCCAGCTCTCCGAGGCGCAGATCGTCTCGCTGATGGCCACCGGCGACATCCCGCAGAGCGGTGTCGCGGGCGCGCCCGTCGGGCCGGCACCCACCTCCTCCGACGAGTCGGTTTCGAAGGCGGCGCGCGAGCTTCTGGCGAGCCTCGCGACCTCGGCGGTCACGAGCCGGACGAAGGAGTTCTTCCGGTTGGACCGTTTCCAGATCGATCCGGTCATCACGGGCACGTCGTTCGACGCGCCGCGGGTCACGGTGGGCAAGAGCCTGGGCAAGAATTTCAACGCGACCGTCTCCTTCGTGCTGTCGAGCAACCAGCAGCAGATCATCACTCTGAACTACCAGCTCACTCCCGCGGCTCTCCTTCAGGCCCGGCTCGACGAGAACGGCATCTACTCGCTCGAGCTCCGCATCCGGCAGCGCCTGCGATGAGGACCGCGCGCGCCGCCGTGCTCGCCGCCGGAACCGTCCTTCTCGCCGCGCGCGGAGCCGCGGAGACGACCTACGGAACGGGAATCGCCTCGCTCTCCTTTCGCGGCGACGCGCCGGTCGACGAGCACCGGCTCGCGGCCCTGACCGAGCTCGCGCCCGGCCGCACGCTGACGGGAGAGGCCGTGCGTACGAGTCTCCGCAACCTTTTCGCGACGCGCCTTTTCTCCGACCTCGCCGTCGAGGCGTCGCCATCTCCCGCCGGCGCTCTCGTGGTCGTCGTTTTCTCCGCGGCGCCGAGGATCGAGCGCCTCGCGCTCTCCTCCGGAGTCCCCGCGTCGGGCCGCGTGCTCGACGCCGTCGGCCTCGGGCCGGGCGATCCGTGGCAAAGCGACCTCAAGCCCGTGTACGAGGGCGAGATACGCCGCGTCCTGCGCGAAGAGGGCTACTTCGATCCGAGGATCGCGACGGCCGTCGAGGCCGGCGCGGACGGCGCCGACGACACGAGCGTGGACGTCCGGTTCGAAGTGGAAAAAGGGCCGCGCGCACTCGCGGGACCGCAGCGGTTTTCCGCCGCGCTCGGGCCTTTCGACGAAAAGACCCTCCTCGCGAAGGCGAGATCGAAAAGAGGCAAGCCCTACCATGGCACCAAGGCGAGGGAGGATGCGGAACGCTTCGCGGCCGCGTACCGGCGCGCCGGCTACTCGCGCGCGGAGGTGCGCCTCGACGACGAGCGCTACGAGGCCGGATCGGCGACGGTCACGCCCTACTACGCGCTCTTCGTCGGGCCGCGAGTCGTCCTGAGAGTCACGGGCGAAAGCGAAAAGGTGCTGCGCGCGCACCCGGACTCGCCCTGGACCCGGGGCGAGCCTTCGGACGAAGACTCGCTTCAGTTTCTGAAGGACGGGCTCCGCCGCACGTATCAGGAGAAGGGCTACGCGCGCGCGAAGGTGGACGTCTCGTTCGAAACGACGCCGGAGGAGGAAGTCGTGTCGTTCGGGATCCAGAAAGGGGAGCGCTGGACGATCGAGAGGGTGCTGGCGCCCGGAGCCGCCAGCCTGCCGCGACGGGACATCTACGACGTGTTGCAGACACGCCCGCGCGGGCTCCTCGCGACCGGACGCTATTTGGACGGAGACGCCGCCGCTGACCGCGACGCCCTCGAGGCGCTGTATCGCGCCAACGGATTCCGGTACGCGCGCGTCTCGCCGCCTGAAGTGACGGAAGGCCCCTCGCGGGACACCCTTTTCGTGTCGTTCCGCGTCGAGGAAGGCGTGCGCACGATCGTCGCGGCGCGGACAGTGACGGGCATGAAGACGGTGCCTCAGGAAGCGCTCGTGCCGCAGCTCTCCGTCCAGCCCGGCCTCCCGTACTCCGAGGCGGCGGTCGGCGACGACGCGGCGCTCCTGCAGTCGCTCTACGTGGACCGGGGCTACGTGGATGCGAAGGTGGAAGCCACGGCGCGCTTTCCGGAACCGGTGCCGCCGGAGGGGGAGAGGGCCGAGGTGACCTACACGGTGACCGAGGGTACGCGCGTGGTCTTCGGCAAGACGATCGTGCGCGGCAATCGGCACACGCAGCCCTTCATCGTCGAGGATCGCCTCGCGAACAAGGAAGGCTCGCCCTTCACGCTCACGAAGCTCCTCGACACGCAGCAGAACCTCGCGCGCCTGGGCATCTTCCAGAAGATCGAGCTTTCGACCTTCCCAACCGACCCCGAGACGATGTCGCGGGCGGTCCTCGTCACGGTTTCCGAATCGCGCCCGTGGAGCCTCACATACGGGGTCGGCGGTGAGTACGCGCCGCAGGCGACCGGCACGCGGCTCTCCGCTCGCCTCTCGCTTGGCGTGTCGTACAACAACCTGTTCGGACGCGCCCTCGAGGTGAGCGGGGAAGGGCGCATCTCGAACCGCGACCCGCGGGTCATCCTGTCCGCGCGCGACCGGTCCTTGTTCGGAGGCCGTGTCCCGGTCTCCGTTGCCGCGTACCAGACGAAGGACTTCTTCTCGAACATCGACGTGAAGCGCACGGGGGGCTTCCTCCAGGCGGAGTTTCGCCCTTCGACCTCCCTCAGGACGGGCCTCCGCTACCAGTACGAGCTCGTCGATCCAAGCTCCGATCCCGGCCTCGGAGCCGACCAGAGGCTCAACCAGTCAAGCCGCATCAGCTCGGTCTCGGGCGGCGTCACCTGGGACCGTCGAAACGATCCGCTGAATCCGCGCTCGGGCACGTACCTCGCCGCCGACCTCAAGTACGCGTTCCCTTTCCTCGCGGCCGACGCGAACTTCGTGAAGGCACTGCTGCAGGCGGGGCTCTATCGGCCCTACGGGTCGACGCGCTTCGCCTTCTCGGTCCGCGGCGGCATCATCGGGAACCGGCAGGAATGCTCGCAGGCCCTGCGGGACATTGGGACGTGCTCTCCGAACCTCATCGTCCCCGTGCCCGAGCGGCTGTTCGCGGGCGGTTCTTCCACGCACCGCGCCTTCGCCCGGGACAACCTCGGGATCCCGGGCGAGACTCTGAACGCGGACGGGGTGGGCGTGGGAGGCACGGTGCAGCTCGTCGGAAACGCCGAGTGGCGCATCCCGATGGCGAGCGGATTCGAGGTGGCGCTCTTTTTCGACATCGGCAACGTCTGGGCCGACCCGAAGAGCGTGAACCTGGGACAGCTCCGGTCCGGAGCCGGGTTCGGCCTCCACTATCAGACGCCGGTCGGTCCGATCCGGCTCGAGTACGGTTTGAAGCTCGACCGCAAGCCGGGCGAGGACGCCGGCGCCTTCGCGTTCTCGGTCGGCTATCCCTTCTGAGGCTCAGACTCGGGGCTTACAATGATCCATGCCCCGTTTCACGGTCCTGGAGACGTCGGCACTCTTCTCGAACCGGATCAAGTACGACTACCTGTTCGAGATGGAAATGTGGTTGAAGGGCCTCGAGCGTTTCTTTCAGGTCGACTGCCTGCCGCTCTCTTCGTTCGAGCGTTCGCACGCGTCGCTCAAGAATTACGTCGAAGAGGTCAGCGCGGTGCGGGCGGGCCTGGCTCACATGGCCATGCTCGCGACGCAGCTCCTGGGGGAAGGGAAGGAGGACCTCTCGTCGTTCCTGCTCTATCTCGACGGCCAGGTCGCGCGGCCCGGCGGCAGCGCGATGCTCGCGCGCCGGCGCGGAGGAGATGCCGAGTCGGAACTCGCCCTCGTCGTCGAGAAGCTCGATGACTTCGCGAAGCTTCTCGACGAGCTCGCGCGCGCGCCGTTCATTCCGCTCCAGACGTATCTGTCCCTCGGCCGGATCGTGGTCGGCACTCTTCGCCAGGATCCCAATCTCGGCGTCCTGTTCCGCGAGAACCTCCGGCCCGTTCTCGACAAGGAGTCGAAGCAGTCGCTGGGACGCCTGCTCGGAAGCCTGCCAGAGCCCGCGCACCGCGGGGCGCTCGCCGCGGTCTTCGTCGCGCTCTTCAAGGGTCTGCGCTACGCCGAGCACGGGCGCACCGCGGCGGATCCGCCGTCGACGCGCAAGCGCGCCCTGCTCGTCTTCAGCCTCCTCAAGGGCGAAAGCGACGCCATCGCGTCCTTCATCTCGAAGCGCCTCGTGCCGCGCTTCTCCGAGGGTTCCACCGAGGCCGAGGGGCTGCGCCGCATCGTGACGGCGCTCGACGCCGAGGTCCGAAAGGTCATGGACGCCGAGCTCGTCGACGTCGTTCTCATGAAGGACCCGGCGCTCGTTCTCACGCGCCTCGAGGACGCGGCCACCCTGATCCGCGACCTCTACCAGCAGAGTGTGATCGCGCTCGCGGAGACGTTCTCCTCGGGCCTCGACGAGCGCACTCTCTTCCCCGAGTACCGCGCGCGGCTCGATCAAAGCCTCCTCATGCGCGAGGAGCTGGCCCAGCTCGCGAAGGCGACCCACGATTTCGTGAAAGCGCCCGACAAGAAACTGCTGCGCGCGCTCGTGGCCGAGCTCGAGTCCTTCCGCCGAAGCGGGATGCGCCACCTCATGTTCAAGGACTGGTCGCTTTTCGAGCACTTCCTGGCCGGGTTCTCCCGCGAGCGGTCCCCGCGTTCGTTCCTGCCCGCCGCGCATCAATTCGAGGGATTTCTGAGGACGCTCGCGAAGGAGACCGGCAAGCGATCGGTCCTCGCGAATCGTCCTTTCAGGGGTTTCCGCCTCGAAGCCGGTCCGCCCACCGGCGGGCCTCACGCCTCCAAGTACAATTGACGCTCGCGGTGCGCCGCGCCACACCGATGCAGAAAGGACCAAGAGTGGGTTTCGTTTCCGTCACCGAGGCCGCTGCCGACTGCAAGGAGGGCCGCTTCGTCATCATCGTCGACGACGAAGACCGCGAGAACGAGGGCGACCTTTCTCTCGCGGCCGAGTGCGTCACGCCGGCCGCGATCAATTTCATGGCTCACGAGGGGCGCGGGCTCGTCTGCGTCTCGCTGACGGAAGAGCGCTGCGACGAGCTGGACCTGCACCCGATGGTCGAGCAGAACACGTCCAACTATGGCACCGCGTTCACCGTCTCGGTGGAGGCGCGCGGGAAGACCACGACGGGCATTTCGGCAGCCGACCGCGCGGCGACGGTGAAGACGCTCATCGACCCGAAGACGAGGCCGCAAGATCTTCTCCGGCCCGGCCACACCTTCCCGCTGAGGGCCAGGAAAGGCGGCGTCCTGAAACGGGCGGGGCAGACGGAGGCCTCGGTCGACCTCGCCCGGATCGCCGGCCTCGCACCTGCCGCCGTCATCTGCGAGATCATGAACGAGGACGGGACGATGGCCCGCGTGCCGAACCTCCTCGTCTTCTCCGAGAAGCACGGCGTTCCGATCGTGTCGGTGGCCGACATCATCCGCCACCGGATGCGCACCGAGCGTCTCGTGCACCGCATCGCTTCCCCGATGCTCCCGACCCGCCACGGCACGTTCCGCGTCGTCGCGTACCGGTCCGAGGTCACGAACGAGGAGCATGTGGCGCTCGTCGCCGGAACTTGGACGGAGGACGAGCCGGTGCTCGTGCGCGTGCACTCCTCCTGCCTCACGGGCGACGTCTTCGGCTCCGAGCGCTGCGACTGCGGAGCCCAGCTCAACCGGGCGATGGAGCTGATCGCGCGGGAGGGCAAGGGCGTCCTCCTCTATCTCCTGCAGGAGGGCCGGGGCATCGGCCTCGTGAACAAGCTGCGCGCGTACGAGCTGCAGGAGCAGGGTCTCGACACGGTGGCCGCGAACGAGAAGCTCGGCTTCGCTCCGGACGTGCGCGATTACGGCATCGGCTGTCAGATCCTGCGGGACCTCGGCGTCCGGAAGATCCGCCTCCTCACGAACAACCCGTCGAAGTACGTCGCGATCGACGGCTACGGCCTCGAGATCGTCGAGCGCGTCGCGCTTGAGATTCCTCCCACGGACGGCACACGCGACTACCTGGCCACGAAGAAGGCCAAGATGGGACACATCCTCAAGTTGGTGTGAAAGCGTCCGGGGCTGTTCAAGTCCTGCTCAAACAACCGCCGGTGTTCCGGTGGCGTCCGGGCTACGAACGGGTGGACTTGATCGTCTTGCATCATTTCCAGCGCCACCTCCGCTCAGCGCCGGTAGAGCTCCGCGAGCTCCTCCGGGCTCGCCCCTCGGCGGAAACGCCACAGGATTCTCCAGTTGCCGAGGACCGTGCGGGCGATGCCCCGCTCGAGGTAGCGGCGCGGGGAGGTTTCCACGGCGTCCCGGAGAATCTCGATACGTCCCTGTCCTCTGAGCCTCCTTGCGAAGTCCCAGTCGTCGAGGAGCGGCCATGGCCGATGCCCTGAGAGCTTCTCGTACGCGTCGCGCCGCACGAACGGGGCCTGGTCGCCGTAGGGCATGCGCGTGAAAGCCGTTCGGGTGTTCGCCCAGAAAGCGACCCAGCGCATGCGCAAGCCACCGCCGGAAAAGGACAGCCGAAACGCGCCCCCGACGGCGCCGGCGGCGACCGCTTCGCGGACCGCCCTCTCCCATCCGAAGGGCAGGAGCGTGTCGGTATGCAGAAAGAGGAAGATTTCTTCTGAGGATGAAGAGGCCGCCTCGCGCGTGCGCTGACCTCTCGGCGCCGGTGACAGGTGAAGAACGGCGCCGGCCCGCCCGAAGGCCTCACGCACATTCGAAGGAATCTCCGAACTCGCCGCCACGACGAGCGAAACGGGTGCCTCCGCCCCCATCACCCTTTCGAAGAAAAGCGCCGCAGGGGTCGCTTCGCCGGCCGCAATGGGAACGATGACGGCGATGCGATCCGTGGCCGGCGAAGGCGATAGCATCCCGCCACGATGCCATACGGGTTCGTCCTCGTCGGAGGGCTGTCCTCGCGGATGGGGCGCGACAAGACCCTGCTGCCCTACCGGGGAAGGCCGATGGCGCTCCATCAGGCCGAAAAGCTCGCGGTCGTCTGCGGGCGCGTCGCCCTCGTCGGGAAGGACCCCACGGCCTTCGCCGGGTCTCCCTTTCCCTTCGTGGAAGACGGAGCGGCGGAGGCGGTAGCCGCGTTCGG
>JBGPDK010000110.1:0-11003 GCA_041482235.1 Thermoanaerobaculia bacterium | reverse complement strand
TAAGCTTTTAAGGCCTACGGCGGTTTAGCAAACCGCTGGTTTAAGCCACTCACCCACCTGTCCGCGGGAAGCACCGGGCCGCGAAGTCTAGCAGGGAGAGAGGATAAACTCGTCAATGATCGACACAGCGGAGGAGTGGCCGAGTGGTTTAAGGCGGCGGTCTTGAAAACCGTTGTACCGCAAGGTACCGGGGGTTCGAATCCCTCCTCCTCCGCCAGCCCCGTGCCGTTCAGGGCCTCCGGATCTCCGCGAGGCCGCCGCAGTAAGGCTGCAGGACCTTCGGGATCGCGACCGAGCCGTCCTCCCTCTGGAAGTTCTCGAGGATCGCGACGAGGGTCCGTCCGACGGGCAGGCCCGAGCCGTTGAGCGTGTGGACGAGCTCGTTCCTCGACTTGCCTCCCGCGCGCTCGACCTTTACGCGAATCGCGGCGCGCCGGGCCTGGAAGTCGCCAAAGTTCGAGCAGGAGGAGATCTCCTTGTAGCCGTTCTGCCCGGGCAAGAAGACTTCCAGGTCATAGGTCTTCGCGGACGCGAATGAGGTGTCGCCGCGGCACAGGACGATCCGCCGATACGGGAGCTCGAGGCGCTCCAGAAGCTCCTCGGCGTCGCGCGTCAGGCGCTCGTGCTCGCCCTTCGAGGCTTCGGCGCGCGTGAACTTCACGAGCTCGACCTTGTCGAACTGGTGCTGGCGGATCATGCCGCGCGTGTCCTTGCCCGCAGCTCCCGCCTCGGCACGGAAGCACGGCGTGTACGCGCAATAGGAGATGGGCAGCGCCTTCTCCGGCAGCAATTCGTCGCGGTGAAGGTTCGTGACGGGCACCTCGGCCGTGGGGATCAGGAACCAGTCCGTTCCCTGCACGCGGAAAAGGTCCTCCTCGAACTTCGGAAGCTGTCCCGTGCCGAAGAGCGAAGCTGAATTCACGAGGAAGGGCGGCAACACTTCGGTGTAGCCGTGCTCCCGCGTGTGCACGTCGAGGAAGTACTGGATGAGCGCGCGCGAGAGCAGCGAGGCCGATCCGCGAAGCACCGTGAAACGGGAGCCGGTGATCTTGGCCGCCCGCTCGAAATCGAGGATGCCGAGCGCCGGCCCGAGGTCCCAGTGCGGAAGCGGCGCGAAGTCGAAGCGGGTGGGCTCGCCCCACGTCTTCAGGACGACGTTCTGCGTTTCGTCCTCGCCGTCGGGCACGTCGTCCTCGGGGATGTTCGGGAGCGTCTCCTCGATTGGGACGAATCGCGCATCCAACCCTTTCAATTCTGCTTCGAGAGAAGAAAGCCGGGTCGCGATCTCTTTCGATTGCTGCTCTTCGGCGGCTGAATCTTCGCCCGCCTTGCGCTTCGCGCCGATTTTCTGCGAAAGTGCATTCCGCGCTGCGCGCGCGGCCTCCACCTCGGTGAGCCTCGTTCTCCGAACCGCGTCTATGGCGTGCCATTCCTCCAGCGCTCCGGCCGGCACGTCGCGCTGCCTCAGGAGATGAGGCAGGCGCTCGTATTCCCTTCTGAGAAACTCCCGCGCGAGCATGAGCCCCGCATTCTAGTCAAGCGGAGGGGGCGGCGTGCCCTGCGACGCACGCGCGTGCTGTCTGAGCGAAGCGAGTTCACGCGCGAAGGAACAGGGCATGCCGCCCCGACGCGTCGAACTATCATCGTCCGGCTTGACCGTCCCCCGCGTTCTCGTCGCCATCGTGTCCTGGAACTCCGCCGCCCACCTGCGCGACGCCATCGCGTCGGTGCCGGAGGGCGTGCCGGTCGTCGTCGTGGACAACGCCTCTTCCGACGGGTCGGCGGAAGTCGCCCGCGCGGCCGGCGCCCGCGTGATCGAGGCCGGCTCGAACCTCGGATTCGGGCCCGCGTGCAACCTCGCGGCGCGGGAAGGCGGACCCTCCGAGACGGTTCTCTTTCTCAACCCCGACGCCGCCCTCGTGGACGGCACGCGGACGCTCGCGGCGCTTCTCGCCGCGCTGGACGCCGATCCCCTCGCCGCCGCCGCCGCGCCCCGGCTCGAGGGCCACGGGCAGGAACTCTTCCAGCTTCGCCGCCTCCCGACGGCCCGGGCGCTCGTCCGCGAGGCGCTTCTCGTCGACCGCCTCTTCCCGGCCAACGCCGGCATCCGCCGCGATCGCTACCTCGACGCGGACCGCCGCGCGGCCTTCGACGTGGAGCAGCCGGCCGCCGCAGCCCTCCTCGTCCGGCGCGACGACTTCGAGGAGCTGGAAGGCTTCGATCCCGCCTTCACCCCCGCCTGGTTCGAGGACGTGGATCTCTGCGCGCGTTTTCTGGAATCGGGCCGGAGAATCCGGTACGTTCCCGAGGGTCGCGCCACGCACGTGGGCGGCGTCACGATGAACGCCCTGCCCTACCGCGACTTCCGCCCGGTCTACGTCCGAAACCTCTTCCGCTACCTGGCCCGCCACGCGTCGCCCGGCGCCCGCGCCGCCGCCTGGGCCGCGGCGCTCACGGGAGCGCTTCTGAGGCTCGCCCTCCTCCCCTTCGTCCGGCCCGACCACCCGCGCCCCGACGCCGCCGCGGCCCACGCGCGCGTCGTGCTCGGCCTCCTGGGCCTCGGCTGGCGCTCGGAGCTCCTGCCGGGAGGGCGCTCCTCGTGACGGGGCCCGGGGCACCCCGCGTGCTCGTCTCGATCGTCACGCACAACGAGTCGCTGGACGTCGAACGCCTGCTGCCGTCCCTCTTCGCGCAGACGCTGCGCGAGTTCGCGATCGTGGCGGTGGATAACGCCTCGGAGGACGGCACCCGCGCGACGTTCGCGGCGTTCGAGAAGGTGACGCCCGTCCCTCTCACGGTCGTGCCGTCGCGCGAGAACCTCGGCTACACGGGCGGCCACAACCTCGCCATCGGGAGGGCCGTGGAGTCGGGAGCGCCCTGGGTGCTCGTCCTCAACTCCGACGTCGTCCTCGCGCCCGATTTCCTCGAGCGCCTCCTCGAGGAAGCCGAGCGAAAGGAGCACGCGCGCGCCGGCGCCTTCACCGGCAAGATTTTCAGGGCCAAGGGCCCCGAGCTCCTGCCGACGACGGTGCTCGACACGGTGGGCATCCGCATGACCCGGAACGGCCGCCACTTCGACATCGGGGCCGGCCTCCCGGACGATGGCCGCTACGACCGCGGGGCGGAGGTCTTCGGCGTTTCCGGCTGCATCGCGCTCTACAGGACGGCCGCACTCGCCGACGTGAAGATCGCGACGGGCTTTTTCGACGACGACTTCTTCCTTTACCGCGAGGACGTGGATCTCGCCTGGCGGCTCCGCGGCCGCGGCTGGGTCGCCCGCTGCGTTCCCGAGGCCCGCGCGTGGCATCGCCGGCGCAACCTGCCCGAGCGGCGCCGCGAGATGTCGCCCTCGGCGAACCTTCACTCCGTCAAGAACCGCTTTCTCCTGAGGATCAACAACGCGGGGAAAGACCACCTCGTCGCGACATTCGGGCGCACGTTCCTGCGCGATCTCGTCGTCGTGGGCGCGTGCCTCACCGTGGAGCGCAGCTCGCTGCCGGCCCTTCGCTGGCTCTCCCGGAACCGCGTGCGCCTCCTCGCGAAGCGCGCCGCGATCCGCGCCGCGCGCACCGTGAGCGACCGCGCCCTTCTTCCCTGGTTCACGTCCGGGCCGGAGGGGGCGCGCCGCCCCGGGGCATGAGACTCGCCATTCTCGGCACGCGCGGGGTTCCCGCCGCGTATGGAGGCTTCGAGACGCTCGCCGAAGAGCTTTCCGCCCGGCTAGCCGCCCGGGGGCACGACGTCACCGTGTACGCGCGCCCGCACGGCGTCGCCGCCGTCGTCCCGGCCCATCGC
The DNA here is from genome assembly GCA_041482235.1 of Thermoanaerobaculia bacterium. Taxonomy (GTDB): domain Bacteria; phylum Acidobacteriota; class Thermoanaerobaculia; order UBA5066; family UBA5066; genus Fen-183. Next base: position 7,208 of record JBGPDK010000110.1, on the reverse strand, counting down.
GGCGCACGCGTCGTCCACCTTCCGACGCTGCGCAGGAAGTACCTCGACACCGTGGTCCACTCGGCCCTCTCGGGCCTCCACGCCGCGACGCAGGGTTACGACGCGGTCCTCGTCTGCAACGGCGCGAACGCCCTTCTCTGCCGCCTGCCCCGCCTCCTCGGGACACCGACGAGGATCGTCCTGAACGTCGACGGCCTGGAGCGGAACCGGCGCAAGTGGAATGCCCTCGGGAAGCTCGTCTACGCCCTCTCGGAGCGTCTCTCGTGCGTGATGCCGGACGCCGTCGTGACCGACGCACGCTCAATCCAGGCCTACTACCGTGAGACCTACGGAAGGGAATCCTCCTACATTCCGTATGGCTCCGACCTCGCGCCCCCCGCCTCTCTCGCGGCGCTCGAGCGTCTGGGCCTCGTGCCGGGCGGCTATGTTCTCTACGTCTCGCGGTTCGAGCCGGAGAACAACGCCGACGCAGTCGTGAGAGCCTTTCGCCTCGTCCCGGGCGAGACGAAGCTCGTCCTCGTGGGCGCGGCGCCGTACGCGGACGCCTTCCTCGCGCGGATTCGCGCCGAGGCCGAGGGCGACCCGCGCGTCCTTCTGCCCGGCGCGCTCTACGGGGAGGCGTACCGCGAGCTTCTCGCGAACACGGCGCTCTACGTGCACGCGACGGAGGTGGGCGGCACCCACCCCGCGCTCCTCGAGGCGATGGGCTTCGGCCGGCCGCTCGTCGTCCACGACACCCCCGAGAACCGCGAGACGGCCGGGGAGGCCGCGCTTTACGTGGACGCGCGGCTGGCGGAGAGCCTCGCCGCGGGCCTGACCGCGCTTCTCGCGGACCCCGCGGCCCGGGAGCGCTCCTCACGGGCGGCGTTCGAGCGCGCCCGGTCCCGATACCTCTGGGACGCCGTCGCGGACGCCTACGAAACCCTCCTCGCGGGTTCCTGAGGCCAGGAAGAACCGCTCTTGCTACGATTCGGGCGGCGGGGAGGCTCCCGTCCCCGGATGCTCAAGCAGCAAGCCCGATCGATCGCCGCGCTCCTGTACGCGGCCGACCTCAGCGTCACGCTTGCGACGCTGCCCGTGGCTTACGCGCTCAGGAGCGAGCTCCTGCCGCATCTCTTCAACAGACTCACGCCGCTCTACGACTTCAACTGGTACCTCGTTCTCGTGGGGCCCGTCGTCCTCATCTTCTCCGGCCTCCTTTTCCTCGAGGGCGCGTATCGCAGCCACCGCACGCTGCGCCTCAAGGACGAGGTCGCGCTCATGACGCGCACGTCGCTTCTCGGGAGCCTCCTGCTCGCCCTCGTCGTGTTCGTCACCCGGTGGGACTTCATCTCGCGCCCGTTTCTCGCCATCTTCCTCGTCGTGAACGTCCTCTTCCTCGTGGCCGAGCGCCTCACGGTGCGCCTCGTCGCCCGGCGCGTGCGTTCCCTCGGCTTCAACTTCCGCACCGTCGTCCTCGTGGGTGACACGCCGCGGGCGGCCTCGATGGCCCGCCTCATCCGCGACCATCCGTGGTGGGGGCTGAGGCTCCTCGGCCTCGTGCGCGAGCGCCCCGCCGAGGAGGGTCAGACGACGACCGCGAACGGCGTGCCCCTCCTCGGCTCGCTTCAGGACTTTCCGAAGATCCTCACCGAGTTCACCGTCGACGAGGTCGTGCTCGCCGTCGATCGGGGCGATCTGCCGAAGCTCGAGGACATCTTTCTCCTCTGCGAGGAGATGGGCGTCAAGACGCGGCTCGTCCTCGATTTCTTTCCGCACGTTCTCGCCCGCGTGGAGCTCGAGGAACTCGAAGGGACGCCGCTCCTCACGTTCTCGACCACGCCGGGGGAAGGGCTCGCGCTCCTCTTCAAACGCTTCGTCGACGTTTCCCTGTCCGTGCTCATCGGCGTCGTGTCCCTCGTTCCCGTCACGCTCGCGGCGCTCGTCATCAAGCTCACGTCCAAAGGCCCCGTGCTGTTCCGGCAGACGCGCTGCGGACTGAACGGCCGCCCGTTCACGCTCGTCAAGCTCCGGACGATGATCGAGGGGGCCGAGGAGCTGCTGCCCGGCGTCGCGCACCTCAACGAGCACGAAGGGCCCGTCTTCAAGGCGGCGAACGACCCGCGGCTCACGACTTTCGGCCGCCTCATAAGGCGCTTCTCGTTCGACGAGGTGCCCCAGCTCTGGAACGTCCTGCGCGGCGAGATGTCGCTCGTGGGGCCGCGGCCGCCGCTCCCGGAGGAGGTCGCGCGCTACGAGAGATGGCAGCGCCGCCGTCTGTCGATGAAGCCCGGCGTCACGGGGCTGTGGCAGGTGTCGGGCCGGAGCGAGATCGCGCGGTTCAACGAGTGGATGAACCTCGACCTCGCTTACATCGACAACTGGAGCCTCGGACTCGACGCGAAGATCCTGCTGCGCACGATTCCCACGGTCCTGACGGGCCGCGGCGCGCGCTGAGCATCACCCGCGCCCGGCGCGGCGCAGGACTTTCGGAGCGGACAGGGCGCGCCTGAGCTGATTCAGGTGCCTGCCTTCGTGCTTCGCGATGAAGCGAAACCACGAGACGCCCGTGAAGCGGCCCAGGAGAAAATGCGGAAAGACGAGGCGGCTGAAGCGCTCCTCGCCCATCCGGTCTGCGAGGGCGAACAGCTCGCGCCGGGACGCCGCGAGGCTCTCGCAAACGTCGGCCGGCCGGATCTGCGCGCGCGGGCGCGGCCGGACGAGCTTCGGAGCCGGGAGCCGGATCGGCCAGAAAACGGGGCTCATGGGAAGGCGGTAGTACCAGGCACGCGCCGGGACGCGCGTCGGCTCGCCGCGCTCGAGCTTCCCGAGCGCCTTCACGAGGGAGCTCTCCGCGGTTCGGATGTGGTCGAGGACCTCGGCCGCGCTCCACCCCCCGTCCGGGGGAGCGGCGAGGAGCTCGGCGTCGGACTTCCCCGCCACGGCGGCGGCGATCTCCGCCCGCACCTGCTCCATTTCCGCCCGGGCCTCCCGAAGCGCACCCACCCGGCTCATAATCCCGATCCTCTCATCGAAGCGGAGGCCCCGTCCATGAAGCGATCCTTCTGCGTCCCGCTCGCTGTCCTCGCCGTCGTCTTCGCCAACCTCTTCGGCGCGCCGCGCGCCGCGGCCGAGCCCCTCGTCGTGCGCTGCGGCCGCCTCCTCGATCCGGGCAGCCGGACATCAAAGGCGAACGTGAAGATTCTCTTCGAAGAAGGGAGAGTGACGCGCATCGACTCCTCGGGCGCGGCGCCGGCGGCGGAGCCCTCTTCACCTTCCAAGAAATCTTCCGAATCCCTCGGGTCCCCGGTTCTCGATCTCTCGGGCTTCACGTGCCTGCCGGGCCTCATCGACGCGCACACGCACCTCCTTCTCCAGGGCGACGCGACGTCCGCTGAATACGACGAGCAGGTGCTCCTCGAATCGGGCCCCTACCGGGCCCTTCGCGCGGCGGCAGCGGCGCGCATCGCACTGGACCACGGTTTCACGACCGTGCGCGACCTCGGGACGGAGGGCGCGGGCTTCGCGGACGTGGACCTTGGGCGCGCGTTCTCACGCGGCGTCCTCCCGGGGCCCCGCGTGTTCACGTCCGGCCCCGCGATGAGCGTCACGGGCGGCTATCCGCTCCTCGGCTACTCGTGGGAGCGCAAGATGCCCGACGGCGTCCTGAAGTGCGACGGACCGGACGACTGCCGCAGGGCCGTGCGCTTCCAGGTCCAGAACGGCGTCGACTGGATCAAGGTCTACGCGGACCGCAGCTATTACCGGACTCCCGGCGGCGGCTGGGCATCGATCGCGAACTTCACTCCCGAGGAGATGAAAGCCATCGTGGACGAGGCGCACAACCTGCGCCGGAAGGTCGCCGCGCATTCCATGACGCCCTCCGGCCATCGCGTGGCCCTCGCGGCGGGAGTGGATTCGATCGAGCACGGCGACGTCCTCGACGAGGAGACCGTGAAGACGATGGCGGCGCGAAAGGTCCCGTACTGCCCGACGATCACGGTCGCCGACTTCGTGAAGGGTCCGCGGTCGAAGACGAACCCGATCTGGGACCAGCTCTGGGCGGCGTCGCAGGACTCCTTCAGGCGGGCCTACAAGGCCGGCGTGCCGATCGCGTTCGGGACGGACGCGGGCGGCTTCGACTGGGACAAGCGGAACCAGGCGGAGGAGTTCGGCTTCATGGTCGCGTGGGGCATGACTCCTTGGGACGCGCTGCGCTCGGCGACCGCCGTCGCGGCCGACCTCCTCGGGCAGACCGGCATCCTGGGCTGCCTCGCGCCCGGCTGCGCCGCGGACCTCGTGGCAGTTGCGGGCGACCCGCTCACCGACATCAAGACGATGGAGAGAACAGTCGCGGTCGTCTCTCAGGGAAGGGTCGTCAAGAAACCAGATTGAGGATGACCCGAGCGCTGCGTGCGACGGCGACGCTCGCCGCGACGCTGTTTTTCTTAGAAGGTGAATGTGCCCTCGCGCAGGCACCGGCCGAGCCCCTGGCACCGTCGGCGCAATCCGCTCCGGGTTCTTTATCACTCGAAGAAAAAACCACCGATGCGGCAGCTTCGAGGAAGCACGAAGCGGGCGGGGGCCTGAGCTTCTACTCGGGAGTCGCCGGGGTGTCGTGGCCCGCGCGCTGACGCCGGGCTATTTCTTGCCTGCCGCCGGCCGGTAGCCCTTCGCGCCCACCTTGCCGAGCGCGCCGACCGTCTCGAAGTACTTCGCGAAGGCGATCATCCCGCCCTCGGCCTGCTCCCAGTCGTAGTTCTCGTTCGGCGCGTGGTAGCCGTGCTCGGGCAGCGAAAGCCCGAGGAAGAGAATCGGCGCCTTGAGGAGCTTCTCCATCGTGACGACGGCTCCGATCGAGCCGCCCTCGCGCACGAAGACGGGCTCCTTGCCGAACGCGAACTTCACCGAGCTCCGCACCGCGTCGGCGAGCGGGCCCGTCGTGATGCCGCGGTACGGGTCGAGGCGGCCCTCCAGGTGGACCTTCACGTCGGGGTTCTTCTTCTTCACGAAGGCCGTGACGAGCTTCGTGATCTTCGCGCCCGTCTGGTTCGGAACGAGCCGGCACGAGATCTTCACCTCGGCGCGCGGCGGGATGACGGTCTTCACGCCCGGGCCCGTGTAGCCGCCGACGACTCCGTGGATCTCGAACGTGGGCGTCGCCCAGATGCGCTTCATGACGTCGAGCGCGTCGTTCGTGCGAAGGGACTTGAAGAGGTGGTCTTTCTTGAAGCCGGAGACCGTGAAGCCGGACCTCCGGAAGTCCTCGAGCTCGGCCTTCGACAGCGCGACCACGTCCCCGTAGAAGCCGGGGATCTTCACGCGACCCGACTTCGCGTCGAAGCAGTCGGCGACGAGCTGCATGAGCTCGGCGATCGGGTTGCGCGCCGCGCCGCCCGTCACGCCGGAATGCTGGTCGGTCGCGCCCGTCTCGAGCGTGAAGAGCAGGCCCTGCAGACCTCGGAGCCCCGCCGGTGCCGCCGGCTTGCCGCGCGCGATCCAGATCGTGTCCGAGACGATCACCGAATCCGTCGCGAGAGCCTCCAGGGCGCCTCCGACGCCCTTCGCGAAGCTCGGCGAGCCGATCTCCTCCTCGAACTCCCACAGGACCTTGATGTTCACGGGCACGCCCGCGTCCACGGCCGCCTTCGCGCCGAAGAGCGCCGAAAGCGCGGGGCCCTTGTCGTCCGTCGCGCCGCGGCCGAAGTAGCGGTCGCCCACCACCGTGAAGACGAACGGCTCGGTCTCCCAGGGCTCGGTCTCCTTCGAGGCGGGCTGGACGTCCAGATGGTTGTAGACAGTGACCGTCGGGCGGGAGGCATCGTCGCCCCATTTCCCGCTGACGATCGGATTGCCTCCCGACTCGTGAACGGAGGAGCTCCCGCCAAAGGCGCGGATCGTGTCGGTGGCCAGCTTCACGCCGTCGGCGATCGCGGCCTTTTTCGTGGGATCGACGGAGACCGTCGGGCATTCGACGAAGTCGCGGAGCAACCCCTCGAAGCGGGCGCGATTTTCGCGGGCGAAGGCGGTCAGGGCGTCCCTGGTGAGCGCGGACGTGTTCATGGCCGGAGTCTAGCGCCGGCCGGACGGCGCGTCAGCGCGTCAGGAAGACGCGTCGTCGGGTGCGGGCGGCGGACCGAGGGGGAGGCGCCTTCTCCTGTGCAGGCGCTCCTCCTCTTCCTTGAAGAGGTACTTGATGGAGCGCTTCGGGATGACGAGGTTCGGCGCGTGCTCGCGGTTCAGCTTGATGACGTCCTTGTCGTACCACTCGATCCAGCCGCGCAGCTCCTCGCCGTCCACGAGGCGGACGACGATCGGCGTCTTGCTCTGCATCTGCTTGAGGTAGTAGTACGCCTCCGCGTTCGTCTGCTCCGGGGGCACCATCTTTCGCGACGAGGGGCTGCGCGAGACGCCCTGATCGCGCAGAACGCGGGCCAGCGAGGGCCGGATGAGCTTCCGCGGCCCCAGTTCGGCCGTCGGGCCGTCCGCGGGGGCCGAGGGCTCTGCTGGAGTGGGCGGCTTCTTCACCGGGGCCATGTCGATGACTCCTCTGGCGGGGTCCATTGCGACGGGAAACGAAGTGGACAGGGAGTCTATTCCGCGGACCGGCGGAAAAGCGAGGCCCCCAAAAAGCCTCCGTTCAGGCAGCGGGCGGGGCGGAGCGTCGATTGCCCCCGTGGCTCATGCGGCGCGCGGCTTCGATCCCGCCTTCGAGCTCGTACGCGACGCAGCACTTGAGGCGGCCGCACTGGCCGGTGAGCTTCGAGGGGTTCGGCGTGAGGCCCTGCATCTTGGCCATCTTGATGGCCACGGGGTGGAAGCTCTTGAGCCAGGTCGAGCAGCACAGCGTCAGGCCGCACGAGCCGATCCCGCCGATCAGCTTCGTCTCGTCCCTCACGCCGATCGTCTTCATCTCGACGCGGATCTCGAAGCGGTCGGCGATCCGGCGTGCCAGCTCGCGTGTCTCGGGCTTCTTCTCGGACGTGTACAGCACCGTCATCCGCCGCCGGTCGAAACCGACCGCGCACTTGACGATGTGCAGGTCCAGTTTCATGTCGAGAACCGCCGCGTCGGCGAAGAGGCGCGCCGCGTCCTGCAGCTCGACCCTCTCGATGTAGTCGGCATATTCCGAGTCGGACGCGAGCCTCAGGAAACGCTTTGCCTTCTTCGACGAGCACGCCTTCGCGAGGACGGGGGTCGCCGTCGTGACTTCGGCGAACTCGGGGCCG
>JBGPDK010000109.1:0-11054 GCA_041482235.1 Thermoanaerobaculia bacterium | reverse complement strand
TACCCATGGTGCTTCTCCTTTCTTTCGCGAAGCGAAAGAGCTTTGGCGTGTAATCGTGGACACGAAAAAGACGGACGCTAGAATCCTGTTCTTGTCTGCTGCTGCTGCAAGCTGACTCTCAACTCATTAGAGACCCGTTCTCACCGAGGAGTTAGCCTCGGGCGTATCTGCCTCTCGAATCCGTATTTCCAGCTAAATGCATGCGTGGAAAACACGGGGTGTCGCGGGCCACAATGTCCGTAGGGAATACGGACTTCGGCTGGCCGGACCTCCGCCGAAGCCGCGGCGCAGGGACCCTTCCCGCGGGATCAGCTCGTTACGCCGTTGTCAGCGGCCCAGCGGACCAGGTCGGCTCGGCTCGAGAGATCGAGCTTTTGCATGATGTTTGCCCGATGCGACTCCACGGTCCGAACGGAGAGGAACAGCTTCTCGCCGGTTTGTCGGTTCGTGAAGCCGCGGACGATGAGCCTCAGCACATCCATTTCGCGGTTCGTCAGGGTCTCGGGATGGCCCCGTCGTGACGGAAGCGGGGCGGGTTGCGTCTCCGAGAGGAGGGCGCGCGTCATGGAGGGGTGGACGTAGAGGTCGCCGCGCCGAACCGTCTCGATGGCGTCGATGAGCTCCGACTCGACGGCGCGCTTGACGACGTATCCGGCGGCGCCAGCCTTCATCGCCTCACGGAGGAGAGTGGCGTCCTCGTGGACGGTCAGGATGAGGACCCTGATTCCGGGGAGCCTCTCCTTCAACTGGCGCGTCACCTCGATCCCCCCGGCCCCCGGCATCGAAAGATCCATGAGGACGAAGTCGGGATTCAGCTCCAGGGCGGCGTGGAGAGCCTCGTCGCTCGTCGCGGCCTCGCCGACGACCTCGTACTCCTTCTCCTCGTTCAGGAGAGCGCGCAGGCCGGCGCGCAGGACTCCGTGGTCATCCGCGATCAGGATCTTAAACGGCATGCGGAATCTCCACGACGAGCGTCGTGCCCGAACGCGAGCTGCTTTCGACGAGGAGCGTGCCGCCGAGCATCTCGGCGCGCTCGCGGATACCCGGGAGGCCGAGCCGGCTCGACCGGCTCGCGGCTTCGAGGTCGAAGCCGTGGCCGTCGTCCTCGACGACGAGGATGATTCCCTTGTCCCGCCGCTCCAGGACGACGCTGACGGCGCGCGCGCCGGAGTGCCGGACGACGTTCGTCAACGCCTCCTGGGCGATCCGGTACAGGGCGATGTCGACGTCGGGCGAGAGGCGCACCCCTTCGAAGCCGAGCGCCTCGAGCCGGACCATCGGTTCTCCCCTGCCCGAGAACTTGGCGGCCAGCTGCCCGAGCGCCGGAACCAGCCCGACGTGGTCGAGCGCGGCCGGCCTCAGATCGCTCGCCAGGCGATGCAGACCCTCCTGAATTGTCTCGGCGAGATGTTTCAGCTCCCGCGCGTGTCCGATGACCGCCTCCGGATTCGACGCCTCGCGCTCCAGAAGGCGGAGACCCAGCATCAGGGACGAAAGGAGCTGTCCGGTCTCGTCATGGAGCTCGCGCGCGACCCTCCGGCGCTCGGCCTCCTGCGCCTCCACGAGCTTGCGGGTCACTTTCCGGACTTGTTCCCGCCCCGTGTGCACCTCCTCGAACAGGCGCGCGTTGGCGATCGCCACGGAGGCGGGGGCGGAGAGCGCTTCGAGCACGTGAACGCGCGCCGGCGTGAAGAAGTTCGGCTCGGCTTTGACGAGGGTGAACAAGCCGACGGCCTCTCCTCCGGCCAGGAGCGGCACGCCGACCCAGCTTCGCTCGATCTCCCCGTTCTTCCCTTTGCCCCAGCCCGGCTGTTCGAGCGTGTCGGCGATGCAGACGCTTCGCCGCGAGGCCAGCACTGCGCTAACGGTCGCGTTCGCCACGGCGTCGAAGCTGCCGATCGGCTTGTCGGGAAACTCCAGAATGCCCGCGCGCGTGAAGACGGCTCGCACCCTCAGGCGCGAGGGGCTCTCGAACAGCATCACTTTGGCGCGGTCGTAGGGGACGAGGCGGTCGAGGTGGTCGAGGAGCGCCGCGAAGACGGCCTCGAGATCGAGCGAGCGTGTGATCGCGAGGCTCGCGGAGCGAAGGGTCTCGGCCTCCTGCCGGGCGTGCTGCTCGGCCGAAAAAAGGACGGCATTGACTCTGTACAGCTCTTCGAGCTCGAGTGTGCGCCTCCGGAGCCTCTCCTCGGCGAGGCGCCGCTCTTCGATCAGCCGGGAAAGTGGGCCGAAGATCAGCAGCCAGAGAGCCGGGAACGTCAGGCACGCCATGATGGCCGTGTCGAGCGCCGTGGACAGCCAGAACGAGGGCGGCTTCACGGCCACGAGGACCGCCATCGCGACGACGTCGGCCAGGGTAATGGCGCCGATCGTGACCACCGCCGTCCGGACCGGCGACGTCAACCCGAAACGATGAGTCACCGCCTGGGACGCCGGCATCGAGCCCTCCGGGCCCCGATCCGCCACGCTCGATTCCACGGTCTCCACTCTCATTCGCTAATCACCCAATCCCAGCGTGAGGATCATCCTCAGTGTAACGGCGAACCGCAAGACCTGGAGCCGCTCAGGCCGACGCGCGCAGCCGTCCGAGGAGCGCGCGCGGAACGGCCGCGAGGCCTCCCGCGAGCAGGCCCGACGCCACCGCCGCAAACGCAGCGAGCGCAACGAGCAGCGGCCCCACGTTGATCCTTCCCGGCAAGTCCCCGCCGTGCGCCACGCGGTGCAGCGAGACGCCGAACGCCAACGCGGCCAGGGCCGTGCCCGCGAGGAACGCCCATCGGCTCTCCCGAGGCGGCGAGACGGCCGCCCTTCGACCGGAACCCCGCGACCAGAGAGGCGCCGCCGCCGACACGCCGAGGTCGGCGAACAGGAGGAGAAGGCCCGACATGAGGTACGGCGGGACGAAGAAAAAGATCGACGCCGCGACGAAGCGCACGAAGGGCCGTTTCGAAAGGACCGCGCCGAGCGCGTCGGCCAGCGGGGGGTAGGGGACGAAGGATTCGGCCGCGCGCGGATGTGCCGCGAGAAACGATGCGAGAACGAGCACGAACGCCGCGGGCGCCACGATGAGAAAGGCGCGCACCGTGCGGAACAACGTCAGAACGCCGCGCTGGAAAGCGGCACCGGCGGGTTCCAGAGCGCGAGGACGCGTCTCACGTAATCGCGGGTCTCCCGGTACGGCGGCACGCCGCCGTACTCCTCGACCGCTTGCTCTCCCGCGTTGTACGCCGCGAGGATGAGATCGGCGTTGCGCTCCCCGAACCGCTCGGCGAGCTCGGCCAGATACGCGGCGCCTCCCCGGATGTTGTCCCGGGGGTCGAACGGGCTCTTCACACCGAGGCGTCGCGCCGTCGCCGGCATGAGCTGCATCAGCCCGCGCGCGCCTTTCCGGGATACGGCGTGCGGATGACCATTGGACTCTACCTTGATGACGGCGGCGATGAAGGCGGGGTCGATTCGGTGCCGCTTCGCCGCCTCGAGGATCTGGAAAAGGAAAGGAGGAGAGAACGGAACAACCGAAGGGGGGGAAAGGCCCGGGGAGGAAGAGGGCTTTTCCGAGAAGGCGCGGACAGAGCGCTTCTCTCCCGCGAGCAGCTTTGCCGCGATGTTGGCGTCCGGCGCGAGCTTCGGAGGATCCGGAAGCCTTTCGTACTCGTCGTCCACGATGCGCTCGACGACGTCGAGGGGGATCGTCATCGTTCCTCCGCCGATGAGGCTCACGGTGAGGCGGTCGTCGCCGACCACCTCGTACTTCTCGACGCGAAGGTGACGTCCGTCTTCGAAGACGACGAGCGAGGCGGCCGCGGGCCGGGAAGCAAAGGCGAAGAGTAAGAGCCCGGCCCACACGAGCGACAGGCCACGCATCTGTCATGCCCTCGGGTGCGTTCGGTCGTAGACCTTGCGCACGCGGGAGCGCGAGACGTGTGTGTAGATCTCGGTCGTGGCGATGTCGGCGTGGCCGAGCATCATCTGCACGGCGCGCAGGTCGGCGTCGTTGTCCACCAGGTGCGTCGCGAACGCGTGCCTCAGGACGTGCGGCGACACCGCGGACGCCTGCAGGCCTGCCTTCCGGGCAGCGGCCTTCAGCGCGAGGAAGACCGTCTGCCGCGTGATCGGCTTCCCGCGCGCGCCGGGGAAGACCCACCGTCCCGCAGCGCCCGGCTTCCCGGCGCGAACCGCCTGAAGGTAGCGCGCGACCCAGCGCGCGGAGGAGTCGGCGATCGGCACGACACGCTCCTTCGCGCCCTTGCCGCGCACGACGAGGAACCCCTCGGGAAGGCGCAGCGCGTCCACGGGGAGCGCCGCGAGCTCCGAAACACGCAGGCCGCAGGCGTAAAGAACCTCGAAAAGCGCCCGGTTTCTCAGGCCGCGCGGCGTCGTCACATCCGGCGCATCGAGAAGCCGCGTCACGTCCTCGGGCGAAAGAACCTTGGGCAGCATCGCCCAACGGCGGGCGTTCGTGAGGTCGGCGGTCGGGTCGGCCGCGAGGACCTTTTCCGCCGACAGGAATCCGTAGAGGCCGCGCAGCGCCGACGTGACCCGCGCGAGCGTCCGGGGCGACATCCCGTCCGCGCGCCGCGCTCCGAGAAACGCCACGATGTCGGCGCGCGTCACGCGGACCGAATCGATCCGTGCGGAAGCGAGAAAACTCCCGAATCCCGTGAGGTCGCGGCGATAGGCGTCCAGCGTGTTTGGCGCGAGGCCTTTCTCCGCCGAAAGGTAGTCGAGGAAAAGCGGGAGGTGCCTCTGGAAGAACACGCCGGCCGGCGCTTTGGCAGGAGATCCCGAACTCACTCGATGATTGTACGCACCTCGCGCCCTCGGCGTCGCGCTCAGGAGCCCCCGACGCGCTCCCCGGCAGGCGTGCTGGCGGTCGCCCGATCCGGCAGGGCCGAGAGCACCGTCCTGATCTCGGCTTCCGCGAGGACGTGGTCCGACGCCTTCGCGGCCCGATAGAGCGCGGCGACCCGTTCCGGCGTCGGGTCGATGCCGCGTGCCCGCAGCCAGAAAAGCACGTTCGACTCGCCGGACATCGGACCCACTTCGATGACCTGGGTGAGGCCCACCATGGCTGCCGGCACCCCGGAATACACCCGGTCCGCGAGCCAGTCGTGGCCCTTGGCGCGCGCCTTCACGATCGCGGCCGCGTGCACGCCCGTCCCGGTTCGGAAGGCGTCGCGCCCCACCACCGGATATCCCTGGGGAATCGGCACCTTCAGGAACGCCGAAACCTTCCCGACATACGTGGCGAGCGCCGACAGGTCGCGGTCGATCCACCCGAGGAGCTGGAGGTTCACGAGGAGCTGGTCGAGCGGCGTGTTCCCGACGCGCTCCCCCACTCCCAGCCCGCAGCCGTGGACCCGATGCGCCCCGGCGCGCAACGCGGCGAGCGAGTTCGCGACCGAGAGCCCGCGGTCCTCGTGGCCGTGCCAGTCGATGCGCACGGCCGGGTTCTCACGCGCCACGAACTCCGCGAGGAAGCCCACGACCGCCGCGGCGCCCTCGGGCGTGGCGTGTCCCACCGTGTCGCAGACGCAGATGCGGGACGCTCCCGCGGCAATCGCGGTCCCGTAGAGCGAAACGAGATCCTCGGGGCGCGCGCGCGTCGTGTCCTCGGTGACGAACGTGACGCGAAGAGCGTTGCGCACGCCGAGCGACACGGCGTCGCGGGTGAGCTTCATCATGCGCGAGAGGTCCCAGCCCTCCACGTACTGCCGGATCGGCGACGAGCCGATAAAGGTCGTCAGCTCCAGCGGCCGCCCCACGCGCTGCGAGATCTCGATGATCGGCTCGATGTCGGACGCGAGCGTGCGCGCCGCGCAGCAGGGCTCGAGCGACAGCCGCGCCTCCGTCATGCGCCGCACGAGCCACTCCAGGTCCGCGACGGAGCTGCCGCCGGCCGCCGGGATCCCGATGACGGCCGTGTCGATCCCGAGCCGCTCCATCAGGAGGAGAAGCTCGAATTTCTCGTCGAGCGTCGGCGCGACGGCCGAGGGAGACTGGAGCCCGTCCCGAAGCGTCTCGTCGACCAGCTCGACGGGCGCGTGCCGGGGCGAGCCCTCTCCCCCGGCCCGATTCCAGTCATACACGAGGCGTTGCGGATCCATCGCGCCTTCCCTCGCCGCGGCGGCTTCCCGCCCGGCGGTCCCCCGGACTAAGATCGCATTATGGTCGATTCGCTCGGCATCATGGGCTACGACTCGTTCCACTTCGTCGTGGCCGATCTTGAACGGAGCCGCCGGTTTTACGCGGGGCTCGGCTTCACCGAGCTCGCGCACGCCTCGGCGTCGAAGACGGAGAGGGGCGGCGAGGTCGCTTCGGTTTTCGGCGCCGGCCAGATCCGCGTCCTCGTCTCCAGCCCGACGCGGAAGGACTCCCGCGCGGCGCGCTTCCTGAGGATCCATCCCGACGGGATCTCCTCGCTCGCTCTCCGGGTAGGTGACATCCGGGCGACCTGGGACTTCCTGGCCGCGCGCGGGGCCACGTTCCTGTCGGACGTCGCGGTGGACGAGGCCGAAGGGGGCACGTTCAAGACGTTCAACATCGCGACGCCGCTCGACGACGTGACGTTTCGATTCATCGAGCGCGAGGGGAAATACCCGCGGTTCGCGCCGGACTTCGAGGACGTGGGCGACGGGAAGCCGCGCGAGAACCCGCACGGTTTCGCGACGATCGACCACGTGACGTCGAACGCCTACACGATGCTGCCCGTCGTGAACTGGTACCGCGACGTGCTCGGGTTCACGCACTACTGGGATGTCGAGTTCCACACGGCCGAAATGGGCGGCGGCCGCCGCCTGACCGGCTCCGGCCTGCGGTCCATCGTCATGGCCGATCCCGGGAGCGGCGTGAAGTTCGCCACGAACGAGCCCATGCGGCCGTTCTTCCGCGAGAGCCAGATCAATCGGTTCTGCGAGGACCACCACGGCGCGGGCGTGCAGCACGTCGCCTTCCTCGTGAAGGAGATCATTCCCGCCGTCGAGGCGCTGCATTCAAAGGGCATCCGGTTCCTGCCCGCGCCGGGGGCGTACTACGACCGGCTTCCGAAGCGCCTCGAGGACGTGAAGGTCACGAACATCAGGGAGCCCATGGAGCTCCTTCGGAAGAACCACATCCTCGTGGATGGAGCCGACGACAAATACCTGCTCCAGATCTTCATGCTCGACGCGATGGCGATGTACGGCGACGAGAAGGCCGGCCCCTTCTTCTACGAGATCATCCAGCGCGAAGGCGACCGCGGGTTCGGCTACGGAAACTTCCGCGCCCTGTTCGAGTCCATCGAGGCGGCGCAGCACGCGGACGCGAGCGCCCTCGAAGTCGTCGGCTGAAAGCGAACCAGGTACGCGAACATAAGGAGGGAGAACCGAAGATAATTCTGCTTAGAAGAGGAAGAGAACCGGCGGCTCCTCGCACGACAGAGTGGCCCCCACGGTGGCTCTGTCTTCCTTTATTACCTTTCTAAGCAAATCTTTCTTTCCTCGTTCTCTTCGAACATCACATGATTGATCGGATGCAGCTCGGAGAGGTTCCGTTGAAACCCCACACGGCGTTCCGCTCGCCCTCCGGCGCGCTGCGCTACGAGGAGTGCCTCACGCGGCGCGGCTTCGACGGCGAGTTCTCGATTCTCTACCACGAGGGGCCGCCGATGACGGACACGCGCATCTCTCCGGCCGCTCCCGGGCGCTTCGACCTCCAGGTGGGCACGCTCGCCCCCCCGCAGCCGCTCAAGCGCAGGCTCGTCCTCGGCGAGAAGGCTCCCGACGGCTTCTCGCCGATTCTGCAGAACGACGATGTCGTCGTTTCGCTGTTACGGCTGCCGCGGCAGGCGGCTCCGGAGCACGGATTCTCGAACGGCGATGGGGACGAACTGTTTTTTTTCCTCAAGGGAGAAGGAACCCTCGAAACGCCGTTCGGCGATCTCGCGATCCGCGGCGGCGATTACGTCCTCGTCCCGCGGGGCGTGATTCATCGTTTCCGGATTTCTTCCGCCTTCGAAGGAATTCTCTTTGAGTTGCGTGGCGGACTGCACATCCCCCGCGAGTTCAGGAACCCGATCGGCCAGCTCCGCATGGACGCCCCCTACACACACCGCGACTTCGTACGGCCCGTCTTCACGGGACCGCGCCCCGGGCCGAAACGCATCCTCGTGAAGAAGGACGACCAGTTCGTCGAGCGCTTCCCCGCCTCGTCCCCCTTCGACGTCGTCGGATGGGACGGCACGGTCTGGCCCTTCGCGTTCGACATCCTGAAGTACCAGGCGAAGACCGGGCTCGTTCACCTCCCGCCCACGGTCCACTCCACGTTCGCCGGGCGCAACGCGCTCATCTGCTCGTTCGTTCCGCGGGTCACGGACACGCACCCCGGCGCGATCCCCTGCCCCTACCCGCACGCGTCGGTCGACTGCGACGAGGTCATTTATTACGTGCGCGGCAACTTCACGAGCCGCAAGGGCGTCGGCGCGAAAGCCGTCTCGCTGCACCCCGCGGGCGTTCCGCACGGCCCGCACCCCGGCGCCTATGAAGGCTCGATCGGCTCACAGACGACCGACGAGCTCGCGGTCATGATGGACACCTTCGCGCCGCTGCACCTCACGACGCAGGCGCTCGCCCTCGAATCGCCCGGGTACCACGAGAGCTGGAACGCCGGCTGAGGCTTCACCCGACGAGCGGGCTCCGGACGCTCAGCGCCCCGTAAATTTCGCGGGACGCTTCTCGAGGAAAGCCGAGACGCCCTCCTTCATGTCCTCCGTCGCGAAACAGAGGCCGAAGAGCGTCGCCTCGTGGTCCTCGGCGGCCGCGAACGGCATCTCGAGGCCCGCGTTGACGGCGTCCAGCACGTAGCGGATCGCGACCGGCGCCTTCGCGAGGATCTTCTTCAGGATCTCCCGGCTCGCCGGCAGGAGATCCGCCGGCTCGACGACGCGGTTCACGAGGCCGATGCGGTACGCCTCGTCGGCGGAGATCATGTCACCCGTGAGCAGGATCTCGAATGCGCGGCCCTTGCCCACGAGGCGGGACAGCCGCTGGCTGCCTCCGTAGCCCGGAATCAAGCCGAGATTCACCTCGGGCTGGCCGAACTTCGCGTTCTTCGACGCGAAGCGCAGCGTGCAGGCGAGCGCCACTTCGCAGCCGCCACCGAGGGCGAAGCCGTTCACGGCCGCGATCACCGGCTTTCCGAGGGTCTCGATCGCGTCCAGGATCGCCTGCCCCCGGCGCGCGAAGGCGCGGGCCGACACGGGCGTGAACGTCCGGAAGGTCGTGATGTCGGCCCCGGCGACGAACGCCTTCTCGCCCGCCCCCGTCAGGATCACGCCGCCGATGGCGTCATCGTCCCGGGCGGCCTCGAAGGCGGCGGCAAGTTCGTCCATCACCTCCGTGTTGAGCGCATTCAGCTTTTCGGGGCGGCTGATCGTGACAGTGAGGACGTGATCCGCGATTTCCGTCAGAACGGTGGTCATGGCGTTCACCCGAACGGGTTCTCGTCCGCGCTGGGGCCGTACGGGCCGGGCACCGGCACGTCGAGGAGCCGCAGGAAGACGGAGAGTTGGCCGCGGTGGTGGACCGCGTGGTTGAGGAGCATGTTGCGCACGACCGCGACGCGAGGCATCGAGAAGATCGTGCGCCCGTTCATCAGGAGGGTCCAGGCCCCCATGGCCGTCGCGTCATCGAAGCCGCTCAGCACTTTCTTCGCTTCCGCCACGGAGCGGTCGAAGGTCGCGACGATCTCCGCCGCCGTCCCCGGGGTCGCCGGCACGTCGACCTTGTTCACCCCGAAGTCGAAACGGTCGTCCTTCAATGAAAGCGCCCAGTTCGAAAGCGTCGCGAGGTGCATGGCGAGCTTGCCGAGCGTCATCGACTTCGGATGAGGCGCCCAGGTCAGCTTCTCGGCGGGCACGCGTTCGAGAAACTTTCGCGTCGAGGCGGCCTCGCGATCGAGCTCCATGACGTAGGGATCGATCATCCTCATTCTCGGGCCCTCCGGTTTCCCTTCTCGTCGTATTCGAAGAATCCTCTTCCCGTCTTCCTTCCAAATCGTCCCGCCAGAACCATCCGCTTGAGGAGAGGCGGCGGCGCGAAGCGCGCCTCGCGGTACTCCAGAAACATGATCTCGGCGATGGCGTGCACCGTGTCGAGTCCGACGTAGTCGAGAAGCTCGAACGGGCCCATCGGGTGGGCGCAGCCCAGCTTCATTCCGGTGTCGATGTCCTCGAGCGAGCCCGCGCCCTGCTCGTGGGCTCGAATCGCGTCGAGGAGGAACGGCACGAGGAGCCGGTTCACCACGAAGCCCGAGTTGTCGCGGGCGGCGATGGGTTCCTTGCCGAGCGAGCGCGCGAACGCCATCACGCGCGCGATCGTCTCGTCGGACGTCCCGATCGCCCGCACGACCTCCACGAGCTTCATCACCGGCACGGGATTGAAGAAGTGCAGCCCGGCGAAGCGGTCCGGCCGCGCCGTCGCGGCAGCCACTTCGGCGATCGTGAGCGACGACGTGTTCGAGCAGAAGATCGCGTGCGGCGCACACAGCCCGTCGAGCGCCTTGAACACCTCGCGCTTGGCCTCGAGGTTCTCGACGATCGCCTCGATGACGAGATCGGAGGAGGAGATGGCTTCGAGCGAAGAAGAAAAGTGCAACCGCGAAAGGATCGTGGATTCATCTTCCTCTCGCAGCTTGCCGCGTTCCTTTGCCTTCGAAAGGGATTGCGTGATGCGCTTGCGCCCTTTCGCGAGCAGCTCGTCGGTCGGTTCGCGGACGACGA
Source organism: Thermoanaerobaculia bacterium (assembly GCA_041482235.1). Lineage (GTDB taxonomy): Bacteria > Acidobacteriota > Thermoanaerobaculia > UBA5066 > UBA5066 > Fen-183. Next base: position 298 of record JBGPDK010000109.1, on the reverse strand, counting down.
CCTCGAACCCGGCCTTCGCGCACACCTCGGCGATGCCCGAGCCCATGAGCCCGGCGCCAAGAACACCGACCTCTCGGATCTCAGGCATTGGCCAACCCCTGCCGCGCCCCTCTTACCCATTCAAAGAAATCTCCTGGTGCTCTTCGCACGTTTCTCACGACAGCGCCTCCACGACCAATGCGATGCCCTGGCCCCCGCCGATGCAGGCCGACGCCAGGCCCCATCGCTTGCCGCGCCGGCGCAGCTCCTTGAGGAGAGTGAGCGTCAGCCGCGCGCCGCTCGCGCCCAGCGGGTGCCC
>JBGPDK010000108.1:0-11310 GCA_041482235.1 Thermoanaerobaculia bacterium | reverse complement strand
CTCACGGCCACCTGCGGGGGCTCGGCGCGCTCCGGCGCGCGCTGGATCTGCGCGGCCTTCCGAAGGAGGAGATCCTCTCTCGCGTGAAGGCCCGGGCCGCGGCGGCCGCTGAAGGGGAGTGGATTCACGGGCGCGGCTGGGACCAGAACCGGTGGCCCGTGAAGACGTTTCCGACGGCGGCGGAGCTGTCCGCCGTTTCGCCGCGCCATCCGGTCGTGCTCGGGCGCGTGGACGGGCACGCGCTCTGGGTGAATGACGCGGCTCTCCTCGCCGCGCACGTGACGAGGGAGACGAAGGACCCGGACGGCGGACGGATCGAGCGCCTGAACGACGGACGTCCCGCGGGCGTCCTCGTGGACAACGCGACCGCCCTCGTGTGGAACGCGATTCCCGAGTCCACGCCCGACGAGCTGAGACGTGACTACGTCGCCGCTCTCGAGGCCTGCGCCCGCGTCGGCCTGACGGGAGTCGGCGACGCATCGGGCTCGAATCCGGAGGAGCTCGAGATCCTGGCGTCCCTCGCGCGCGAACAGAAGATGCCGATTCGCGTCTACGCGACCGTGGGGCCGCGGAATCTCGACGAGGCGATCGCGAAGGGACCTCTTCATTCCGGGCGGCTCACGGTGCGTGCTCTCAAGATCGTCGCCGACGGCGCGCTCGGCTCGCGCGGCGCCGCCCTCCTCGCTGACTACAGCGACGCGCCCGGCAACCGGGGCCTCGACGTGACGCCGCCGGGGGAGACGGAGCGGCTTGCCGAAAAGGCGCTTCGCGGCGGCTTTCAGGTGTGGACGCACGCGATCGGCGACCGCGCGAACCGCGTCACGCTCGACGCTTACGAGAAAGCGCTCGCCGCGGTGCGCCCCCTCGATCCCCGTCCGCGCATCGAGCACGCGCAGATCCTCGCTCCGGGAGACGCGGAGCGCTTCGCGAAGCTGGGCGTGATCGCGTCGGTGCAGCCGACCCACGCGACCTCGGACATGCCGTGGGCAGAGGCGCGCGTCGGGCCCGAGCGGATCACGGGCGCTTACGCGTGGCGCTATCTCCTGAGCTCCGGGGTCAGGCTCGCGGGCGGAAGCGACTTCGCCGTGGAGTCCGAGAATCCGCTTCTCGGCATCTATGCGGCCATCACCCGGCAGGACCTCTCGGGCAAACCGCCGGGCGGCTGGCGGAGGGAGCAGGCGCTCACCCGGGCCGAGGCGCTCCGGCTCTTCACGGCGGACAACGCCTGGGCGGAATTCGCCGAGGCACGGCGCGGCCGAATCGCTCCTTCGTACGACGCGGACTTCACGGTCCTCGACCGCGACATCATTTCCCCGAAGACCCCCGACGCGGAGATTCCCACGACGAGGGTGTGCATGACCGTCGTGGGCGGGGAGATCGTCTACCGGGTCCCTGCACCCTGAAGCTGCGCTCGCAGACAACTTCAGGTTTTCAGCGATTCGGCGAGCGCGGCGTGTCCGCGCTCGCCGGCGAGGTCGGCAGCGGTCTTGCCGTCGTCGGTCCGGGCCGAGACGTCCGCGCCTCTGGCGCGGAGCAGGCGCACGATCTCGAGGTTTCCCTGCGACGCGGCACCGTGAAGAGGCGTCCAACCGCTCTGCTGGCGGGCGTCGGGGTCGGCGCCCTTCTCGAGCAGCTTCTCGACCATCGCGGCGTCGCCGCGCGACGCGGCCGCATGAAGAGGCGTGACGTGCATCGCGTTCGTCGACGCGGCGGTCGGGTCGGCGCCCGAGGCGAGAAACAGGTCGGCCAGCGTGGCGTGTCCGAAGAACACCGCGAGACCGAGGACGGGGAATCCGTCCGGTGAGACGGCCTTTGCCGCCGCGGGGTCCGTCGCGAGGAACGCGCGCACGGCGGGGCCGTCGCCCGCGGCCGTGGCCTCGAAGAGGTCGAGGGCGCGGCCGTGGTCGCGGAACACGTTCACGAGGTGGGCGTGCCCGCAGTACACCGCGAAGAGCACGAAGGAGGATCCGTCGGGGCGGCGCGCGTTGACGAGGGCGGGGTCGGCATCGAGCAGCGCTTCGACAGCTCCGGCGTTGCCCTTTTGGACGGCGTCGGAGAGGGCTTCGAGCGCGTCGCTCACGCGACTCCTCAGTGCGCCGGAGTCCCTTCGGCAGGCGGAGCCGCGGCGGCTGGCTCGGGAGCGGGTGCAGTTGCCGGTGTGGAAGCCGCTGCGATCGCCGGCGCGGCTGCCGGCTTGGGAGCTGGTGCTGGAGCCGGCGCTGGAGCCGGTGCGGGGGCCGCGGGCGGCTCACCGTGCGGGAAGGACTCCACGCTGCAGAAGTAGCATTTCACCTTCGGCTGGGGCACGGCGTCGAGGACCCAGTAGAAGAAGCACTTCCCGCACGCGGGACACGTGAACAGCCGCCTGTCACCCTTCATGGGGAGGAGGATACCCGCTCGGGAGCTTTCGTGCGCTCCGCCGGACCAGGAGGATGAGAAGTGCGGCGAGAGTGACCGTGGAAAGAACCGAGCCACGACCCCATCGCTCCCGGCCACGGCGAGGCGAGGGCCAGCCGGGTCACTTCTTGGCGGGGGCGTCGGCCGGCTTCTTCTCCATCTCTTCCTTGATTCTCTTCTGCTGCTCGGCCGTCCACGGCGGGACGATGCCGTTCATGCGCGCGTAGGCGATGGACTGGCCGAGGTGCTCGAACTCGTGGCTGACGGCCGCCAGCATGACGCCGCGTACGGTCGAGTCGCGTCCGAAGATCTTCACGGGCTTGTCGAGGTCCGCGTCGGACGTCGCCGCGATCCCGGCGCGCAGGTGCGCGAAGGACTTCTTGAGCTCGTCGATCACCTTCGCCTTCTCGGTGACGTTCTTCTCCATCTCCCTGTCGAGGCCGGCGGGCGCCTTGGTGCCCGCGAAGCCCATGAACAGGTAGTTCCCGCTCGCGATGTGGATGTAGACTTCGCTGATCGAGCGCACGCCCGCGCCGGGACGCCAGCCGTACTTGTCGGCGGGCGTCGCCTCGGCCAGGTCGAGGATCTGCTTCTCACCGTAGGCGTGCTGGCCCAGGGCTTCGGCGCGGAACCCGGAAGTCGGCGCCTGCGCGCGCGCGGCAGGGGAGGCGAGGAGAGCGAGGGCGAGGGCGCACGGGACGAGTCGGCGTGTCTTCATGAAACATCACTCCTTTGTTGAATTTCGGCGGGCGCATCTTAACCGCCTTGCGTAGAATCCGGTCGATTCCGGAGGAGAAGAAATGAAAACGATGCGCCGCTCCGCCTTTCTCGCCGTCCTCGCCGCTGCCGCTACGCCTGTGCTCGCGCAGCTCGCGACGCCTCTTCCCAGCCCGAACGCCACGGTCTCGCAGGTCGTCGGCGTGACGAAAATCGAGGTCGCCTACAGCCGGCCGCACGTGAAAGGCCCGACGCGCAAGGAAGAGCGCGTCATCTGGGGCGAGCTCGTGCCGTACGACAAGGTCTGGCGCACCGGCGCGAACGCGGTCACGAAGATAACGTTCGACGGCGACCTCATGGTCGAGGGGCAGAAGCTGGCCGCGGGTTCCTACGGCCTCTACACGATCCCCGGCAAGACCGAGTGGACGGTCATCTTCAGCAAGGTGTCGACGGGAGGTCCGGACTACAAGGTCGAAAACGACGCTTTGCGCGTCAAGGTGAAGCCCGTGCCGACGGAGATGCACGAGACCTTCACGATCCTCTTCCCGATGGTCACGTCCGACTCGGCGGTCCTCGCGCTCCTGTGGGAGAAGCTCGCCGTGGGCGTCGGGATCGTCGTCGACACGAAGGCGCAGTTCCTCGCGAACGCGAAAGACGCCGTCGCGAAGGCGAAGGCCGACGACTGGCAGACGCCGCTCACGGCGGCTCGCTATCTCTACGACAACAAGTACGCGCTCGACGAGGCCGCGAGGTGGCTCGACAAGTCCATCGCCACGAAGGCCACGTTCGGCAACCTCTCGACGAAGGCAAACGCCCTCGCCGCCGAGGGGAAGACGAAGGACGCCGTCGCCGCGGCCGAGAAGGCCCTCGCCGCCGGCAAGGCCGCCGAGCAGAAGCCGTCCCCCGAGGCGGTCGCTGCCCTGGAGAAGAAGATCGCGGAGTGGAAGAAATAGGCCGGGCTATTTCCCGAGGCTGGCCTTCACCCAATACTCAACGGGCGCGTTCTCACCCTTCTTCCACATCGCGACGCCGGTGAGCGTGTCGCCGTCCAGCGTGAGCTTCCACGTCATCGTTCCTTCCTTCTTGCTCCTGGTCTCCACGGTGAAGATCAGCTTGCCGCCGGCGCGCTGGACGAGGTAGGGCGCGGCGCCGAAGCCATACTTGTCGCACGCGGCGGAGTGGAAGCGGCCCTCCTTGAACTCGTACGTGTCCTTGTCGCCCTTCTCCTTGCCTTTTTCGCCCATCTCGCCGACGAAGGTCTTGCTCTCGGGGCGCGGGAGGGTCCTGGTCTCGGGGGGCGGGGTCGTCAGGGCGGGCCGGGCGTGCACGAGCCCGAAAACCAGAGCGGCGCGCATGGCGGCTCCCAGAATCCTCTTCATTCTGTCCTCCTGATTTGCAGATGGACGCCCGCCGAGACGAGGTTCACGAAAAGGCGATAGGCCCCCGGGACGCCGGCCGGAAGCTGCCGGAAGAACGCGTATCCGGTATAGACGAACGCGCCCTTCCCGTGCCGCGCGAACAGGATGCCGCCGGGCTTGTCGCTTTCGAGAGGATCGTGCGTCTCGATCACCGTCTCGTAGCGGGGATCCCACGTGCCCGGGAAGTAGAGGCCGCGCTCCTGCACCCACCCGTCGAAGTCGGCCGCGGTCAGCTTGTTCGGAAAGGCGAGGAGCGAGCTCGCGGGGTTCAGGAATTTCACGGGCGCTTCCTCGACGGTGACGCGGTCGCGGGAGAGCTTGAAGGGATACGGCCCGAGCTGCTCCGTGACGAGATCTTTCTCCGTGTTGTACTGCGCGACGAGCGTGCCGCCCTTCTCGACGTAGTCGACGAGCCTCGCCTCGGCCAGCTTCAGGCGGGGGCGCGTGTTGTAGGCCCGAATCCCCGTGACGATCGCGGCATAGCGCGAGAGGTCGCCGTTCTCGAGCTCGTCGTCCGAGAGGAGCGTCACCGTGTAGCCCATCTGACGGAGCGCGTCGGGCACTTCGTCGCCCGAGCCCATGACGTAGCCGACGGGCGCCTGGGGCGCCTTCACGTCGAGTCTCAGGACCTTCGCCTCGGCGGGGGGAAACAGCGTCTGGAGCGGAATGTGCGGATAGTCGACGCGCACGAGGCCGCGCGAGAAAACCTTCCCGTCCACGACGGCTTCGGCGGTGAGCGTGGCCGCGGACGCGCTCGCTGGCGGCGCCACGGTGAACGCGACCTGCTTCTCCTCGCCGCGCGCCGTGAACGCGAACGGCACCTCGGCGGGCGACGCGGAGAACCCTGCTTGCGTCTTCAGGCGCAGGACGCCCGAGACGGCGGCGCCGCTCGTGAGCGTGACGCGGACCTTCTTCGGCTTCTCGGTCCCGAACGCGTAGACCTTCTCGTCGAGCGTGGCCGTCACGGGCGGCGTGATGACGAAGGGCCGGTACATCTCGCCCTTGACGGGGTCCGTGCGGCGGAAGACGACGGGCGCCTCGAACGGAATCGCGACGCCGTCGACTCGCACCGTGAAGCGCGCGACGAGCGGCGGCGGATTTTCGGGCAGGCCGACGAGCGCCGGGTCGGCCACCGTGAAGAGGCCCTTTCCGGGCAGCTCCCTGAGCCAGTACGGCTGCGTCGTGTCGATGTCGCCGGGGAGCGTCAGGGAGATCTCGCGGCGCAGCGGCTCGTTCGGCGCGAGGGCGCCGGCCTCTCCCGGCGTTCCGGCGTACGTGACCGACACCGATTCGAGCGTCGCGGGCCGGGACGAGCGGTTCAGGATCATCGTGGCGACCTTCACGCTCGCGCCGGGCGCGGCGGAAGGCTCGGTCGCCACCGCCTCGACCCAGAGGCCGAGGCACGCGCGGATCGCGTCGGCGATGTCATTTTGCTTCCGGACCAGGAGGGGATCGGTTTGCTTCGGACCCTCTTCGCGCCTGCTGCCGTCTCGCGAGGTCGTTTCGGAGTTTTTCTTAGAAGGTGAATTGTGCGGATCGCTTGCCGAGCCGGCCATCCGCCCGAGAAGCGTCCATGCCTTCACGAGCGTGGGGACGACGGCCGACGGGTCGCGCGGATCGAACGAATCCGCAGCCCCTTTCAAAAGCAATCCGATCTTCTGCCCTCCCTCGATCCTCTTCCACGAGAGGTCGATCCCCTCGAAGAGATCCTTCTCCGCGGGCGCGCCCGCGACGACCTTGAAGTCGTTCAGCCACGTGCCGCGGCGCTCGGCCGAGCCGAAGCCCTGGCTCTTGTGCATGGACCGGCTCAGCGCCGCGATCTCCGTGTACGAGCGCCCGAGAAGCGCGTTGTACGCGCCGAGGTCGGCCGTGATCTGCCCAGGCAGGTCCTTGCGTGGCGCGTCGCCGCCGAAGCGGAAGACGTTCCACAGGAGCCGTTTTGGCTGCCACGGCGCCAGCGTCACGAGCTGTTCGGGAAAGCGTGACGGGTCGCCCGCGGCCTTGAACGCCTCCTCGGCGAGGATCGCGGAGGCCGTGTGGTGGCCGTGGCCGCCTTCGCCGGTCGACGGGAAGCGCGTGACGATCACGTCCGGGCGGAACGTGCGGATGACGCGCACCGTGTCCGCGAGCACCTGCTCCTTCCCCCAGATTCGGAGCGTCTCCTCCGGGCCTTTCGAATAGCCGAAGTCGATCGCTCGGGAGAAGAACTGTCTGGCGCCGTCGAGGCGGCGCGCGGCGAGGAGCTCCTGCGTGCGCAGCACGCCCATGAGCTCGCCCGACTCCGTGCCGATGAGGTTCTGCCCTCCGTCGCCGCGCGTCATCGACAGGTAGCCCGCGTCCACGAGCTTCTCGCGCGAAGCCCACGCGAGGAACGCCGTGTTCTCGTCGTCCGGGTGAGCCGCGACATACAGGACGCCGCCGACGACGTTCAGTTTCGCGAGCGCGAGCCGGATCTCGGCGCCGTTCGGCGTCTCGGCGGGGGCCGCGGCGAGCAGCAGGGGCGCATGGGATGCGGACCCCGCAAAAGCCGCGAGGAGCGCGAGAACGAAGAGGACGGCCGCCGGACGGCGGAAAGGGGGGCGTCGCGTCATGCGGGGATTCTAGGGGTACGGGACGCGTGTGACTCAGTCCGGCGCGGGCTTTCCGTAGGTCTCCGTGATCGCGAGCGTGAGGACGCACGCGAGGAGAAGCATGCCGAGGTTCGTGAGGAACGCGGCGCGATAGCCCGCGACGGGATAGCGCCGCGCGCCGCCCTCGAGGACGCCGAGCCAGTGCGCATCGAGGATGCGGCCGAGGACGTTCTGCGTCAGCGCCGCGCCCAGGAAGCCGCCTGCGTTCACCGTGGAGGTCGCGATGCCGCTGAACCGCGGCGGATTCACGTCGCGCGCGAGGGCCCACGTGAGCGTGAAGCAGCTCGTCGCGAGACCCAGGAGGAAACAGAGCGGCCCGAGCAGGCCGCGCGGCGGCCCCGCGGAAGGAACGCAGATGCAGGCCCAGACGGCCGCGTAGGCGAACGTGAACAGGATGTAGGGCAGGCGCCGCGCCCGGAAAACCTTGTCGGAGAGGAAGCCGGCCGTGGGCGCGCCGAGGATGACGCCGATGCTGACGAGCGACACGACCCCCGCCGATTCCTTCGCCGTCATCCCGTAGACGTCCCGCATCCACGGGACCGCCCAGAGGCCGGAGAAGGAGAGATACGTCCCGTACTGGCAGAAGAAGACGGCGAACATCGGCCATGTCCTCCGGTTGCCAAAGACGGTGCGATAGCCCTCCGCGACCGAGACGCGGGGGACCGCTCCGCGCGGCACGGGCGGCGGAAAGCCCGCGTCCTCGGGCCGGTCGCGTACGAGGGCGAGGCAGAGACCCGCGAGGGCGAGCGACAGCGCCGCCACGCCGCCGAACGTCGCGCGCCAGCCGAGGGCGGCGACGAGGAGCGCCAACGGCGCCGTCGCGAGGAGCCCGCCGAGGTTTCCCGCGACCTGCGTGAGGCCCGACCACGTGCCGAATTCGTCCGGCCTCCACCAGGCGCCCACCTGCTTGAGCATTCCGATGAACACGACCGAGGCGCCCGCGCCCACGGCGAGGCGCGCTCCGTAGGCGACGGGCAGGACGCGCGCGGCCGCGAAGAGCGCCCCGCCCGCCGCCATCATGGCCGCGCCCGCCGCCACCGCGCGCCGCGGCCCCCACGCGTCCACGGCCGCGCCGACGACGAACTGCATCGCGGCGAACGCGTAGAGGTACAGCGCGGCCATCGTCGCGACCTCGACGCCGGTCGCCGCGAAGCTCGCCATGAGGTCCTTCGCGAGGACGGCCGGCGCGAGGCGGTGGAAGTACGAGACGACGTACACGAGCGCGAGCACGCCCCAGACGCGCAGGCGAAGAGCGGTGAAGCTGCCGCGGGATTCCTTCGGCTCGCGGGAAGATCGAATGGGTGCAACCTCGATCCGAGCGTATCAAGCGGCATCCTGCAGGCCGCGCGCCGAAGGAGCCCTCGCCGTGAACGAAAGCCTCCTCGTCCAGGCGGAACGCCTCGAACGCGACGGCGCGCTCGCGCGAGGGCTCCAAGCTACCAGCGTCCGGAGCCTGATAACGTCCGCGCCATGCTTCTCGCCGCGCTTCTCCTCCAGGTCGCCGCGACCTCGCCCGCCGCTCCTCCCGTCCTCCGCTGGGTGCCGAAGCACGAGGAGCTCACGTATACGTTCGGGGGCGCGAAGCCTCTCCAGCGCATCCGGCCCGGCACTCGAATCGTCACGTGGACGGAGGACTGCTTCGACGGTGCCGTGAAGACGCCCGCGGACCTGCCGTCGAAGGTGATGGCGCCCGGGCACGACAACCCGCAGACGGGGCCGTTTTACGTGGAGGGCGCCGAGCCGGGCGACACGCTCGCGATTCGAATCCTGAAGCTCGAGCCCGCCCGCTCGTGGGCGGTGTCCGCGTTCTCCCCGGGCTTCGGCGCGCTCGTCGGCACGGACCGCACGGCGATCCTCGGGCCGGACTTTCCGGAGACGACCTGGCGCTACGAAGTGGACGCGAAGAAGAACGTCGCGCGCACGACGTCAGGCGACGGAAAGCTCGCGTGGGAGGTGCCGCTCGCGCCGTTCCTCGGGTGCCTCGGCGTCGCGCCCTCGATGGGCGAGGCGCGATCCACGATCGTGCCGGGCCCCTTCGGCGGCAACATGGACTGCCCCGAGGTGAGGGCGGGCAACACGGTCTCCCTCGGAGTGAACGTCCCCGGCGCTTTCGTGTCGTTCGGCGACGGGCACTTCGCGATGGGCGACGGCGAGATCATGGGAGCGGCCATCGAAGGCGCGATGAACGTCGAGCTGATCGTGGACCTCGTGAAAGGCCGGTTCACCCCGGTGCCGAAGATCGAGAACGCGGACGAGGTCATGTTCGTGGGCGCCGGGCGGCCGCTCGAGGACGCCGCCCGCGTCGCGTTCAAGGCGATGGTGGGCTGGGTGCGCGAGGCGGCGGGCCTGACGGAGCTCGATGCCTACCAGTTCGTGTCGCAGAACGCGAAGGCGCCCATCATCCAGCTCGTCGACCCCGAGTACACGGTCCTCGTGAAGCTCGAGAAGAAGCGCCTGCCAAGGAAGTCCTGACTCCGAGGCACGGAGGAAGATTTCTTAGAAGGGGAAGAGGGGGCGCAGGGTGCGTGCACCCGAGAAACCCTGTTCCCTCCTCCGGCGTATTGACCTTCGAAGAAATCTTCGAAGGAGTCTTCCATGAAGGGTGCGTCCGCTTCAGCGATTCTCGGTGCGCTTCTCGTTGCGGGTTCGTCCGCTTCTTCCCAGCAGCCGTCCTACAAGGGCCTCGGTGCCGAGAGCGTCCCACCCGAGCTCGTCGCGAAGTACGCGGCGCCGCCGCTCGACGCGGCGGTCTCGCGTCGTATCCAGACGATGCTCGACGTGCGGGCCCCGGGCCTCGGCTTCATCGCGCCGGACGGCTCGCGCCTCTACTTCGGCTGGCGCATCACGGGGACGCCGCAGGTCTTCCGGCTGAACGCGCCGAAGGGCTTCCCGGTCCAGATGACGGGCGGCGAGGACCGAACGACCGTCGAGGGGATCACGTCCGACGGCAAGTGGCTCGTCCTCTCCCGCGATGTGGGCGGGCAGGAGAACCCGGGGCTCTACCTCCAGCCCGCAGACGGCGGCCCGCTCAGGACCGTGCAGAAGACCGAGAAGGTGCAGACCTTCTTCGACTTCGTGAGCGATGACGCGAAGGAGCTGTATTTCCACGCGAACGACGTTGCGCCCGACAGCTATGCGATCTACCGGTACGACCTGGCCAAGGGGACACGAGAGCTCGTCTTCGGCGAAAAGGGGCTCTGGTCCGTGGCCGACCACCGGGGGACGGGACCCGACCTGCGCCTCCTCCTCGTCAAGGCGACGGGCGCCCTCTCCACGGAATTCGCAGAGTACGTCCCTGCGACGAAGGCGTTCGCGCCCCTTCTCGGGGCCGGCGAGGCGACCGAGTACGACGCCGCCTATGCCGCGCAACCGGGAGAGCTTCTCGTGAGGACTAACAAGTTCGGGGAGTTCCGGCGCCTCTACCGCTGGAAGATCGGATCGGACGCGTCGGCGAAAAGCTTCGCCGAGGTGCTCGCGCCGGCGGGGATGGACGTCTCGGGCTTCGCGATCGACCCAGCCCGGCGGCACGTCTACGCCGCGCTGAACGACGGCGGCTACGCCCGGCTCACAGCCCTCGACGCGAAGACGTTTGCAGTGGAGGAGTTGCCGCTCCCGAAGGACGCCGACCACGTCTATGCCGGTTCCGCGACGAGGGACGGCCGCTTCGTGACGCTGGGCGTCGAGACCGCGCAGGCCCCGCGCACGAGCTATGTCTGGGACTGGCAGAAGAAGACGCTCACGCAGTGGGTGCTTCCGTCGGCCCCCGAGGTGGACCTTCCGGCGTTCGTCTCCGCGAGCCTCCTGACGTATCCGGCCCGCGACGGCACAAAGATCCCGATGTTCGTCCGCTTTCCGAAGGGCTGCGCGCCGGGCGAGAACCCGTCTCACGACCCGTGCCCGGTCATCGTGGAGTTCCACGGCGGGCCCGAGGGGCAGGCCACGCCCGGCTTCTCGACGTACGCGCAGATGTTCGTGGACGCGGGCTTCATCTATGTCGAGCCCAACGTGCGCGGGAGCGACGGCTACGGCAAGGCGTGGCTCGAGGCCGACGACGGCGCGAAGCGCCTGAACGTCATCACGGACATCGACGACTGCGGGAAGTGGGTCCGCGCGAGCTGGGGGCGGAACGGCAAGGCCCCGAGGGTGGG
>JBGPDK010000107.1:0-11374 GCA_041482235.1 Thermoanaerobaculia bacterium | reverse complement strand
CTCCCCAAGTCCGACGTGGACGGCAAACGGGAGAGCTTCGAGCTCGCGAAGATCGCCCTCGTGAAGGCCGAGCAGGACAGGGACCTGACGCGCAAGGGCCGCCTCGCGAAGACCGAGACGACGGGTTTCGAGTCGATCATCCGCGCGCCGGCCGCCGGCACGATCCTGACGCGGACCGTGAACCCGGGTGACCCGGTCGTGCCCCTCACGTCCTACCAGCCGGGCACGGAGATGGCGACGGTCGCCGACATGGGCGACCTCATCTTCAAGGGCACGGTGGACGAGATCGACGTCGGCAAGCTCCATGTGTCTCTCGCCGCGCGGATCAAGGTCGGCGCGCTCCCCACGGACGTCGTCACGGGCAAGGTCTCGCGCATCGCCCCGCAGGCGCAGCAGAAGGAGGGCGCGACGCTCTTCGACGTCGAGATCGAACTGGAACGCAAGGAGGGCGGCCCCACGCTCCGCGCCGGCTATTCGGCGAACGCGGACCTCATCATCCGCGAGAAGAAGGACGTCGTCACGATCCCCGAGCGCCTCGTCCTGTTCGAGGACGGCGGCAAGAAGAGCTTCGTCGAGATCCCGGACGAGAAGGCGAAGGGCAGCAAGGTCGAGCCGAAGAAGATCGAGGTGAAGCTCGGGATTTCGGACGGGATGAACGTCGAGGTCGTCTCGGGTGTCCAGAAGGGCGACAAGGTCGTTCAGCGGCCGCCGAAGGAAATCTCTTAGCAACCCGTGACGACGATCAAAGAGGTCTTCCGCCAGCTCCTCCGCGACGTGCGCAGCCAGAAGCTGCGGACGTTTCTGACCGTGTTCGGGATCGTGTGGGGAACGGTCGCCGTGACGCTGCTCCTGGCCTTCGGCACCGGGCTCAAGAAACAGCTCATCAAGAACACGGCGGGGCTCGGAGACCGCATCTGCATCGCGTGGCCGGGACTCACGTCCGTCCCGTATCAGGGCCTCGGCAAGGGCCGCAGGATCCGCCTCATGGAGGAGGACATCGACGCAATCCGCCGCGAGGCCGAGGGGCTCGCGGGCGTCTCGAGCGAGTACGACCACTCGATGAAGCTCCACCTCGACCTCAAGACGTGGCCCGTCGACGTGTCGGGCGTGTCGCCCGAGTTCGGCCGGATGCGGAATCTCATCCCGAAGGAGGGGGGCCGTTTCATCGACCCGACGGACATGGACGAGCAGCGCCGCGTCCTCTTCCTCGGCGACAAGCTCGCCGAGAACGTCTTCGGCAAGGACGACCCCGTCGGGAGGACCGTCATGCTCGGGAACTCGCCGTTTCTCGTCGTCGGCGTCCTGAAGCCGAAGCTGCAGGACTCGAGCTACAGCGGACGCGACAACGACAAGGCCTGCATCCCGGGCACCACGTACCGCGCCCTCACGGGCGAGAAATACGTGAACAACGTCATCTACCAGGCGAAATCGGCGTTCGAGACGGATCGGCTGACGGCCCGCATCCTCGAGATCCTCGGCAAGCGCAAGAAGTTCGACCCGAAGGACAAGGAAGCCCTCTCCGTGTGGGACACGACGGGGCAGTTCAAGTTCTTCGACACGTTCATGCTCGCCTTCACCGGCTTCCTCGGCATCGTGGGCTCCCTGACCCTCGTGGTGGGCGGGATTGGCGTCTCGAACATCATGAACGTCGTCGTCGAGGAGCGGACGAAGGAGATCGGGATCAAGATGGCGCTCGGGGCGAAGCAGCGCTTCATCCTCGGCCAGTTCCTCCTCGAGACGCTCCTCGTGACGGCCGTGGGCGGCCTCATCGGCTTCGGGGTCTCCCTCGGAATCTGCGCCGCGTTCCCGAAGCTCGGCTTCACGGATTCCGTCGGGATCCCCGAGGTCTCGCCTCTCGTCGCGGCGATCACGATCGGCATCCTCGGGCTCATCGGGCTGCTCGCCGGGTGGTTCCCGGCGCGCGAGGCGTCGCGGCTGGACCCGGTCGTGGCGATGAAGCTGTGACGGGCGGCCGGACCCTCCCCGTCGTCCTGACCCTCTTCACGCAATCCTCGCGGCTCGCGAAGAAGCGCGCGCTCCTGACGATCGCGGCGATCGCCTGGGGCACGGTCGCGATCCTCCTTCTCCTCTCGTTCGGCGAAGGTCTGAAGCGGCAGATGGACCGCAACCGCCGCTCCACGGGCGAGAACCTCGCCGTCATGTGGCCGAACGAGACCTCCAAGCCCTGGAAGGGGATGCCGCCGGGCCGCCCGATCCGCCTCACGACGGACGACGTGTCATTCGTGGCCGACCGCATGCCCGAGCTCCCGGCCGTCATCGGCGAAGTCGTGTCGTGGCGAACGGCCATCACGTACGGGCGCAAGACCGTGAACGGCCGCGTCCTCGGCACGAACACGATCTACGGCGAGACCCGCAAGCACTATCCGCAGGCGGGCGGGCGATTCTTCACGGAGGCCGACGAGGCCGAGAAGCGCCGTGTCCTCTTCCTCGGGGACGAGATGGCGAAGGACATCTTCGGCAAGGAAGATCCGGTCGGAAAGACGCTCCTCGTGAACAACTCGCCGTTCACGGTCATCGGCGTCATGCAGCACAAGACCCAGATGGGCGTGTACGGCGGGCCCGACCAGAGCCATGCCGTCATTCCGTGGACGACGTTCAAGGCGATTTTCGGCCGGGACCGGTTGAACGTGCTCGTCATCCAGTCTCGGACGCCGGGCGACATGGCGGGCGCGCTGATGCGCCTGAACGAGATCCTCGGCGCGAAGTACGGTTACGACCCCACGGACGAGCGGGCGCTCGCGACGTGGAACATCGTGAAGACTTCGCAGAACGGGCAGAAGGTCTCGCTCGGGATCGAGATCTTCCTCGGGATCATCGGAGTCCTCACGCTCTTCGTCGGCGGCATCGGCGTCGCGAACATCATGTATGCGGTCGTCAAGGAACGGACGCGCGAGATCGGCGTGAAGATGGCTCTCGGAGCGAAGGCGCGGTGGATCACGTGGCCGTTCGTCCTCGAGGGGCTCGCCTACACGCTCGTCGGGGGCACGGCGGGCCTCGTGATCGCAATCCTCATCGTCACCGGCCTCGGCCTCATCCCGGACGGCTCGAATCGGGTGCTCGCGTTCCTCGGCCGGCCGACTCTGTCGCCGCTCATCGCGGCAGGGACGGCGGCCATCCTCGGCGCGATCGGCCTTCTCGCCGGGTATTTCCCGGCGCGGCGCGCCGCCGCGATCGACCCCGCGGCCACGCTGCGCTACGAGTAGAGCGAAAGGAGACGCCATGGCCCGGAACGGACACGCCCTTCAACCGGCCTCGGACGACATCATCGCCATGGACGACATTCGCAAGGTCTACGACACCGGAAAGGTGAAGGTCGAGGCCCTGAAGGGCGTGAGCTTCAAGGTGAAAAAGGGCGAGTTCGTGGCGATCGTGGGGCCTTCAGGCTCCGGGAAGTCGACGCTCATGAACCTCCTCGGCTGCCTCGACACGCCCACGAGCGGCGACTACCGGCTCGGCGGCGAGGCCGTGTCGGGGCTCTCGCGCGACGCACTCGCGGACGTGAGGAACCGCCGGGTCGGGTTCGTCTTCCAGAACTTCAATCTCCTGCCGCAGATCTCCGCGCAGGAGAACGTCGAGATGCCGATGCTCTTCGGTGGCGTGCCGCTGAAGGAGCGGCGCGCCCGCGCCGCCGAGCTGCTCTCGAAGGTGGGTCTCTCCGACCGGCTCGAGCACAAGCCGACGGAGCTGTCGGGCGGCCAGATGCAGCGCGTCGCGGTCGCGCGGGCCCTCGCGATGAGGCCCGACATCCTGCTCGCCGACGAGCCCACCGGAAACCTCGATTCGGCGTCGGGCAGCGACATCATGAGCCTCTTCACCGAGCTTTGGAGCGCCGGCGGCACGCTCATCGTCATCACGCACGACATGAGCCTCGCCCGCCGCGCCAGCCGCATCGTGGAGACCCATGACGGCCGCATCGTGAAGGACGGAGCGAGCGAAGCCGCGTGAGAGGGGGCCGTTGACCCCCTGCGCGCGGGACTGTTAAGATTCTTCCCGGAGGCGCGCACTCACATCCGACCCGACTCCATACCGCTCACCCTTCCCGAGGCGGGGCTCGGCGCGCTCTTCGGTGTCCACGACGAAAACCTTCGGCTCCTCGAGGACGCCTTCGGCGTCGAGATCGCCGCGCGCGGGCGAGAGGTTTCCGTCTCGGGCGACCCGGAGAGCACGGCGCTCGCGACGCGGCTCCTTTCGGATTTTTCGAAGCTCATCGAGCGCGGCTACACGCCGAAGAAGCCCGACCTCGAGGCGGCGATCCGTATCCTGAAGGAAGAGCCGTCGACGTCGCTCGTCGAGTTCTTCGAGAACCGCTCCGTCGGGCCGGCGCTGCGCCAGGTCGTGTCCCCCCGGAACGTGCGCCAGCAGGAGTATCTGCAGGCGATCCTCGAGCACGACATCGTGTTCGCGATCGGGCCGGCGGGCACGGGCAAGACGTACCTCGCCGTCGCCATGGCCGCCGCCGCGCTGCTCGAGAAGAAGGTCAAGCGCATCGTCCTCTGCCGTCCCGCCGTCGAGGCGGGAGAGAAGCTCGGCTTCTTGCCGGGCGACCTTGCCGAGAAGGTGAACCCGTACCTGCGGCCGCTGCACGACGCGCTGTACGACATTCTCGGTTACGACAAGGTCGGCCGCATGCTCGAGCGCAACATCATCGAGGTCGCGCCGCTCGCCTTCATGCGCGGCCGCACGCTCAATGACGCCTTCGTCATCCTGGACGAGGCCCAGAACACGACGTCCGAGCAGATGAAGATGTTCCTCACGCGCCTCGGGTTCGGCAGCAAGGCCGTCGTCACCGGCGACGTCACGCAGATCGACCTGCCGCAGGGGAAGATTTCGGGCCTCAAGGAGGCCGACCGCGTCCTCGCGAACGTCGAGGGCGTCAAGTTCGTGCGCTTCGATCACCGCGACGTCGTGCGCCACCGCATCGTGCAGTCCGTCGTGAGCGCCTACGAGATCTTCGAGAAACAGAAGGCCGACGATGCCGCCGCTGCCGCGAACGGGAACGGTCACGGAAACGGAAACGGGAACGGCAAGACTCCGGCGCAGTCTGGCGGGTAGCGTTCCGGTTTTCGTCAGCGCGGAAGATTTCTTAGAAGGTGAAGAGAGCAAGAGCGCAATCGCGGGCGGGCGGAGCCATCGGCGCCGTCGATGTCCTCGTGGCCGTTTCCGGCGCGCCGGCCGCGCCGCGCGTCGAGGCCTGGACCCGCCGCCTTCTATTCGAAGCGCGTGCGAAGCGCGGTTCTCTCTCGGTCCTTCTCTGCGGCGACGCCCGCATGCGGACGCTGAACCGCAGTTTCCGCCACTTTAACCAGCCGACGGACGTCCTCTCGTTCCCCTCTTTCGAAGCATCTTCCGCCCGTGCCGCCGCGCGGCGCGGGGAGTTCCTGGGCGATCTCGTCATCGACGTGCCCTGCGCGGCCCGGCAGGCGCTGCGCCGCGGGCACGCCCTGGGGCGCGAGGTGCAAATCCTCCTCGCGCATGGCCTTCTCCATCTTCTCGGCTACGATCACGAGACGGACGACGGCACGATGCTCCGGCTGCAGCGGCGGATCCTCCTCTTGGCCTTCGGCGAAGGCCCGGACGGCGTGCCGTGACCGGCTTTGCCGTGGGCGCCGGCGTCGCGCTCCTCTTTGCCGCGTTTTTCGCGGTCATCTATATTCTCTTTTCGGGTTTCGCCCAGGCGCTCGAGAGCCTCTCGGTCCTCCGGCGAAAGGCTCTTCTCGAAGCAAACCCGTCGCGTTTCGGGACGCTCCTCGCCTCCGAGCACGTGCGTGTCTCGCGTATCGCCGTGCGTCTCACGGCGCAAGGCGCCGTTCTCGCGGGGCTCCTGTGCCTCGGATCGGCGCTCGCCGGCCTCAACGTCGGCGAGCCCTGGCTGCTTTCGGCCGTCGTCATCCTCCTCGGCTGGATCGTCGCGGAAAGCCTCGTCATCCGCTGGGTCGCCCGCCGAGGTGGGGACGCGCTCCTCCAGTCCTTCTCCTGGGTCATCCCGGCCGTGGACTTCCTCGCGGCGCCGCTCTACCCGGTGCTGTCGCGCCTCGTCGAGAAGGAGACCGACGAAGCCGAGGCGCACGGCGCGCCGGCTCCGGAGAAAGAGGAGGCGACGAAGGATGCCGAGGTGCGCGCGCTTCTCGACGTCGCGCGGGAGGAAGGGCTCCTCGAGAAGCACGAGGAGGAGCTCGTCACCCGCGCCGTGGACTTCGGGGACCGCACGGTTGGCGAGGTCATGACGTCGCGGCCCGACGTCGTGTTCGCGGAGGCGGACGCGCCGCTCGACGAGGTGGCGGACCTCTTCGCGAAAACGAAATTCACGCGCCTGCCTCTCGTCGAAGGCTCGATCGACAAGCCGGTCGGCGTCGTCCACGTCAAGGACGTCTTCACGGTGCTGCGCCGGCCGGACCCGCCGGCGACGGCGCGCCCGCTCGCGCGGCAGGTTTTCTTCGCGCCCGAGACGCAAACGGTCGCGACGCTCCTGTCCGACTTCCGCCGTCGCCGTCAGCCGCTCGCCATCGTCGTGGACGAATACGGGGCCGTCACGGGTCTCGCGACGCTCGAGGATCTCGTCGAGGAGCTCGTGGGCGAGATCGCGGACGAGCACGAGGACGAGCAGCCTCCGATCGTGGCGCAGGAGGACGGCTCGTACTCGGTGGCGGGACGCGTGCGGGTCCCGGAGATCGCGAGCCTGTTCGGCGTGACGTTTCCCTCGGACGAGTACGACACCGTGGCCGGTCTCGTCTCCGAGCGTCTCGGGCGCATCCCGAAGGCCGGCGAGACGGCGCACGAGGCGGGCCTTCTCTTCCTCGTCGAGGAGGCCGACCGCAGGCGGATCCACCGCGTGCGCGTTCGATGGGAGGACCCCGCGAAGCAGGGAAGGAAGCCGGAGCCGTGAGCGCGCCGGCCCGGCGGTCCGGCACGGTGGCTGTCGTCGGACGTCCGAACGCCGGGAAATCCACGCTTCTGAATGCCCTCGTCGGGACGAAGGTGGCGATCGTCTCGGACAAGCCCCAGACGACACGGCGCCGGCTCCTCGGCATTCGCACCGACGCGGAAGGCCAGATCGTGTTCGTCGACACCCCGGGCCTCCACAAGCCGCTCCACCGCCTGAACAAGGTCATGATGGGCGAGGCGCTCGAGGCGCTCCGGGAGGAGGACGTTCGCCTGCTGGTGGTAGATGTCTCGGCGCCGTCCGGCGGCGGAGATCGTTTCGCTCTGGACCTCCTCGCGCGCGCGCCGGGGCCGCGAATCGCGGTCCTGAACAAGATCGACCGCGTCTCGAAGGCCGCCCTTCTTCCCCGGATGGCCGCGTTCGGAGAAGCGGGGATCTTCGAGGAAATCGTCCCGGTCTCCGCCCTCACGGGTGAGGGGCTCGACGCCCTCGTTCCCGCGATCAGGCGCCATCTCCCCGAGGGCGACGATCTCTTCCCGAGCTCGACGCTCACGACGGCCGACCCGAAAACGCGCGCGGCCGAGCTCATCCGCGAGAAGTTTCTCGAGAGGACTCGGGAGGAGATCCCGTACGGCCTCGGCGTCTTCGTGGAGGAGTGGAGGCGTGACGAGGCGAAGAACCTCACAGTCGTCAGGGCGACCGTCGTCGTGGATCGCGACGGCCACAAGGGCATCGTGCTCGGCGCGGGCGGGAGGCTTCTGCGCGAAGCGGGCACCGCGGCCCGCCTCGAGCTCGAACAAACTCTCGGAGGCCGGTTCTTTCTCGACCTCGTCGTGGCGGCCCGGCCGGGCTGGCGCGAGGATCCGCGCTTTCTCGAGACGCTCACGAGCTGACAGATTGACGCGGGCCGCCGGTCCCGTAAACTCATTGGTCCGGAACACGAGGCAACGTGGGTAACGAAAAAAGGCGCTCGCCGCGCACTCCCATGTCGAAAGGGACGCGCGGTCAGATCAAGTCGACGATTCCCGTGGAGATCCTGGACCTTTCCGAGACCGGTCTGCTCTTCGAGATCTCCTCGACGCTTCGCCCGGGCTCGACCTACGACCTCAGTGCGACCTTCGGTGGCGTCCCGTTTTCGGGGCTCGTGCGCGTGACGCGCTGCCGCGCGGGTGGATTCGCCTCGGACGGCCAGGGCGGAAGCCTGCTGCTCTACCGGGCGGGTGGGGAGTTCGTGGGGCTTTCCGAGAAGCAGGGCACGGTGCTGCGCCTCGCGCTCGCGAGGAAGCTCGCCTCGGGCGCGTCGCTGAAACGGCCTTCCTGACGTCCGTCAGCCCGCGAGGCCGTGAAGGGCCTGCTTGAGAACGTCCTCCAGGCGGCGCGCGCGTTCGACGGCCTGAGCCGAGGCGGTCTCCGCGCTCGAGGCGACCGCCCGAGCGGCGGCGAGCTCCACGCGCAGGCGGGCGATCTCGTCGTTCATCTCCGCGCGGAGGCCGGCGATCGCTTCCTCCAGCCGGCGCTCGGGGACCTGGGCTCCAGGGATCTCCTGTGTGTTCCCTTCCAGAAGCTCGGGACGGTGGTACATCCCGGACATTCGCCCGGCAGACTTGCGCGCCTCGGCCAGCACCGCGTTCAGCTTCTCTTCCACCGAGAACGGCCTCGCGTGCGCGGGCATTGCGGGCGCCGGTGGCGCGATCGCCGGTACCGGGGACGGCGCTTCAGGGGACGGCGCTTCAGGGGGCGGCGGTTCAGGGGGTGGCGGTTCCGAGGGCGCGGTTGTCGCGGGGAGCGCGGCTGCGAGGGCTGCCAGCAGGACGTCGGGCGCGAGACTCGCCGGCTGCGGCGCGTCCTGCGGGGCGGAGGCCGGCGATATCTCGGCGGACGGAGCCGGTGAAAACCTGTTCGAGTCGTCCGTGAGGTCCGGAAACGCCCCTTCGGCGGACGGGAGCCAGGCCTCGGCTTCCGCGTCCCGCGGTCCATTGCGACTCCCGAGTTCGTCCGCTTTTGACGCGATGACGAAAACGGGCGCCTCCTCCGGGACGGGCGCCAATTCCTCGGCCGGCGGCTGCCAGCCGCGCTGAAGGCGTCGCAGGAGATCGACGAACGTGAGCTTGCTGACGAGCTTGAACGTTTCCACGACGCCCGTGCCTTCCGGGGCCACGGCTTCCACGTAGGGATACGAGTGGAAATCGAGCGAGTCCTGCAGGGCCTCGACCGACAGCGCGCTCGGGAGGTCGCGCTTGTTGTACTGGATCACGACCGGCAGCGTCTCGAAGGAGATCTTGTCCTCGTGGAGGTTCTCCTTGAGGTTCTGGAACGACTCGAGGTTGTGCGACAGCATCGACCACTGCGAATCGACGACGAACACGAGCCCATCCACGCCGCGCAGGACGATCTTGCGCGTCTCGTTGTAGAAGACCTGTCCGGGAACGGTGCACAACTGGAAGCGCACCGTATAACCCCTGATGTTCCCGAGCTCGATGGGAAGAAGGTCGAAGTAGATCGTCCGATCCTGGGCCGTGGAAAGAGACAGCAGCTTGCCCGCGCCGCGTTCGAGGCGCTGGTGGAGGATCTTGAGGTTGCTCGTCTTTCCGCACAGACCGGGACCGTAGTAGACGATCTTGGCCGTCAACTCCTTCGTCGCGTGGTTGAACAGGGCCATGGGTCCCCTCCGGCTTTTCCGGTGAGGGAGAAGTATAGGACGGCAGCGTATCCTGCGCCCGTGAGTCCCGAGGCTCGGGGGAGGCTCGTCGAGGCCACGTGGGCGGGCCTGCACATCCGGGGCGTCTCGGTGGCGGGGCGCGAGACGTGGTTTCACGTGCCCACGCTGCATCTCGCTTTCGACCTCGGCCGCGCGCCCGCCGAGCTCGTCCCGGTGTCGAACATCTTCCTCTCGCACGCGCATCTCGACCACGGCGCGGGCCTTGCCTACTGGTGCTCGCAGCGCAGGCTCCTGCGCCTTCCGGGCGGCGCGGTATACACGCATCCCGCGGGGGTGCCCGCGTGGACGAAGATCCTCGCGCTCCACGAGGCTCTCGAGGCCGTGCGGTATGACGCGCGCGTCGAGGCGATGGAGAGCGGCGCGCGCGTGAACCTGAGGCGTGATCTGGAAGTCGAGGCCTTCGAGACCGACCACCGCGTCCCGACCCTCGGCTTCGTCGCCTCCGAGATCCGAAACCGCCTGCGGCCCGATTTCGCGGGGCATCCTTCGGAGGAGATCCGCGACGCCGCGGCACGTGGCGAGGCGGTGGCGGAGAAGGTCGCGATTCCCCTCGTCGCCTACTCGGGCGACACGGGTGCCGGAGTCTTCGCGCGCGCGCCGCGCTCGTTCTTTACGGCGAAGGTGCTCCTCCTCGAGTGCTCGTTCGTGGAGGAGAGCGACCGCGCGCGCTCGATGGAGTGGAAGCACACCCACCTCGACGAGATCGCCGAGCGGGCGGACCTTTTCGAGAACGAGGTCGTCGTCCTCGTGCACCTGACGCTGCGCACGAGCCCCGGCGATATCCGGAAAGCGATCGCCCGCCGCCTCCCGCCGCGCCTCGCGGCGCGGGCCGTGCCGTTCCTGCCGGAACCGGCGTGAGTACGAGCGAGGCCGGGCGGGGCCGAACTTCCGTACGTCTCGCGGCCATGGGCGCGGCCTGGAGCGTCCTCGTGCTTCTCTTCGCTGAGGCCGCCTCGCGCCTCCCGGTGCCGGCACCGGCCGACTGGGACGCGGCGACCGCCGCCGCCGCGCCGCCGCTCGCGCGCTTCGACTCGGGGTGGTACTTCCAGATCGCGACGGTGGGCTATTCCCCGTCCCCGCGCGGAACGGAGGGTACGTTCGGGTTCTACCCGCTCTATCCGCTGCTCGTCCGCGGGCTCTCCGGCGCGCTCGGCACGGCGCCGTTCCCGACGGGCATCGCGCTTTCCATCGTCTGCCTGCTCGCCTCGCTCCTCGTGATCGGAGGCCTGTGCGACGCGTGGGGCGTCCCGCGCCTCGCGGAGGGCACGACCGCGGCGCTCCTCCTTTACCCGACGGCGTTCTTCCTCGCGGCGTTCTACAGCGAATCGCTGTTCCTCCTCGCGACCGCGGGGGCGCTCCTCGCGGCCCGCCGCGAGCGCTGGTTCCTCGCGGGCCTCTGCGGCGCCGCGGCCGCCGCGACGCGGTTTCTCGGTGTCCTCATCCTGGTCCCGCTCGCGGTTCTCGCTCTCGAGCAGGTCCGGTCGGGTCGGCGGCTCGCGGCCCGGGTCGCGGGGCTCGCCCTCGCGCTCGGGGGCGCGTTCGCGTATCCGGCGTGGCTCTCTCTCAGGTTCGGGGACCCGCTCCTCTACGTCCGCAGCAAGGAGGCGTGGGGGTTGTCGGCGACTCCGGCGTGGTCCCTCGCGAAGGGTGTCCTCCGCGACGCCTCGTCCCAGTTCGCCCGCGCGCCGGGCTTCCGGCTGCTCTTCTGGTCGCAGGCCCTCTCATGGCTGCTCTTCGCCGCCCTCGCGGTCGCG
>JBGPDK010000106.1:0-11489 GCA_041482235.1 Thermoanaerobaculia bacterium | reverse complement strand
GCGGTCGAGCACGACGAGAATGCCGAGCACGCGCCCGCCCGACAGGAACGGGACGCCCGCCACGCTTCCGACGGCGTGGTCCAGAACCGTCTCCTTGCCGCGGGCCAGGGAGGTCTTCGCGCGCGCGAGGTCGAGAACGAAGGGATCCGACGCGACCGCGAGCGGCCCGGGCTCGGCCTCGAGCCCGAGAGTGGCGACCGTCCCCGAGCCCTCGGCGTCCTCGAAGGCCGCGGCGAACCCGCGGGCCGCGTCGAGGACCGGGACCGCGCGGGCGAGGATCTCCTCGAGGAGGGCCTTCTCGTCGCGCGCGGCCGCGAGCGAGCGGCTCACGTCGTAAAGGGTCTCGAGGCGCAGCACCTTCTTCTTGAGAGCGAAGGCCTCGAGATCGCGCGCGGGCGGCTTGGCGCCGCTCATCGACGGCTCAGGGGGCGCCCGGAGCCCGGGCAACCCGGCCTTCCGCGGCGGGCTTCCCGGCGCGGATACGCGCGAGAACGGCGACGGCAGGAGTGAAACGCGGATTCCTCTTCAGAAGCGGTTCGAGCTCCTTCTCCGCCTCCTCGTTGCGTCCCAGGTCGTGGAGGCAGCCGGCTACGAGGACGTGGCCGAAGTCCTTTGCCGGGTAATACTCGGTGCCGCCGAGGCCGGACTCGCCTTCCGGCTGCTGGATTTTCCGGAGGAGCGCCACCGCTTCCTCGCAGTGGCCGGACCGGGCCGCCGCGACTCCATGGACCAACGTGATCCCCTGCTCCGCGCCCTTCTTCTCGGCTTCGGGCTCTTTCGCGTAGGACGCAGCCGCCGACGCGAGCAGGGCGTCGAGTCCCGCCGTCTCGCCCTTCAGCGCGAGAAACGCCGCCTGACAAAAAGCGATGTGGGCGCCAAGCCGCTCGGCCTCCGGTCCGGGCGGGAGGCCGGCGGCTTCCGCCGCGAAGCGGTCCCTCTCCTTGTGCGCGGCCGCTTCGTCGCCCGCGTCGAGAAGCGCGATCGAGGCATAGAAACGGAAGTCGAGGCGCAGGTAGGGCTGGGTGGCTTCGTTCGACGCCTTGAGAAAGTACTGAGCGGCCTTCGCGGGATTTCCCCGGCCGATTTCCACGGTCCCGAGGTGGCCGTAGGCGGGGAAGAAGTCGCCCTTGATGGCGATCGCCTTCTTGAGGACGTCCTCGGCTTCGTCGTACCGCCCGACGAGTACATAGAGCTCGCCGAGCGAGTCGAAAGGGTTCGCCTGGTCCGGTGCAAGGTAGCGGTAGCGCTTGAGGTAATCCTCGGCCTTCGCGAAGTCGCCTCGCGCCGCGCTGGCGTAGCCGAGCGTGTTGTAGGCGATGGCGTAGTTCGGATTCACGGTGAGAAGCCGCTCGTACTCCGCGAGCGCCTCGGTGCCGCGCTTCTGGCTCACCAGGAAGTCGCACCGCATCCGATAGCCCTCGGGATCGTCCGGGAAGCGACGCAGGTACTCGTCGTAGAGCGCGCCGAGCGTCGCGACGTCGTGCCGCCCCCACCGCTCCTCGTAGATCCGCAGCATGAGCTGCTCGCGCGGCGTGATCTGGTCCCTCGAGCGCCCCGCGGACGCGAGAAGCGACTTTGCCCGCGCGGGGTCGCGCCCCCGGATCTTGTCCGCCAGCCGCAGCGTCGCCATGACGAAGTGGGGGTCGTGCTGCAGCGCCGTCGCGTACCCGGAGATCGCCTCGCGCTCGTACATCTTCAGGTCGTTCTCGCGCGCCTCGTTGTAGGCCTTCCGGGCCTCCTCGGAGGAGGTCGTGACGTCGCGGCGGGTCCTGAGGAAGAACGCCGCGGCGGTCCCGGCCACCGCGAGACCCGTCACCACGAGGGCAAGGGTGAGCGGGCGCAGGGCGCGGCGGGACGCGAACGGCATGGAGCCTCCGAGGGCCGCAGGAGCGGCCCTTTGATGATACGCGCCCGCGGCGCCGGAGTTTTCACCCGATGCGCATGAGCACGAAGGTCTGGTCGTCGTACTGCTCGGCGCCCTGGGTGAACTGGCGGATGTCCTCGAGAAGCTCGTCGGCGAGCTCCTGCAGCGGGCGCCGCGCATGGCGCACGAACGAGGCCTTGAGCCTTTCGTCCCCGTACGGTGCCATTTCGGCCGACATCGCCTCGTTCAGCCCGTCCGTGTAGAAAAGGAGGAGGTCCCCCGGCGCGAGGTAGAACGTGACGGTGTCGTAGGGCACGTCGCGCAGCGCGCCGAGGGGCAGGCGGTTCCTGGGAACGGGGATCTCTACCGCTCCGTTCGCGCCGACCCGCACGAGGAGGGGCGTCGGCTGGCCGCCGAAGGCGTACGTGAGGGAAAGCGCTTTGGGGTCGAGAAGAAAATACGCGAGCGAGACGAACATCCGCCGCTTGATGTCGTACAGGCGCCGGTTCGACTCGCGAAAGACGACGCCGGGATCGGGATCGGCCATCGCCCGGGCGTAGACGATCTCCTTCGCGGCGACCATGAGGAGCGACGCGGGAATCGATTTGCCGGAGACGTCGCCCACGACGAGGCCGAGGCGCCCGCCTGCCGCGACGTCGCCGTCCACCTCGAGGAAGTCGTAGAAATCGCCGCCGACGACGCGCGCGGGCCGGCTCACGCCGAAGAACGACACACCCGGCACGCGCGGCAGCTCGCGCGGAAAGAGGCTCGTCTGGATCTCGCGCGCGATGTCGAGGTCGCGCTCCATCTCGGCCCGACGCGTGAGCTCCTCGTGGAGGCCCGCGGCCTCGAGCCCGAGCGCGCCCTGGTTCGCGATCGTCAGCAGGTGATCAAGGTCTTCGCGCGAAAGGTCCTCTTCCGAGCGCTTGCGTCCCACCGCGAGGAGCCCGAGCAGCTTGCCGTGCGTCGCGAGCGGCAGGATGACGGTGATGGACCTTTGCCTGGCGGCCGTCACGAAAGCGCGGGAGTCGGCGTCGAGCATCCAGGCCTCCAGCTCGCCGAGCCTCACGGGGGCGCCCTTCTCGAGGACGAGCCGGGGAAGCACCGCCCCCATCGGAAGCGCGGGCAGGCCCGCGCCGCCTGTTGCGCCGTCGGTGAAGACGCCGTCCTCGCCGCGCGGCAGGAGGAGATCGAGGCTTTCGAGCCGCAGGAGCTCGGCCGTGCGCGACGTCAGGAGCGCCCGCAGCTTTGGCCTCTCGAGCTGTGACACGACGGAACGGCTCATGTCCAGGAGCGCCTGCTGGAAGTCCGCCCGGTCGCGGAAGAACACGCGGTCCACGACGCTCTGCATCCGCCGGCGCACGGGGTCGAAGAGGAGCACGACGACGAGACCGAAGCCGAACGCGAAGGCGGGCGACGAGAAGAGCGTCGACGACGAGACCGACGAGACGAGCGCGTTCCCCGCCACGACGCAAAGCGCGTAAAAGCCCGTGACAACGGCCGTCAGGATCGCGTAGACGAGCGACTTGCGGACGATGACCTCGACGTCGAAAAGCCGGAAGCGCACGATCGCGTACGCGAACGTGAGCGGAATGAGCGCCATCGGCACGACGCCCCACGCGAGATAGCGGTCCGTGCGGAAGAGCGACGGGAAGAAAACGGCGAAGACCACGAACGGCACGATGCCCGCCACGGTGCCGAGGAGGAGCACGAGGATCGGCTTGCGGGCCGCGCGGTCCTCGCTCGCCCACCACGTGTGGGCGAGCGCGAGGAGGCCGAGGATGAGGTAGTCGGCGAGGAGGATCCAGTTGAGGGTCGGCGCGCCGTAGATGAGCCGCCGCGGAACACCGCGCCCCGCGCCCGCCATCTGGAGGACGTAGAGCACGGGCGGGAACGTGTAGAGGAGCGTCAGGAGAAGCGGCGAGCGGTTCAGGAAGCGCTGGAGCGCGAAAAGCCACGGTGCCGCGGGCGCTTCGCCGGGCGCGCGCTCGGCGAAGCGGAACGTCTTCTTCGCCGGGAAAAGCAGAAAGAAGTGCAGGAACACCGCCGGCAGGAGGAAGAGGGCGAGCGTGCCGGCCACCTGCACGACGTAGTCGATCCAGTAGTAGCTGGACGGACGCAGCCGGCAGATGAAGAAGAGCATGAAGAGAATGCACAGGACGTAAAAGACCTGCACGGCCGGGTCGTCCGCGCGCCGCGAGACCACGAAAGCCCCGAGCACGAAGAAGAGGAGACCGAGGAACGCGAAGTAGAAGTACGACGCCGAGCCCAGCCGGAACGGCGTGAGGACGACCTTCGTCTCGAAGACATCCTGGCCCCGCCTCACGAGGTAGTCCACGGCCTCTCCCGTGCCGTGGCGGCGCAGCTCGGGGGGCGCCTCGGCCGCCTTGTTGAGCATGTGATGCCCGATGCCGAGCACCGTGTCGCCGATTCTCAGCCCCGCCCTCTCGGCGGCGCCGCCGGGCACGACGTCCCTCACGACGATGCCGCCCGTCGAGTAGGTGTCCGGCACGACGCCGTCGTAGGCCTTCGGCGTGAACATGTCCACGACCGACAGGACCGCGAGAAGGCAGCCGAGGACCCCGATGAAGACGAGCAGGCGCTTCGGCGAGCGGCCGGGTACGCCGACGGCGCCCTCCGGGCTGCTCGGATCCGGCGTCAAGACCGACATTCGCTGCCGCAGTATACGAACGGCGTGCCACGGCTGTTCCCGGGCGGGCACCGAATCCGCATGCGAGAATCCCGCGTCGTGACCCGCGGGCTTTTCCTGACTTTCGAGGGGATCGAGGGCTGCGGGAAGACGACCCAGCTGGACCGGGCGGCGGACTGGCTGAGGGCCCGGGGACGTGCCGTCGTGACGACCCGGGAGCCCGGGGGCACGGCTCTCGGAATACGGCTGCGCGAGGCCCTCCTTCACGCGCGGGAGGAGGTCGAGCCGGGAGCCGAGCTGCTCCTCCTCGTCGCCGACCGGCGGCAGCACCTCGTCGAGCTGATCGAGCCGGCCCTCGCCGCCGGCACCGCCGTCCTGTGCGACCGGTACACGGATTCCTCGCGGGCCTATCAGGGAGCCGGCCGCGGCCTCGGCGAGGCGGCCGTCGACGAGCTGCACCGCCGCTTCTGCCCGCGCGTCCCCGACCGCACGTATCTGTTCGACTGCCCCGTCGAGGTGGCGCTCGCGCGCGTGGCGCAACGAAGCGGCGCCGACATCGACAAGATCGAGCGCGAGGAGCTCGCATTCCACCGCCGCGTGCGGTCCGCGTATCGCCGCCGCGCGCGGAGCGAGCCGCGGAGATTTCGCGTGCTCGACGCGAGCGGAGCTCCCGACGCCGTCTTCGCGCGCCTCGAGAGGGATCTCGAGGTCCTGTTCGCACCCGGCCGCCCGCGCGCGGGGAGAGACCGATGAGCGCCCGCGCCCCGGTCGTCCTCCTCGCGGGCCCGGGCGGGCGCCGGCTCGAGGCTCTGGCCCTCGGGGCCGCCGCCGAGGTCATCTGCGGTCCCGGCTTCGACGCCGAGTCGTCGTGCGCCCGCCGTGTCTTCAGGAGGGAGCATCCCGACCTCATGATCGCCGCGCCCGAGAGGCGGCGCCGCGTCAATCCGCCGCCGTTCGAGGAGACCGATGGGAAGGAGACGACCCTGCCGACCGCGCTCGTGCGCGCGGTCGCGGCCTACGCGACACGGCTTCCGTACGAGGCGCCGCGGCGCGCCGTCGTCTTCCTCGACGTCGACCGCACGGAGAGCGCGGCCTTCAGCGCGCTCCTGAAGATCCTGGAGGAGCCGCCCTCGAAGACGCGCTTCCTGCTCACGGCAACGCGCCCGCGCCTCCTCCCGCCCACGATCCTCTCGCGCGTCGTCTTCCGGCCGGTGCCGGGCTCGACGCGCGAAGAGACGGCTGCCCTTCTCCGGAGCCGCGGCATGGGCGAGGAGGAAGCCGAGGCGCGCGCGGCCTTCTGGCCGCACGACGCGGACGAAGCCGCGGAGCTGGACGTCGCCGAAGCGCGCGCGACGCGAGACGCGCTCCTCGAGGCCGCCTCCGGCGTCTTTCTCACGGGCGCGCTGTCGTGGTCGCTCGCGCTCGGCACGCTTCTCGGGGCCGACGACGGCCCCGAGGCCGTGCGCCGCCTCCAGCTCCTCGCGCAGCTCCTGCGCGACGCGGCGGCGGCGCCCGTCGACCCCGCGGGCCGCTACGTCCTCTTCCGCGAGCGCTTCGCCGACCTCGCGCGCCTCGGCGCGGCGCCGGCCGCGCGCCTTCTCGACGCCGCCGCGGGCGCTCTCGCCCTCGCGGCGAGCCTCACGGACTCGCGCCGCAACGTGAAGCTCGCGACGGAAGCCTTCGCGCTGGGACTGTGACGGAGAACGAGAAGCCGCCTTCCGCCGCCGGAAGGGCCGTGTCGCTGATTCTGGCGCTCCTGCCGCCCGCGCGCATGGCGTGGATCGTCTTCGCGAACGGCGAGAACAACCTCTCGAACGACTACATCGGCCGCGTCCCGCTCGTGGGGTCGATGCTCGACGGAACGTGTTCCCTCGGGAAATTCCTCCGGGAGGCCTGGATCGGAGGGGCGCATTCCGGGCTCGCCATCTTTCCGATCTACTACCTGAACGCCCGGCTCTTCCGCTGGTCCGTGTGGGTCGAGCTCGGCCTCGGTCTCGCGCTCGTCGCGGCGACGCTCGTACTCCTCACGAACGTCGTCCCCGGTCGCACGCGCTGGCTTCTCCTGCCCGTGCTTTCGCTCCTCCTCTTCTCGACGTCGCGCGTCACGATCTTCACGTTCGGCGAGCCCGCTCTGCAGTACGGACTTTCACAGCTTGGCGTGGCGATCGGCGTTTACGCGCTCGTCCGGTGGCGAGAGCGGCCGATCGCGCTCGCGGCGGCGCTTGCGTTCGGCGGGCTCCTCGCTTCCTGGTCCTGGGGCGGTGGAGCCCTGGCGTGGCCCGTCTTCGCGATCGCTCTTTTCGCCCTTCGCGTCCGCTCGCCCGGCGCCTGGGCGATCTTCCTTGCCGGAAGCGCCCTGGGCCTCGCGCAATACGTGTGGTTTCTGGTTCTCCATGCTCCCAACCAAAGCACCGTGAGCCTGGCACGAGCCCTCAAAATGCGCCCGGTGCTCGATCTTCTGGGCAGGCCGTTCGTGAACGGGATCGGGAGCAACTTCGGAACGGACCTCATCGCCGAGATCACGGGCTTTGCAGGTCTGGTCGCGCTGGCAATCCTGTTGCTCATCCGCCGGGAGCGTCGGACGTCTGCGCGAGGGCCCGCTCTCGTCCTCGTCTCATGGAGTCTCCTCGTGGCGCTCCAGATCGTCACGTTCCGTTCTGGCGCCGCACCCTGGTACGCGAGCCCGATGGCTTTCTTCTGGGCCGGTCTCGCGCTCCTTCTTGCGGGCACCGGCGCTCCGCTGCGCGCATTCGGCATCGCCGCGATCGCTCTGCTCGCCCTGCGCGTGCAAGGGGCCTGGGAAGAAAAGTCGTTCTACCTCCCCTCGCGCTCCCCCGCTTCGACTGCGTGCCTCCGCGAATGGCGTACGGCGCCACCGGAGTGTCATGCGCGTGTTTTTCAGTGGGGAGAGGAGGGCCATTCGGGTGAGATGGCTCTCCTCGGAGAGCCGTTGGAGCGGCACCGGCTTTCCGCCTTCGGACCGCGCCGGACGTATCTCCTCCAGGGCGACGTCGCGCTCGGGCGCGTGCGCCTCGACCCCGCGTCGGCGCCGTCATTCTTCTCGCGGGACGGCAAGACCCCGGGAAGCATCGAGGACTTTCACCGACTCGACTTCGTCCTGTCGCCCCGCGCGACAGCGACCTGGCGAGTGGACGTACCGCCGGGCACGCGCACGGCGCGTTTCCGTACGGTGGTTCGAACCGGCCGGGACGGATCCGTCAATCCCCGGGAGACCGCGGTCTCCGCATCCGCCGGACCTGACCCGGCCATCGCGGCACGCGTAGTCCTTCCGGGAGGCGAAAAGCGCGAACTCGCGCTCGATCTCTCCCGTTTTGCGGGGAGAACAGTGGAACTTTCGCTCTCCGCAGAGGAAACCCAGTCGCCGGGCGCGCCCCTCATCTGGGAGGCTCCGCGCATCGAGCTGGCGTTGGAAAGAACGAAGTGACAGCCGCAGGGAGCCGCGCCTGTACGATCGCGATTCTGGCGCTCGCGGCGATGCTGAGGCTGCCGCTCGTCTTTTCCGGCCTCCCGTACATCTCATACGTCGACGAGGGTGGCGTCCTCCATCCGGCGGCGCGTCTCGTGCGCTCCGGCGGGTGGGACCCCGGGTGGTACCAGTACCCGTCCCTTTCCATCTACCTGACAGCAGGCGTCCTGCACGCGTCGCGGCCCTTCTATCGCCTTGTTCACGGGCGGCCGCTGGCGGCGGACATTCCGCAGGACGGTGACCTCTACGACCTCATCGCTCCGCCGGCGGTCATTCTCGCGGGGCGCGGCGTCGTCGTCGCCGCGAGTCTCGTCACGGTTCTGGTCGGAATGGCGCTCGCGCGCCGGCTCGCCGGTCCCTCGGCAGCCATCGCGGCGGGACTGCTTCTCGCAACGACTCCCGCGCTAGTCCAGCGAGGGTGCATCGTGATCACGGATACGGTGTCGGCCGCATTCGTCGCGGGTGTGCTCCTCGCGGCCGAGAATCTGCGCTCCATTCTCCGGAAGGAGGGGCCATCCTCAATCGCCGCCCGGCGACACGCGCTCCTCGCCGGAGCCTTGGCGGGTCTCGCCGCCGCCACGAAGTATCCGGCCGGCGCCGTTTTCGTCGTGATTCTCGTGTCCTTGTTCGCGCCCGGCGGTCTCTCCTGGGCGCGCGTCCGCCTCGCCGGCCTGTCCGCGCTCGCGGCGATCCTTTCGACCCTCATCGCCATGCCCGCTCTCGTTTTCAGTACCCTCCAGGTCGTGAAAGGTCTCGTGGCGCAGGCACGCGACTACGCCACCTTTCCGAGCACGAGCGGCCTTTTCCGGCAGGCGCCAGCCCCCGAAGAACTGGGCTGGCTCCTCACGCTCGCCGGCCTTCTCGGCCTCGTCCTCCTCGCCCTGCGCCGCGAGACCCGCCCGACGGTCGCCTCATGGCTCGCCTTCGGCGGCCTCCTCCTCGCGCCGCTCCTCCGGTACGGGTTTCAGCCGTTCCGGAACGCCCTTCCGCTCGTTCCGCCGCTCCTGATCGCGGCCGCAGCTCTCCTTTTCCCGGCGCGACCCGGAGCGAGCGCCGCGCGCGCGGCCATCGGCGGACTCGGCCTTGTCTTGGTCCTGGCGAGCTTCGTTCCGGGCTGGAAATGGACATATCGCGCACGCAGCGTTCGGGACTCACGGTCCGTCTTCATCGACTGGCTCGTCACGAAAGCCCGGCCGAATCATAAGGTGCTCTTCGTCCGGGAGCTGGCCTTTCTGCCGAAGGAGCTCGATCGCGTGCCCGCCACCGTCGTCGTCGCTCCGTGGGTGGAAGCAAGAGCACTGACGGAAGAAGGGAGATTCGACGCGCTCGTCTATGGCAAATTCGACCTAGCGGGCGCCTGGCCGACTCTGGACGCTCCGCCAGCCGACCTGCCCCGATTTGCAGGTTGGCTCGAGACTCTCAGGGTCGAAGCACGGTTCGGATCCGCCCCGACGCCCATCTACGCCGGCTTCTGGAGGTCGAACGACGAGCTCATTCTCCTGGCGATCCGTTCGAATTCAGGTGAGCCTCTCCGGCGTGCATTGCCAGCCTCCGCTGCGCAATGAGGGCGCGGCCCTAGTCGAAGAACCCCGGCACGATCGCTTCGATCGCGTCGCTCCAGCGCGTCGCGTTCGTCTTCAGCATGCGGCTTCCGTGCACCTCGGCCACCGCGGCCTCTGCGAGCCGTGCCCGAAGGGTTCCGTCCCTCACGATCTCTTCGAGCGCGTCCGCCCACGCCTCGGGTTCGTTCGCGGCGAGGAGCCCCGTTTCTCGGTTTCGCACGGCGTCCCGATAGGCGCGCACGTCGCTGAAGACGCCCGGGATCCCGAGCGCCGCGTAGTCGAGATACTTGAGGTCCGACTTGCACCGAGTGAAGGGGTCGTCCTCCAGCGGCGCGATCGCGACGTCCCAGCGAAGCTGCTGCCGCATCCATGGAACGAACCTCGGATACGGGTCGTCGCTTCCCGGATCCCGCAGCCGAAACGGCAGGCCCTCGAAGAGCGACGCCGTCCTCCGCCCCGCGGCTCCGCCCACGAGCTCCAGCCGCACCCTTCCGGCGTGGCGCGCAAGGAGAGCCCGGAGCGGCGCGAGCACCATGCGGAGGTCCGCCTCGTGCGTCAGCGTGCCCATGTACCCGATCGTCACCGCCGACGAACGCGATGCGAGAGGCTGCGGGCTGGAACCGAAGAGCCGTTCGTCGAGCGCGTTCGGCACGACGAGGACGCCTCTCCGAAAATGGGCCATGCGTTCGGAGAGCGCCGGCGTCGAGACGATCATGCCGTCAGCCTGCCGCGCGAGGAATGCGACGACCCCGCGGAGCGAGTCTCCCGGGTACGTCTCCCACGGCTCGCCTCGATGCAGGTCGAGCAGGTTGTCGTCGAGCTGGTAGACGACGGGAACGCCCGCCTGCCGGCACCGGGAAAGCACGCGGACGAATCCGTCCAACTGCCTCTCGTACGGCCAGAGAGTGTGCCGCTCGACGACGAGGAGGTCGCAATCGGGCACCGCCTCCGTTGTTCCGTGCGTCAGCGCGATCCTCTCCGCCAGGGCCGGATGGGAGAGCGGGCACAGCAGGCGGATGTACGTGCAGCTGTAGGGAATCTCCGCGCCATAGAACCCGTGGAGGACGTGGATCCTACGCTTCGGCAAACAGGACCTCGAGGATGCCCGCGGCCGCGCGATCGGGCGTATGGAGGCCGGCGTCGACGATCGCCCGCGCGGCGAGGCGCCGGAGGAGCGCCCCGTCCGCAGCGAGCCGCTCGAGGCACGCGACGCACGCGTCCCGGGACGACGTGTCGACGGCGAGCGCGTTCACCTCGTGCGTGGCGAAGGTGTCCGCTCCGCCCACCTTCGGGACGACGACCGCGGCCCCCGATGCCATGGCCTCGAGCGAGGCGACCCCGAGCGCCTGATAGGTCGAGAGATCCGCGAAGACGTGCACCTGGGACAGGAGCGCCGAGAGCTGCCGGTCGTCGAGCACGCCGGCGAAGCGGTGAGGAAAATCGAGGGGCAACGGGCGCAGCGCGGGGTCCGACCGCTCGGATCCGAAGAGGACGACCTCGACGCCGTCGCCGAGCTTCTGCGCGAGAGTCCGCATCACGTCGACCGTGAGGCCCGGCTGCCTCCGCGGCGTCGAGGGACGCACCATCGCGGCGATCCTGACGGGGCTCGCCGGGGGTTCCGGCAGCCGTGGGAGGAAAACGTCCGCGTTGAAGCTGGCGGCGACGAGCGCGCAGTCGAGGCCCGTCCGGGCGACGACCTCGTCGGCATTCCACTTCGACTTCGAAAAACGTCTCATGCCCGGCACCAGCCCGTACGAGGCGAACGCGCGCTTCCAGTCCGTCGAGCCTTCGGCGTAGAAGAGCGGCTCGTAGTCCTGGATACAGTAGCCGAGCACCGGCGGCCGCGGGAGCTTCGCGAGCGGCAGCATCCACAACACCGAGTAGTGCGCCGTCCCGATCACGGCGTCGAACCCCCGAGCAGCCTCG
>JBGPDK010000105.1:0-11543 GCA_041482235.1 Thermoanaerobaculia bacterium | reverse complement strand
GGCGGCGCTCGCGGGCGAAGTGGCGGACGTGCGGCCCCTTCTGGGAGCCGGGCGGTGATTCTCCCCGCCATCCGCAGCGTCTCCGGCGCCGCGCTCCCGCTCCGCGGCGACGACATCGACACCGACCGCATCATCCCCGCGCGCTTCCTCGTGTCCATCACGTTCGAGGGGCTCGGCGCGCACGCGTTCGAGGACGACCGGCGGTCCCTGAGGGCGAAGGGCCAGACCCACCCGTTCGACGACGCGCGCTTCCTGGGTGCGCAAATCCTCCTCGTGAACCGCAACTTCGGCTGCGGGTCCTCCCGTGAACATGCTCCGCAGGCGCTCGCACGCGGGGGCATCAAGGCCGTCGTCGGCGAGTCGTTCTCGGAGATCTTCTTCGGGAACGCCGTCGCCATCGGCCTGCCGTGCGTCACGGCGCCGCACAAGGCGGTCGCGGAGCTTCAGGCGCTCGTCGAGAGGACAGCGGACGCGGCTCTCTCGCTCGACCTCGAGGCGAGAACGCTTACTGCGGAAGGGAAGACGCTCCCCGTCTCGATTCCCGAGAACGCCCGCGAGGCGTTCCTCTCGGGAAACTGGGACGGCACGTCCATGCTCCTCGACCGGCTCGACGACGTGGAGGCGCTCGCGAAGCGCCTCCCCTACGTGGCCGGGTTCTAGATCGCCGCGCTCCTTCGGCGCGAGAGCCCGAACTTTACCGAATCGTCATGGACGATAGGTTGCCATCACGCCGGAATGGTCGGACGCGCGGGGGGGCATGGAAAAGTCCGGGTCCCCGGGGGCGGTGAAGGGGGGAGGCACATGCTCCGAGTCGATCACCTCCATGTCTTTCGAGAAGAAGAGGTCGATGCGCTCGAAAGGGGTAGAAAACGCGAAGAAGGGCGGCGCCGGGAACTGGTCCTCCAGGTAAAGCGGCCAGGTGACCCCGGAATCGCCGAGGCCGTGGGTCGCGCCCCAGGTCTCCTGGTAGCCGGCTGCCTCGATGAGATCCACCGTCGGCGTGCTGTCCACGAAGCCACCGCGCAGGGCGTCGGAGTTGAAGTCGCCGCAAATCACGACTGGCATCCTGGTCTTGCGCAGCTCGTCGATCAACTCCTGCGCCTGGGCGACCTGCACGTCGGTCGCCTCCGGAACGCCTGGGATGGGCGTTTCCAGGTGCGTCGTGACGAAGCGGAAGTGCTTGTTCCCCATGTGGACATCGGCCGAGATCCAGCCCGCCGTGATCGTCAACCCGGCAAAGGGAAACGCCGCGTCGAAGGTCCGCGAGTGAATGTTGGAGAGGTGAAGCTCGTGATGCCGCAGGTCGGAGCGGACGAGCACGGCGTTCCTGTCGGTGAAGCGGAGCGCGCCGCGGATCTGATTCCCGGGCAGGGCGACGTCGCTCAAGTGGTTCACGGCGACGACGTCATACGGGACGTCGAGTTTGTCGAGCGCCGAGACGAGCAAGCCGATCTGGTCGAAAAGGACTTTGGTCGCGGTGTGGGGAGTGCGCCCGAACCGCCAGAGCACCGCCTCCTGGAGCGCCACGATGTCGGGTTTCTGCTCGGCGATCGCGGCGGCCAGCAGCCCGGCGCGCTCCTTGAAGTTGCTCGCCTGGAGCTCCGCGAAGGTGAGGTCCACGGCGTCGGCCACGGAAAGTGGGAAGCCAGGTACCGTGAGGGCCGCGATGATGTATGTCTGGTCCGTCCCGTCGTCCATGTTCTGGGTCATGATCGAGACCGTCACATCCGGATCGCGATGACCCGCGGCCGCCCAACCGGCAACGGCAAGGCTGAAGAGCGCGAGGACTGCGAATTTACGAAGCATGGGCTTCCTCCTGAAGGACTTGACGAGTCCATTAGTCGGCTGTCTGGCGACACGTCTCATTTCTGCCTTGGAGGCAGTTAGGTCTAAACATGGGGATTTCGGGGAGCCGGCTGCGATGATGCAGCTGAATCACCGGGGGCGAGAGGTGCGGTCCGGGCTGCCCTGCGTCGGCGGGTTTTGAGGGCGAGCGTCTTTCACGATTTCGAGAAAGGCGTGGGCGGAGTTCCCGAAGTTGCCCGCGGCCCGGTAGACGAGCCGGAGTTCGCGCGGGCGGCGCAGCTCGGGGAGGAGCGTCGCCGAGAGGCGGCCGGCCTCGATTTCCGAGAGCGCGGTGCGCCGGGGAAGCAGGGCGACGCCCATGCCGCGTTCAACGGCGCGTTTGACGCCGTCGAGACTGGGCAAGGACACCTTGATGTTCAGGGCGACGCCGCGCTCGGCGAACTTGCGGAGCACGCGCTCGCGAGCAGGCGACGGGTCGCTGTGCGCGATGACGGTCGCCCGGCCGAACTCCTCGAGCGTCACGCGGCTCTTCTTCGCGAACGGGTGCTTCGGGTGCGAGAGGACGACGAGCTCGTCCGAACCGAGGACGACGGTCTTCAGGCCCTTCTCCGACGGCGAGAACGTGACGACGCCGAAGTCGAGGCTCGCGGCGAGGACCTCGGCACCGAGCAGGCGCGAGGCGAAGCGCCTCACGTCGAACTCGACACCTGGGTGCGCCTCGCGAAAGCGCGCGATGAGGGGAATGAGGACCTCGACACCGGCCTCGTTCGCGCCGATCACGATGCGGCCGCGCTTCATGTCCTTGAGGTCGCGCACGGCCTTCTCGGCGTCCTCGGCCACGTTGAGAATGCGCTCGGCGTAGTCCTTCAGCGTTCGGCCGGCCTCCGTGAGACGGGCCTCCCGCGTCGTGCGGTCGAAAAGCGCCTCGCCGAGATCCGCCTCGAGACGGCGCACGGCCTGGCTCACCGCGGACTGAGTTCGGAACAGCCGGACGGCCGCGCGGGAGAAGCTGCGCTCCTCGGCGACCGTGAGGAAGACGCGGAGGGAGAAGATATCCATAAGGGATTCTAATGTTAGCAGCAGAAAAAGTAGCTTGACCGAAGGCCCCGAGGCGCGGAGAATGCGCTTCGTGAATAGCCGCGTGCTCGGCCTGCTCGTCATTAACGTCCTCGTCCTTGAGACGAGCGGGGTGCAGGCCGGCTAGGCGAGAGAACATCGAACAGCCGCCCCGCACCCCGCAAGGGGAGCGGGGCTTTTTTTTTGCCCGGAGCGGGAAGGAGATCGAAAAGGCCATGAGGAGCGACGCGATGAAGAAAGGGCCGGCGCGGGCGCCCGCGCGCGCGATGCTGCGCGCCACGGGGCTGACCCCCGAGGAGATCGCCCGCCCGCTCGTGGCCGTCGTCCACTCGTGGACGGATCTGGGCCCCTGCAACGCGTCGCTCCGCGCGCTCGCCGAGGAGGTCAAGGCCGGCGTCCGCGAGGCGGGCGGGACGCCCTTCGAGTTCGGCACGATCGCGATCTCCGACGGCATCTCGATGGG
The DNA here is from genome assembly GCA_041482235.1 of Thermoanaerobaculia bacterium. Taxonomy (GTDB): domain Bacteria; phylum Acidobacteriota; class Thermoanaerobaculia; order UBA5066; family UBA5066; genus Fen-183. Next base: position 8,197 of record JBGPDK010000105.1, on the reverse strand, counting down.
CACGGAGGGGATGCGGGCTTCCCTCGTCTCGCGCGAGGTCATCGCCGACTCCATCGAGCTCGCCGTCATGGGCCACGCCCTCGACGCCGTCGTCGCCCTCTCGGGCTGCGACAAGACGATCCCCGGCAGCGTCATGGCGCTCGCCCGCCTCGACCTCCCGTCCGTGGCGCTCTACGGCGGGTCGATCGAGCCCGGGCGCGTGGGCGGGAAGGACGTCACGATCCAGGACGTCTTCGAGGCCGTGGGCGCGCACTCGGCGGGGAAGCTCTCCGAGGCCGGGTTGTGCGACGTCGAGGCGGGGGCCTGCCCCGGCGCGGGCGCCTGCGGCGGGCAGTTCACCGCGAACACGATGGCCACGGCGCTCACGTTCCTCGGCATCTCGCCGATGGGCGCGAACGACGTGCCCGCCACCGACCCCGCGAAAGCCTCTGTCGCGCGCGCCGCCGGCCGGCTCGTCATGCAGCGCCTCGCCGACGGCCTGACGCCGTCGAAGATCCTCACGCGGGCGGCCTTCGAGAACGCGATCACGTCCGTCGCGGCCACGGGCGGCTCGACGAACGCGGTCCTGCACCTTCTCGCGATCGCGCGCGAGGCCGGCGTGCCGCTCGTCCTCGACGACTTCGACGCCATCGCCTCGCGGACGCCCCTCTTCGTCGACCTCAAGCCGGGGGGCCGGTTCACGGCTCCCGATCTCTACCGGGCGGGAGGCTCGCGCCTCGTCGCGAAACGGCTCTCGGACGCGGGCTTCCTGAAGGGCGCGACGACGGTGACGGGCCGGTCGCTTGCCGCCGAGGCCGCCGAGGCGCGGGAGACTCCCGGGCAGCAGGTCGTCTGTGACATTACCCGGCCGCTCAAGAAGACGGGCGGGCTCGCGATCCTGCGCGGCTCGCTCGCGCCCGAGGGCTGCGTCGTGAAGCTCGCGGGGCACGAGCGCCTGAAGCACACCGGCCCGGCGCGCGTTTACGACGGCGAGATCGCCGCGTTCGCGGCCGTCGAGCGCCGGCAGATCCACGCGGGCGACGTCGTCGTGATCCGCTACGAGGGCCCGAAGGGCGCGCCCGGGATGCCCGAGATGCTCGCGGTCACCGCGGCGCTCGTGGGCCAGGGTCTCGGCGAGACGGTGGCGCTCGTCACGGACGGCCGCTTCTCCGGCGCCACGCACGGCCTCATGGTCGGGCACGTCTCGCCCGAAGCGGCCGCGGGCGGGCCGATCTCCCTCGTGCGCGACGGAGATCGCGTGACGCTCGACGTCACCGCGCGGCGCCTCGACCTCGAGGTCGGCGAGGAGGAGCTGGCCGCGCGCCTGCGCTCCCATCGCGCCCCGGCGCCGCGGGCGACGACGGGCGTCCTCGCGAAGTACGCGCGGCTCGTCTCCTCGGCCTCCGAGGGAGCCGTGACGAGCGCGGCGCCCGCTTTCGCTGCGACCCTTCGCGACCGGGCGGGGGTGAACGCGTGAGCGCCCAGTTCCTGCCCCGCGAGAAAACGCGCGTCCGGGCGGCCGACGCGATGGCGAAAGAGCTCGTGGCGCAGGGCGTGACGCACATCTTCGGCCACCCGGGCGGCGCCTCGCTGCCGCTCTACGACGCGCTCCTCTCGACCCCCATCACGCACCTCCTCATGCGCCACGAGCAGTGCGCGGCCCATGCGGCGCAGGGCTACGCGCGGGCCACCGGGCGGCCGGGCGTGTGCCTCGCGACGTCGGGCCCCGGCGCGACGAACCTCATCACGGGCCTGACCGACGCGATGCTCGACTCCACTCCGATCGTGGCTCTCACGGCGCAGGTCGCAACGCCGCTCCTCGGCCGCGACGGCTTCCAGGAGGCCGACATCCTCGGCATGACGGCGGCCGTCACGAAGCACAACTGGCTCGTCCTGGAAGCGCGGGAGCTCCCCGGCACCGTGCGCGAAGCCTTCCGCCTCGCCTCCTCGGGACGGCCGGGTCCCGTCCTCGTGGACGTGCCGCGAGACGTGCTGCAGACCGAGATCGAGTGGGAGGCGGGCACCCCCATCGCGTCGCTTCCTCCGCGGCGCGCGGACCCCGTGGGCCTCCGCCGCGCGGCGTTCGCGATCTCGAATTCGAAACGCCCCATCCTCTACGTGGGCGGAGGCGTCGTCTCGTCCGGAGCTTCCGCGGAAGTGCGGCGCCTCGCGAAAAAGACGCGCATCCCCGTCACGACGACGCTCATGGGGAAAGGCGCCTATCCCGACCTGGATGCCCTTTCTCTCGGCATGCTCGGCATGCACGGCACGGCCTACGCGAACTGGGCGATGAACGGCAGCGACCTCATCATCGCCGTGGGCGCGCGCTTCGACGACCGCATCACGGGCAAGCTCGCCACGTTCGCGCCGCACGCGAAAGTCGTCCACATCGACATCGACGAAGTGGAGATCGGCAAGAACCGCAAGGCCGACTACCCGCTCCACGGCGACGCGCGCGGGGTGCTTCAGCAGCTCCTTCCCCTCGTCGGCGCGCCCGACACGGCGGACTGGTGGAAGGAGATCGAGGCGTGGAAGGCGAAGGCGCCCCTCGGTTACCGGCAGGAGGGCGACGTCATCCTCCCGCAATTCGCGATCGACCGGCTCTGGCGGGCGACGCGCGAGATGCGCCCGATCCTCACGACGGACGTCGGCCAGCACCAGATGTGGGCCGCGCAGTTCTGGAAGTGCGACGAGCCCGGCACGTTCATCACCTCGGGCGGCCTCGGCACGATGGGCTTCGGCCTGCCCGCCGCGCTCGGCGCGCAGTGCGGGCGGCCGGACCGCCTCGTCATCAATCTCAACGGCGACGGCAGCTTCCAGCAGACGATGCAGACGCTCGCGACGGCCGTCGAGGCGCATTTGCCGCTCAAGGTCATCGTCCTCGACAACCAGGGTCTCGGCATGGTGCGGCAGTGGCAGGACCTCTTCTACGACCGCCGCTTTTTCTCCGTGGCGCTGAAGAACCCCGACTTCGCGAAGCTCGCCGAGGCTTTCGGCGCCGCGGGCTTCACGGTACGGCGGCCGGACGAGCTGGACGCCGTGTACGAGAAGGCGCTCGCCGTGACCGACCGGCCGGCGCTCGTCCACGTCTTCACCGACCCCGCCGAGAACTGCTTTCCCATGTGGCCCGCCGGCCAGTCCATCGACACGATGGTGGTCGAGGACCCGAAGTACGCCGCGAGAGACGCGAAGAAGAAGAGCTGAGAAAGAAAAAGAGCGAAGAGGGAGAACACCAATGGAACAGATCTTCGACATCACCGTGAATGACGTCCCCGGCCTGCTGGCGAGGGTGGAGTCGATTTTCCGGCGGCAGCGCACGCCCATTCGCAGTTTTTTCTTCGAAGGTGAAAACGGGCGGAGGGCGCACCTCACGATTACGGCCGAAGCAAACAGCGAGGGCGCCGATCTTCTTAGAAAGCAGTTGATGCGCCTCGTCGACGTCCACGCCGTCGCCGATTCCACCGAAGAGCGGATCTTCTCTTCCTCTTCGTCCGAATCCCTCTTCACCTTCGAAGAAAAAAGAGCCTGACGAAAAGCGAGACTCAAGCAGGAATTGATCGGAACGGGGGAGAAAGCAATGGCCACGATCTGGTATGACAAGGACGCCGACATCTCCCGCCTCAAGGGGCGGACGGTCGCGATCATCGGGTACGGCAGCCAGGGACACGCGCACGCGTTGAACCTGCGCGACAGCGGCGTGTCCGTCGTCGTGGGGCTGCACGCGACGTCGAAGTCGGCCGCGAGGGCGAAGGCCGAGGGATTGACCGTGCTGTCCGTGGCCGAGGCCGCCGCGCGCGCCGACATCGTCATGATCCTGACGCCCGACACGGGTCAGAAAAAACTCTACGACGAGGCCATCGCGCCGAACCTCAGGGCGGGCAAGACGCTCATGTTCGCGCACGGCTTCAACATCCGTTTCGGGCAGATCGTGCCTCCCGCCGACGTGGACGTCTCGATGGTCGCTCCGAAGGCGCCCGGCCACCGCGTGCGCGAGCTGTTCCAGGAGGGCGAGGGCACGCCCGCGCTCCTCGCGGTCGAGCAGAACGCGAGCGGCCATGCTCGCGAGGACGCGCTCGCGTATGCGAAGGCGCTCGGCGCCACGCGCGCGGGAGTGCTGGAGACGACGTTCGCCGAGGAGACCGAGACGGACCTCTTCGGCGAGCAGGCCGTCCTCTGCGGCGGCACGTCGGCGCTCGTGAAGGCGGGCTTCCAGACGCTCGTCGACGCGGGCTACCAGCCGGAGGTCGCGTACTTCGAGTGCCTGCACGAACTGAAGCTCATCGTCGACCTCATGTACCGCGGCGGCCTCAACTACATGCGCTATTCGATCAGCGACACGGCTGAGCACGGCGACTACACGGCCGGCCCGCGCATCGTGACCGAGGCGACCCGCGCCGAGATGAAGAAGATCCTCCAGGAGATCCAGGACGGCGTGTATGCCGAGAAGTGGATCGACGAGAACCGGAACGGGCGCCCGACGTTCGAGGCCACGCGCGAGAAGGAGAAGGGCCTGCTCATCGAGAAGGTGGGCGCGGAGCTGCGCGCGAAGATGCCCTTCCTGAATCCGGTCGTCGTGGACAAGGTGGCCTGACATGGAGGGCGACGTTGGCCGTCCGGTTCCGGCCCGCATCACGATCTTCGACACGACCCTGCGCGACGGCGAGCAGGCCCCGGGTTTCTCGATGTGCGAGGCCGAGAAGGTGCGTCTCGCGCGGAAGCTCGACGCGCTCGGCGTGGACGTGATGGAGGCGGGCTTCCCGATCGCCTCCGAGGACGACTTCAACTCGGTGCGCGCCGTGGCGCGCGAGGTGCGGCGCCCCGTCATCGCGGCGCTCGCGCGCTCCGTGGACGCCGACATCGACCGCGCCGCGGCGGCCCTCGAGGGCGCGGAAAGGCCGCGCATCCACACGTTCATCGCGACGTCCGACCTCCACCTCGAGCACAAGCTCCGGATGTCGCGCGCCGAGTGCCTCGACCACGCGGCCGCGGCCGTGCGGCGCGCGCGCCGCTTCGTGAACGACGTCGAATTCTCGGCCGAAGACGCGACGCGCAGCGATCTCGACTTCCTCGTCGCCGTCGTGGAGGCCGTCGTCGAAGCGGGCGCGACGACCGTGAACCTCCCCGACACGGTCGGCTACGCGACGCCCGACGAGATCGCCCGCTTCTTCCGGACCGTGCGCGCGCGCGTGAAGGGCGCCGGCGGCGTCGTCTTCTCGGCGCACTGCCACAACGACCTCGGCCTCGCGGTGGCGAACTCGCTCGCTGCGCTGGAGGGCGGCGTGCGGCAGCTCGAGTGCACCGTGAACGGCATCGGCGAGCGGGCGGGGAACGCGTCGCTCGAGGAGATCGCCATGACGCTCCGCGTGCGGCCCGACAAGCTGCCGTTCACGACGGGCATCGTCACGGAGCAGCTCTTCTCGTCGAGCCAGCTCCTCGCACAGATCACAGGCGAGGGCGTGCAGTCGAACAAGGCCATCGTGGGGCGGAACGCCTTCGCGCACGAGGCCGGCATCCACCAGGACGGCATCCTCAAGGATCGCCGGACGTACGAGATCATGCGGCCGGAGGACGTCGGCGTGCCCGAGACGACGCTCGTCCTCGGCAAGCACTCCGGGCGCCACGCGCTCAAGAGCCGCTGCACGGCGATCGGAATCGAGCCCACGCGTCTCGAGCTCGACGAGCTCTACAGGCGCATGATCGCGCTCGCGGACCGGAAGAAGACCGTCCGTGACCACGACCTCCTCGAGCTCTGGAGCGCCATGAAGCGCGCCTCGTCGCGCGCGAAGGCGCCCGCGGTCGTCCTGTTCCGGGAAGAGGCGGCCGCCGACGAAGCGGGCTACGGGCACGGGGTCTGACCTTGGGGCGACGCGCGCGCCTCGCGGTCCTCCCGGGGGACGGAATCGGCCCGGAGGTCACGGCCGCGGCGGTGACGGTTCTGAACGCCGTCGCGGCGCGGTTCGGGCACGACTTCATCCTGTCGGAGTGGCCGATCGGCGCGATCGCGATGCGCACGAAAGGCGTCCCGCTCCCCGAGGAGACGCTCGCGGCCTGTCGGGACGCGGATGCCGTTCTCCTGGGCGCCGTCGGCGATCCCGCGTTCGACCTGGCTCCGCGTGACCAGAGACCGGAAGCGGGGCTCCTCGAGATCCGCAAGGCCCTCGGCCTCTACGCGAACATCCGACCGGCCCGCGTGTACAAGGGCCTCGAAGGCGCGGGCCCGCTGAAGCCTGAGATCGCCCGCGGCCTCGACCTCATCGTCGTGCGGGAGCTGACGGGAGGGCTCTACTTCGGGACGCCTCGCTCGCTCGACCTCGCGGCGGGTACCGCCGTGAACACGCTGCCGTACACGCGCCCCGAGGTGGAGCGCATCACCGAGGTGGCGTTCCGTCTCGCGACGGGGCGCCGGAAGAAGGTCACGTCGGTCGACAAGTCCAACGTGCTCGAGACGTCGCAGCTCTGGCGCGCGGTCGCGACCGAGGTCGGCGCGCGTCACCCGGGCATCGTCCTCGAGCACCAGCTCGTCGACTCCTGCGCGATGAATCTCGTGCTCTTCCCTTCGGCCTTCGACGTCGTCGTCACGGAGAATCTCTTCGGCGACATCCTGTCGGACGAGGTGGGCGCGCTCGTCGGCTCGCTCGGGCTCCTGGCCTCGGCGAGCCTCGGCGACGGCCCCGGTCTCTTCGAGCCGGTGCACGGCTCGGCGCCGGCGCTCGCGGGGCGCGACGTCGCGAATCCGATCGGCGCGATCGCGACGGCGGCGATGCTTCTCGAGGACGGGCTCGGCTTGAAGGAAGAGGCGGCGGCGGTGCGCCGGGCCATCGAGACGGTGTTCGAAAAGGGCGCCCGCACGGCGGATCTCGCGCCGCGCGGCGCGCGCGCGCTCGGCACGCGCGAGATGGCGCGGACGGTGGCGGACGCGATCCCGGCTCACGTGGCGGTCTGAACGGAGGAGGCGGAAGTGGAATCGAAGACGGGGATGGAATCGAAGACGATCTGGCTGAACGGGGAGTTCGTCGACTACGAGAAGGCGACTCTCCATTTCATGACGCCCGGCCTGCACTACGGCATCGGCGTCTTCGAGGGCATCCGCTGCTACGGGACGGCCCGCGGGCCGGCGATCTTCCGCCTGAAGGAGCACATCGCGCGCTTCTTCCACTCGGCCCTTTGCCTCGGCTTCAGGGAGCTGCCGTTCTCCGAGGAGCAGATCACCGAGGCCTGCACGGAGCTCGTCTCTCGGAACGGGTTCGACGACTGTTACATCCGGCCGCTCCTCTATCTCGAGAGCGGCGGCTCCGGCGGAGGCTGGAACCTGAACCTCGACGGTGGCTCGCCGGCCATCGGCATCGCCGCGTGGCAGTGGAAGAACTACCTCGGGGCCGAGGCTCTCGAGAAAGGCGTGCGCGCGAACGTCTCGTCCTTCACGCGCCACCATCCCAACGTCACGATGACGAAAGCCAAGATCAGCGGCAGCTACGCGAACAGCTTTCTCGCGAAGACCGAGTCGGTGCGGCTCGGTTTCGACGAAGCCATCATGCTCGACCCGCAGGGCTACGTGGCCGAATGCACGGGCGAGAACCTCTTCCTCGTGAAGGACGGCACGATCGTCACCTCGCCTTCGGCGCCGATCCTGGAGGGCATAACGCGCGACGCGCTCATCGCGCTCGCGGGGGACCTCGGCATCCCCGTCCTCGAGCGGCCCGTCTCGCGCGACCAGCTCTACATCGCGGACGAGGTCTTCGTGTGCGGCACGGCCGCCGAGTGCATCGCGCTCCGCGAGATCGACTTTCGCAAGATCGGGCGAGGCACGACGGGCCCTGTCACGCGCGCGCTCCAGGAGGTTTTCCACGCCGCCGTGCGGGGCGAGCACCCGCGGTCGAAGGAATGGTGCGCGTGGGTCCGCGAGGCGGCGGCGCTCCCGCCCCCCGCCCGGTTCGCCCGCGGACGGCGCGGCTGAGCCCGGCGGCAGCGCCGGTGCGACGGGCTGCGGCGAGGACGGGCGAGGAGTATCTCGAGCGCATCCTCTCGGCGCGCGTCTACGACGTCGCGGTGGAGACGCCGCTCGAGCTCGCCCCCCTCCTGAGCCGGCGGACGGGCCACACGGTGCTGCTCAAACGCGAGGACCTGCAGCCCGTCTTCTCCTTCAAGCTGCGCGGCGCCTACAACAAGATGTGCCGCCTGCCTCGGGCGGCCCTGAAACGCGGCGTCATCGCGGCTTCGG
>JBGPDK010000104.1:0-11607 GCA_041482235.1 Thermoanaerobaculia bacterium | reverse complement strand
TCTTCACACGCGCTTTCCGGCGACGCCCTGCGGGCGCAGGATGAGGAGGAGGACGAGAATCGCGAACGTCACGGCCCGCGACAGGGACGGCAGACGCGCGCCGACGAAGACGTCCACGAACGCGAAGATCGCCGCGCCAATGACGACGTTCGCCACGTTGCCGAGACCCCCAAGGACGCAGATCGCGAAGGCCCGCTGCGTGTAGGCGCCGCCGAGCGTCGGGTCGAACGGCACGATCATGGAGAGGAGCGAGCCCGCGGCGCCCGCCATGCCCGCGCCGATCGCGAACGTCGCCGCGTAGATCGTGGCCACTTTGACTCCGGTGAGGCGGGCGGCGTCGAGGTCCATTCCTGTGGCGCGAATCGCGCGGCCCGTCCGCGTGGCCTTCAGGTACCAGGCGAGGCACGCGACGAGGACGAGGGAGACCGCGAGCGCGCCGAGCCGAATGTAGGGGATCCGGACCGCCCCGAGCGTGAATCCCGTTCCGCTGTAGGGGGTCGTGACGGAGCGCAGGTCGGCCTTGAAAAAGTAGTTGATGAGGTTGACGATCAGGAGCTCGAGTCCGAAGGTCAGGAGGAACGTCGCGAGCAGCGGCGCCCGGATGACCTGGTTGATGAGGCCGCTCTGGATCCCCCAGCCCAGCGTGAACAGCGCGAGCATCGCGACGGGGATGGACAGGAACGGGTCGATCCCCAGGAGCTCGTGCAGGAAGAACGTGATGTAGGCGCCGAGCACGATGAACGCCCCGTGCGCGAGGTTCACGATGTTCATGATTCCCCAGACGAGCGAGAACCCCAGCGCGACGAGCGCCAGGATTCCGCTCAGGAGAACCGCATTGACGAAGATCTGGCCGAGCTCGGCCCCGCCCACGCGCCTACTTCCGCTTATCCCAGGCCGGCATCGGGTAGAGGGCGTCCTTTTCCGCAACGGCCGACGGGAAGACCGTGTATTTGTGGCCGTCCGGCTGAAGCTGCTCGATGGCCATCGGCTTGAACGTGTTGATGCCGCGGCTGTCGAACTTGATCTGGCCGTAGAACGTCATGATGTCCAGGGCGGCGATCGCGTCGCGCACCTTCGCCGGGTCGAGCGTGCCCGCGTTCTCGATCGCGCGGCAGAACGCGATGACGGCGGCCGAGGACTCCGCAACCTGGTAGGGGATGACGCTGTACCTCGGGTTCTTCGCGCGGAACGCTTCGCCATAGCCCTTCGGCGTCTTCCATGGGTCGGTGCCGTTGTATTTGAGAGCCTCGGTCCACTGCGTGGAGCCGAAGAGGTAATCGGCGTTCGCTTTCAGGTTCTCGCGAAACTCCGGCGAGGACGGCCCGACCGAGAAACCCATCGCCTTCGGCGAGACTCCGAGGTCCTTTGCCTGCTTCACGATGAGGAGAGAATCCTGCAGGTGGCCGGCCCCGAGCACGATGTCGGGGTTCTTGCCCTTTATGTTCGTCAGCAGAGCGCTGACGTCCTGCGTGCCCGTCGGATACAGCTCCTGATACACGACCTGGAGCCCTTTCTCCCTCGCGTAGTCCGCCGCGCCGCTCGCGACTTCTTTCGAGAACGGCTCGTTCTCGCCGAGGACCGCCACGGTCCTGACGCTCTTGTCCTTCGACATCACGAGGTCGATGACGCCCTTGAGGTAGAGCTTGGCGGGGGACAGCACCGCGAACGTGTACTTGTATCCCTTGCTGAAGATCGACTCGGCCGAGCCGTTCGCCTCGATCATCGGAATCTTGTATTTCTCGCAGATGGGCGCGGCCGTGCCCGACGGCGCCGAGCCGTAGGGCCCGAGGATGAACGTCACCTTGTCCTCGTTGACCAGCTTTTCGATGAGCTGCGCCGTGCGCTCCGACTTCGTCTCGTCGTCGTAATACTTCACGGCGATCTTGTATTTCTTGCCGCCGACTGTGATTCCGCCCCGGGCGTTGATCGTCTCGACGGCGAAGTTGTAGCCGTCGCGCGTGTACTCGCCTTCCTTGGCGGTCTTGCCGGTCAGCGAAACGGCGGCCCCGAACGTGATGGTGTCCTCGGCGAGCGAGGGAAACGCCCCGAGGACGAGCGCGAAAGCGAGCAGAGCGACCGGCGCGGTACGCTTCATGGGATGCCTCCTGTGACCGTGATCCTCAGTTGTGGGCGGGGACTATACCCGAGGAATCTGCACGCGAGGAGAGGATGAACGCCGACCCGGATTTCCAGCGGTTCGTCGGGGTGTGGGAACTCGAAGAGATCGAAGGTTTCTTAGAAGGGAAGAGGGGACCGCCGCCGGGGTTCGAGAGACCTTCGGGGCTGCTGATCTACCTCGCGGCAGGCTTCATGTCGGTGAACTTTGCGGGGTCGTCGCGGATTCCATTTCTAAGAGAATTCTCTCCGACCTCCTCGGAACTTGCCGCGGCGGGATCGGCGTACGGCGGGTATGCCGGCCGGTGGGAGGTCGACGAGGGGCGCCGCGAGGTGCTGCATCACGTCGAGACGGCCTTCGTCCCGAACCGCGTCGGCCGGACGATCCGCCGTTCTTACTCATTCTTGGAGGATCTTCTTGTCCTCCGTCCCATCGCCCTCTCGCCTGGCGAGGCGACACCGGATCGCGTTCTCCGCTGGCGGCGGCGAAGCTAGAGCCCGAGGTACGCCTGCCGGACGTTGTCGTCGGCGAGGAGGGCGGCGCCCGATCCGCTGAGGACGATGCGGCCGTTGCCGAGCACGTAGGCCCGGTCCGCGATCGCGAGCGTTCTGAAGACGTTCTGCTCGACGAGAAGGACCGTGACGCCCGCGGCGTGTACTTCCTGGATGACTCTGAAGATGTCGGCGACGAGGATCGGGGAGAGGCCAAGCGAAGGTTCGTCCAGCATGAGAAGGCGCGGCTTCGACATGAGGCCCCGCCCGATCGCGGCCATCTGCTGTTCGCCGCCCGAAAGCGTGCCCGCCTGCTGTTTCTCGCGCTCCTTGAGCCTCGGAAAGATCGTGAACACCTTCTCGAGCATCTCGGGCCGCGTCTTCTTCGCCTGAGGCGTGAGCGCTCCGAGGAGCAGGTTCTCCCTTACGGTCATCTCCGGAAACAGCCTCCGCGCTTCGGGCACGTGTGCGATTCCGAGAGACACGAGGTCGTGTGGCGCGCGCGTGTGGATCGGCTGCCCTTCGTACGTGATGGAGCCCTTCCGCGGCTTCAGAAGCGAGGAGACCGTCGAGAGGCTCGTGGTCTTTCCGGACCCGTTTGCTCCGATGAGAGCCACGATCTCGCCCTTCTTCACCTCGAAGGAGACGTCCCAGAGGACCTGCACGTCCCCGTAGAAAACGTCGATGCCTTTGACCTCAAGCACGCGGCACCTCAAGCATGTGCCACGCCCAGATACGCATCGATGACCTGCTGGTTGTCGGCGACCTCGCGCGGCGTCCCCTCGGCGATCTTCTCGCCGTAGTTGATGCAGATCAGCCGGTGCGAGATGGACATGATGACACGCATGATGTGCTCGATGATGAGGATCGTCACGTCGCTCCCGTGGATCTTCTTCACGATCTCGATCGTCTTCTCGACCTCGGCGGGGTTCAGACCGGCGAAGTTCTCATCGAGGAGGAGCAGGTCGGGCTTCGTCGCGAGGGCGCGCGCCATCTCGAGGCGCTTTCGCATCCCGAGGGGAAGGCTCCCCGCGGAGCGGTCACGCCAGGATTCCATCTCTGAAAAGGCCGTCGCTTCCAGGGCCATTTCACGCGCGGTCTCCCGGTTGTTCGTCCGGCAGAAGGCGGAGGCCATGACGTTTTCGAGGACGGTCAGGCGCGCGAGCGGCTTCACGACCTGGAAGGTCCGCGCGAGCCCCCGGTGGCAGACGACGTGCGGCTTCAGCCCGTCAATGCGCTCGTCCTTGAAGAGGATCCCCCCGGACGTCGGCGTGACGTAGCCGTTGATGAGGTTGAAAATCGTGGTCTTGCCGGCGCCGTTCGGGCCGATGAGGCCGAGGATCTCCCCCTTGTTCAGGGAGAACGTCATGTGCCCGACGGCCTGCAGGCCTCCGAAACGCTTCGTGACGTCCTTCAGCTCGAGAAGGCTCACGTCGTCTCCGGACCCGCCGCCACGCGCCGGCGGCTCCTCTTGGCGGCCCGCTCGTTCCAGGTGCCGACGATTCCGTTGGGAAAGAAGACGATGAGGACGATGATGAGGATGCCGAAAAAGACGAGGTGCCCCGACTTCAGCCAGACGCGGAAGATCTCCGAGACGAGGATGTAGAGAACGGCTCCGACCGCGGGCCCCCAGTAGGTCGCGACGCCGCCCAGCATCGTGACGAGGATCACCATGATGGAGACGTCGTGGATCGAGAAGACGATGCCAGGGTCGATGAAGTTCATGTAGTTCAGGTAGAACGCGCCCGCCATGCCGGTGAAGAAGGCGCTGATGAGGAGCGAATAGAGCTTGTACTTTGTCGTGTCGATGCCCAGCGACTCGGCGGCATCCTGGTCCTCGCGAATCGCGAGGAAGTAGTAGCCGAGCTTGCTCCGCATGACGAATCGGATGACGACGAAATTCAGGGCGGCGATGGCGAGGACGATGTAGTAGTAGTAGGCCTTGGTGTTGAAGGCGGGGATCAGGAGGATCCCTTCGGCGCCGTTCGTGAGCTGCTTCCAGTTCACGGCGACGAGCCTCAGGACCTCCGCCAGGGCAAGGACCGAGAGCGCGAAATACGGGCCCCGCAGCCGGAAGCAGATCCAGCCGATGACCGCCGCGGCGATCGTCGCCGTCAGGCCGCCGAGGAGCAGCCCCGCCCACGCGGTCGCGGGAGGAGCCCCCCCCTTGATCAGGATACCGGCCGTGTAGGCACCGATGCCGAAAAAGGCCGCGTGGCCAAACGAAACCTGTCCCGTGTAGCCGCCGAGCAGGTTCCAGCTCTGTCCGAGAACGACCCACATGAGGACCATGATCAGCATGTGGAGGACATACGGGTTCTGCGTCGCGACCGGGATGAGGAGGACCGCCGCGGCTCCGAGAATCCGGGCCGCTTTCACGCGCGCCCCTTTCCGAGCAGGCCCTTTGGCAGGAAGATCAGGACGAGGACGAAGATGATGAAGCCGAAGGCGTCCTTGTAGCCGAGCGAGATGTACACCGAGCCGAGCGATTCGGCGAGGCCGAGAACCACGCCGCCCAGCACGGCTCCCGGGATGTTTCCCATCCCGCCGAGGACCGTGATGATGAAGGCCTTCAACGTGAACGGGCCGCCGATCTGCGGGAAGAGGTAGTACACGGGGACGAGCAGGGCGCCGGCCGCGCCGACGAGCGCCGAGCCCAGCCCGAAGGTGACGTACGTCATCCGCTTCGTGTTGACGCCCATCAGGGCGGCGGCGCGCTTGTCCTGGGCAGTGGCCCGGATCATCCGGCCGAGGTCGGTCCGCCCGAGGAACAGGAACAGCGCGGAGCCGAGGACCAGGGCGATTCCGAAGGCGACGAGCATCGGCACGCTGAAGGACAGCGAGATCGTCTGCCCACCCGGCTTCAGGTCCCAGTACATCGTCTTGTTGGCATACGACACCGGGACCGACCGGTAGTTCGCGCTGAAGAAAAGGAGCGCGAGGTTGGAAAGGACCATGCCGATGCCGACCGTCAGCAGCACCTGGTTTTCGGGAAGGATGGAGTCGACCTCCATGACGGGGGCGATGAGGTACTTCTGCAGGAGGGCGCCGAGGAGAAAGAGCGCGGGGAAGACGAGCAGGATCGAGACGTACGGGTCCACCCTCAGCAGGGTGAACGCCCAGAAGGTGATGTACATCCCGACCATCATCAGCTCGCCGTGGGCGAGGTTGATGATCTTCATCACGCCCATGATCAGGGACATCCCGAGCCCGAGGAGAGCGTAAAGCCCGCCCAGGAGCACCCCCGAGATCAGCACCTGCAGAAGCAGCTCTATTTGACCGGCGACCTGAGGCGACATGGAGGCCGTTCCGCTTCCTCAGGACCTACTTACGGTCGCGCCATTTCGGGACCGGATAGACGTACTTCGCGGATGCGCCCTCTTTCGGCCAGATCGTCTCGAACTTCTTGCCGATGACCTGGAGGAGGAGCGTGTCCATCTTGTTCTGGTTCGTGAACTGGCCCCAGGAGACGAACTTCACCGGGCCGAAGGCGGTCATCATGTTGGTCTCGGCGAGCGCGGCGCGCAGGTCGTCGGGGGTCCAGGACTTCGCCCGCTTCAGCGTATCGGCGAGGACGTAGGCGGCCGCATAGGCCTCGACGCCGTGGTAGTCCGGCTCCTTGTTGAATCTCTTCTTGAAGTTGTCGAAGAACTCCTTCGCGCCCGGGTACTTCGCCTGGGGCGTCCAGAGCGTGCCCGACATCGCGTATTCGGACGCGTCACCCGCGTTCTGCAGGAACTCGGGGAGGGTGAAGCCGGCCGCGCCGCCGATGAACGCCTGCGGGTTGATGTCGAGCTCCTTGCTCTGCCGCATGAGCATCGAGGCGTCCATCAGGTACGACACCATGTAGATGACCTCGGGACGTAGCGACTTGACCTTCTGGAGGATCGGCTTGAAGTCGACCGCTCCCGCGGAATAACCCTCGTAGAGGAGGACCTGGATCCCCTTGGCCTCGGCGTACTCCTTCATCGCCTTCGAGGTGGAGGTCCCGAAATCGGTGTTCTCGTACAGGAGGGCGATGCTCTTGGGCTTGGCCACCTCCTCGAAGAAGCTGAAGATCCCCATGTTGTAGAGGCTCGACGGCGGGTTCAGGCGGTAGACGTACTTCCATGCCTGCTGCGTGATCTTGTCCGCCGCGCCCGTCACGACGAGGTAGGGCACCTTGTACTTCTCGGCCACTCCGGCGACGGCGTAACTGCACTGGCTCGTGTACTCGCCGACGACGATCGGGTACTTGTCGATCGTGATGAATTTCTCGACGATCGCCGTGGCGGTCTCGGGCTTCCCGCCTGAGTCCTGGATGTCCAGGGCCAGCTTCGCTCCCTTCACGCCGCCCTTGGCGTTGATCTCGTCCACGGCCATCTCGTAGGCCTGCTTCTCCATCTCGCCGAACTTCGCCTCCGCGCCGGTCAGCGGAAGGGGCACGCCGACCTTGAAGGTCTTGCCCTGGGCGAGCAGGGGAGAGGCGCTCAGGCCCCCGACGAGAAGCGCGAGTGTCACGAGTTGCATGGGGCGTGGTTTCGTCATCGTCCACCTCCGTTAGGTCGTTTGTTCGTGTCCGGGCATATTTGGTCCGCAGGCGCCCAGTTGCGATGATTCGAATGAACTAATCTCACCTCAGGGGGAGCCTTCATGCTGGCCGACAAGCGTATCGCAATCATCGGATCCGGAACCATGGGGCGGACCATCGTTTCCGGGCTCCTCGACTCTCGCAAGGTGAAGCCCGACCAGGTACGAGCCACGGCCCGCACGAAGGCGAGCGCCGAGAAGGTCTCGCGCGAGCTCTCCGTGGCCTGCACCACGGCCAATGCGGCGGCTGCAGACGGAGCCGACCTCCTGATTCTCTGCGTAAAGCCGAAGGACATCGCGAGGGCCGTCGAGAGCCTCGGGAAGGGCGGAAAGAGGCCGCTCGTCGTGTCGATCGCGGCCGGGGTCAGCACGGGGTATCTGGAGGGGCTGTTCGGCGACGAGACTCCGGTCCTCCGGGCCATGCCGAATACGCCGTGCCTCATCGGCAAGGGCATGACGGTCCTCGCGAAGGGGAGTCACGCCACGGACGACCACATCGCGCTCGCCACGGAAGTCTTCACGCCCCTGGGTCGCGTCCTCGAGCTCGAGGAAAAGCACATGGACACGGTGACGGGCCTCTCGGCGAGCGGTCCGGCCTTCATCTACATCATCATCGAGGCTCTCGCGGACGGCGGCGTGATGCGCGGTCTGCCGCGAAGCGTGGCGACCACCCTCGTGGCCCAGATGACGCTGGGCGCCGCGGAAATGGTCCTCGTCACCGGGCGGCATCCGGCCGCGCTCAAGGACGACGTGACGACACCCGCCGGCTGCACGATCGCGGGCATTCTCGCGCTCGAGGATGGGCGCATCCGGTCGGTGCTGGCGCGCGGTGTCGAAACGGCGGCCCGGGTGGCGGGAGAGCTCGGGAGATAGCGGACCAGCTGCAAAGGCTCACGGCGTTTTGTCCACCCGAGTTCGCCGGTGGGAAGGTCCAGGTGCGAACCGGCTCTCTTCAGCGGTGGTCGCGATGGTCGCGGTCGTGATCCTGACCCCGGTGGTTTTCTTCCCTCCAGCGCCGGTAGTCGTCACCTTCGATCACGCGCTGGCTCGACCAGTGGCCGGGCTCGTAACGCCAGGCGGAGCCTTCGCGCCTGTATCGCGCACGCACCCAGCGGGCGCCGCGGTCATTGGGGCGTTCCCACCGACCGGGAATCCAGGCCCAGTCGCTGTCCTGCCAGTGCCAGGAGCCCGGGATCCACAGGAAATCCCGACCTGGGCGCCTCGGTTTATGTTCGCTCCGCAACCTCGGCGGAGCCGTGCGCCCGACGTGGATCTCGAGGCCCGGCAGCGGAATGTCGACCCGTACTCCGGGCTGAGCCGTCGCCGGCAGCGACGTCAGGACCAGCAACGTCATGGTGGCGATGGATTTGTTGAAGTTTTTCTGCATGTCTTCCCCCTCGCGGCAGACACGCAATCGGGGTGCCATCTCGACGTCTAGTCCGTCTCGACGGCGACGTCTGCCCAGGACTTCGCGAGCTCGGCCCGGAGCACCTCCGGAAGGGTGCCCTCGACGCGCATCACGAGCTCCCGCTTGCCCGCCGGAACCTTCGACGTGGACGTCAGGATCGAGAAGATCGTCCCACCCTGCGCCCGCACCGTATCGGCGACCTCACGGATGCTGCCAGCACGGTCCGGGATCACGAGGTTCACGCGGGTGCGCTTCTTTCCGGCGCCCGTGACGTCGACGAGAGCGCGAAAGACGTCGCCCTCGGTCAGAATTCCGACGAGATTCCCCTTGCCGTCGAGCACGGGCAGGCCCTCCACCCGTTTCTCGAGCATGATCGCGGCGGCCTTCTCGATGGGGGTCTCCGGGGTAACCGTCCAGGGCTTCTTCGTCATGACGTCGGCGATCTTCAGCTTGTCGAGCACCGCATGGAGCTCCCAGATGTCGAGCGTCGTCGCCCGTGAGGGTGAAACGTCCTTCAGGTCGCGGTCGGAGACGATTCCGACGAGCTTTCCGTTCCCGTTGACGATCGGGATCCTGCGGATCCGTTTTTCCTTCATGAGGTGGATCGCGGCCGAGATCGAGTCCGTCGGCTGAAGCGTGAGGACTTTCGGGGACATCCACTTCGAGACGCGCATGGCGAACCTCCGTCGAGTTGGGATTCAAGCGGGAAAGCCCGGGCGGAGCGATGATTCCCATGAATCAGGCGCCGGGGCTCACGGGGCTCACGGGGCTCACGCCTTCGACCCCGGGAGACTTCGGGCCGAGCCGGAGAACCGCCTCGAGCTGCTCGGGGGGAACGGGCCGGCTGAACAGGAAGCCCTGGACGTCCGGGCAGCCCAGGCCGGCGAGCAGCGAAGCCTGCTCCTCGGTCTCCACGCCCTCTGCCGTCACCTCGAGACCGAGATTGCTTGCGATCGAGATGATCGTGGCGACGATGGCCTTGTCCTTCTCGTGGTGGGCCATGCCGGCTACGAAGGACTGGTCGATTTTCAGGCGCCGGATGGGGAAGTGCTTGAGGTAGTTCAGCGACGAGTGGCCGGTTCCGAAGTCGTCCATCGAAATCTGGACGCCGAAGTCGGTCAGTTCCGTGAGCATCAGTCCCGTGTGCGCGAGGTCCTGCATCGCGACGCTCTCGGTGATCTCGAGCTCCAGGAATGCCGGAGGCAGGCCCGTCTCCTCGACGATGCGCCGCACGGCGGCGGCAAAGGCACGATGTTGAAACTGGCGCGCGGACACGTTCACGGACACGCGGAGTTTCGGCGCGCCGCGGGCATGCCACTCACAGGTCTGCTCGCAGGCGCGGCGGATCACCCACTCGCCCACGCGCGTGATGAGGCCGGCGTCCTCGGCGATGGGGATGAACTCGCGCGGCAGGAGGACGCCCTTCTCGGGATGCACCCAGCGGACGAGCGCCTCGACGCCGATCGGGACGCGCGTGGCGAGGCGGAAGATGGGCTGGTAGTGAAGCACGAATTCGCCTCGGGGGAGGGCGCGCCTCAGCCCGCTTTCCATCGCCGCGCGTTCCTGCGACTGCTCCTGCATCCGCCGCGTGAAGAACTGGAAGCTGTTGCGGCCCGTCTCCTTCGCGCGATACATGGCGGTGTCGACGTTCGCGACGAGCATTTCGGCGTTCTTGCCGTCGCCGGGATAAAGGCCGATTCCGATGGACGCCTCGACGAACAGCTCCCGTTTCTGGACCAGGAACGGCTCCGACAGGACCTGCAGGATCTTCCGTGCCATCCTGGCGACGTCGGCCTCGCGCTCGATCCCATTCAGCAGGAGGAGGAATTCATCCCCGCCCACGCGCGCCACGGTGTCGTCGGACCGGATGCAGTGGCGAAGGCGGTCGGCGGCTTTCACGAGAAGCTCGTCGCCTGCCGAGTGGCCGAGCGTGTCGTTGATGCGCTTGAAATGATCGAGGTCGAGGAACATGACCGCGAGCGACTGGCGCCGGCGCTGCGCGTGCAGGATGGCGAACGAGAGCCGGTCGTTGAAGAGGACCCGGTTCGGCAGGTCGGTGAGCGCGTCGTGATTCGCCTGATGCCAGCGCTGCTGCTCGGCGCGTTTGCGGTCGGTGATGTCGATGAGGCTTCCTTCCATCACGGCTTCGCCTCCGCCCTCTGGCTCCAGGAGGCTTTCGTTCGCCAGCACCCACACCTTCGTGCCGTCCCGGCGCTTCAGAGACAGCTCGAAATTGATCAGAACCCTCTGGTGCGCCAGGCGGGCCAGGAACGACTCCCGGTCGGAGGGTTCGGCGTAGAGATCAAGCGCGGAAACCATGAGGACGTCCTCGCGGGACGGGTAGCCGAGGATCCGGGCGAAGGCCGAGTTGCAGTCGAGAATCCTGCCGTCGAGCGTCGTCCGGTAAAGGCCGGCGAGGTTTCGTTCGAAGAGGAGACGGTAACGGCGCTCGGAGGAGCGGAGGGCCTCGTCGCGGCGGTGCAGGAGACGCGCGATCAGCGCCGACGCCCCGACCCAAAGGGCTCCCAGGAGGCCCGTCACGGACAGGATCGCGGCGATCAGACGATTGCGCACCCAGCGGGTCGCCTTTGCGATGGCCGCCGAAAAGCCGTCCTCGAGCACGGTGGCGCGCTCGTTGAGCCGGTCGATCTCACCCGCGAACCCCGCGCGAACCTGCGGCGGGAGGGGGAGCGAGGCGTCGTGAACCCGCGTTCCGAGATCGATCATCTCGTCGACGAGAAGGTCGGCGCGCTCCCAGATCTCGACCGCGCGGGAGAAGACCGCGATGTTCCGGTATCGCAAGAAGAGCTCCGACATCTCGTCCGAGCTGGAAATGCTGTTGCGGCCTTCGAGGAAGCCCTCGCGGGCGACGCGCCTGTCCGGCAGGGGCTGCTGAAGGGCCAGCCGGGCCTTCCGGTCGCCGAGCGTCACGCCGAGGCGACCCAGAAAGCGTCGGTAATCGGCTTCGTCACCGCTGTCGAGGTAGCGGGAGAGCGCGAGCGAAGCGTCCTTCTGGCCCTTGG
>JBGPDK010000103.1:0-11627 GCA_041482235.1 Thermoanaerobaculia bacterium | reverse complement strand
GTTCATCCCGGGTTCCTCCGAGGGCTTGACTGATGTTTCGCACCACCAGTTTCCCCCGGATACCCGGGTGAACAACGTCCTGAGCCTTTACACCTAGCGGGCGCGCCGGTTCTCCGGCGCGAGGACGAGCCCCATGCGCTCGCCCGAGCGCGTGAGCCCTCGCGCACGCAGGAGGCGATGGTCCGCGCGCGCGATCGTCTTCTCGAGCGACTCGCCGTCCTCGCGTGCCGCCCATCCGAGCGAAAAGGGCACGAGGAGCTCGCTCTCGGCCGTGACCGTCAGACGCTGGCTCGTGCGCTCGGTTGACTGAGCCCCGGCGCCGTCGAGGAGGAGCAGGAATTCGTCTCCGCCCATCCGAACCGTGGACTCCTCGGCGCGCGTCGCGCGCATGAGGAAGCGCGCGACACGGTTCAGCGCGGCGTCGCCCGCGTCGTGTCCGTACTCGTCGTTGTACTGCTTGAAATGGTCGATGTCGATCATGATGCAGCCCCACGCGCCGCCGGCGTCCGCATGGCGCGCCGCGAACTCGGCGAGATAGCGCCGATTCCAGCAGCCCGTGAGCGGATCGCGAAGGCTCTGGTCGAGAAGGCGGTCCTCGAGGCGCTTGCGATCCGTGATGTCGATCAGGATGCCCTGGGTGTAGACCTCACCCCTCCCGGCGTCGACGCAGCGGTAAGCGGTGTCGATGACCGTCCGTATCTCCCCGTTCCCGCTCCGAATCTCGAGCTCGAAATCCCGCACGGTGCCGTCCCGCCTGAGGAGACCGAGCTCCTCGGCCCGGCGCAAGGGGTCGACGATGAAGTCGGTGCTGGTCTTCCGGCGTGCGTCCTTCAGCGAGGCGACGCCCAGCATCGCGAGGAAGGACGGATTCCCGTCCACGATTCTGTCCTCTTCGTCGGTCACGTAGATTCCCTCACGGAGGTCGCGCACGAAACGGCGCAAGGCCTCGGCGTCATCGAGACGGGAGAACCGGCTGGGCATGTGCAGACCGATCCTATAACGAAGATGTCACCCGAGCAGTCAAGGCCTGGATGGAACCGGACGGTCGTTCAGTTTGTGAGCGGGATGAGACCGCGTCTCTCGACGTTCTAACATGTGACCATCACGAGCAAGCTGAACACCCCTTCCCCCACGCCCGCCGCCGGCGGACGCCTCGCGGCCCTCGACCTCTTCCGCGGCCTTTCGGTCGTGGGGATGATCTTCGTCAACAATCCGGGTGACTGGGGGCATCTCTACCGGCCGTTCGACCACGCGGAGTGGCACGGCTGGACGCCGACCGACTTCATCTTCCCGTGGTTCCTGTTCATCGTGGGCGTCGCGGGCGTGTTCTCGCTCGAAAAGCGCATGGCATCCGGGTCGGACCGTCTCGACCTCGCCCGCCATGCCTTCCGGCGCGGCATGACGATCGTGCTCGTGGGCTGGATGATGGCCTTCTTTCCGTTCGTCCCGTTCGTCGAACGCCTCTCGCGTCTCCGTCTCCCCGGTGTCCTGCCCCGCATCGGCGTCGTCTTCATCCTCGGAACGTGGATCGTCCTCGCCGTCTGGAGGCGCCGCGTCGTCGGGGTCGCGGCGGCCACCGTCGCTCTCGTCGCCGTCCACACGTGGATCCTCCTCGGCACGGGTTTCGACCTCACGCCGCAGGGCAACGTGCAGCGAGCCGTCGATCTTGCCGTGCTGAAAGGCCACCTCTGGAAGAACGCGCAGGGTTGGGACCCCGAGGGGATCGTTTCGACGCTGACCGCGATCGCGACGATGCTCACGGGCACGCTCACGGGCTTTTTCCTGCGGAGCGGGGCGACCGTGAAAGCGAAGCTCGCGCGCCTCCTCGCCTGGGGGGCGGTCGCAACAGCGGCGGGCCTCCTCCTCGGGCGGGCTCTCCCGATCAACAAGAACCTGTGGACGGGCTCATACGTGATCTTCACGTCCGGGGCCGCGCTCTTCGTGCTGGGTCTCTGCCTGTGGATCGCCGACGTGCTCCGCTGGAAAGGACCCCTCGGGTTCTTCTTCACCTTCGGCACGAACCCGCTCCTGGTGTTCGCCCTCTCGGGTCTTCTCGCCAAGACGCTCGGCCTCGTCAAGTGGACGGACCCGGCCGGCAAGGTCGTCACCCTTCATGCGTGGCTTTACCGAGGCGGTTTTTCCTTCATCTCCGACCCGATGCTGCGCTCGCACGCCTTCGCGCTCGTGACGATCGTCTTCTGGTGGGCCGTCCTCCGCATCTTCGAGAAGCGCGGATGGTTCTGGAAGATCTAGCCCCGTCGTCAGCCGCCGGCCAGGAGGCGCGCCGGGACGTCGGCCGCCATGTGCCGCGCCACGTCCTTCGGAACGCCGACGGACGACAGGCGCGTCACGCATTCGTCGAGGAGGCAGGTCGAGCCCGCGAGGGCGCCCACCGCGTTGCGGGCGGCGCCGTTTCTCACCGTGAGCGTCTCTCCCCAGATCGCGTAGTCGCCGTCCGCGAGGCCCGCGGCGGGCATCGCGTCGCTGATGAGGGCGACGCGGGCCTCGCCCTTGACCTTCAGGACGAGGCGCAGCATCTCCGGCGCGAGATGGAGGAGGTCGGCGATGACGTCCACGGTGACGCCGTCCGTCGCGAGCCCCCAGCCGACGGGCCCGATGTCGCGGTGATGGAGCGGCTTCATGGCGTTGCCGAAATGCGTCATGTGCCGGGCTCCCGCCGCGAGCGCGGCATCGAGCGTGGAAGCGTCCGCCTCCGTGTGGCCGAGGGAGACGAGGAAGCCCTTTCTCACGAACGCGCGCACGACCGCGAGGCCGCCCGGGATCTCCGGCGCGAGCGTCGTCATCGCGCGCCCGGGCAGGTCGCCGAGAGCCTCGAAGAAGGCGTCGAGCCTCTTCGGGTCGCTCCCGTCGAGAAAGCACGAGCGGTGGAGCGCGCCGCACCGGGCCGCCGACACGAACGGCCCTTCGAAGTGGATCCCGAGGGGCATCGCCCCGCGCCCGTCGCCCGCGCGGCGCGAGCGCATCCACGCCGAGAGGCGCGCGACGGTCGCGGCCATCTCGCCGAGCGGCTGCGGGACGAGCGTCGGGAGAAAGCCCGAAACGCCGCGGCCGGACAACCCCAGAGCGAGCCGGTCGAGTTCGGCGGCAGAGGCGGTCAACACGTCCACGCCGAACGCGCCGTGGATGTGGAGGTCGACGTAGGAAGAAGAAGAGATCTTTGCTCCCTCGCTCATCCGCGGTCTCGCCAAGACGGCTGACCGAGCAGCGGCAGCGTGGTACTTCCTCGAAAGTGGGTTCATCCGGGGCGACCTTTGGTCTCAGGCTGCTGGCTCAACGCGGCGGCCACGTTGTGTTTTTTCTTAGAAAGGTAATCAGCCGCCGCCTTGGCTGAGAGTCCCCATTTCGCCGAGATGAGTGCGGAAGGCAAATGCCAATTAACCCTTCTAAGAAATTCTTCGGCGTTCTCTTCGGACGTTCCCGCGATGTCCCGGACGATGCGGATGGCGCGTTTCCGAAGCTTCTCGTTCGTGGGCTTCATCGCGACCATCTCGTCGCGGTAGACAAGCCCTCGTTTCGCCATGACGGCGGTGGACAGCATGTTGAGGGCGATTTTCTGTGCGGTGCCGGCCTTCAGGCGGCTGGACTCGGCGAGGACTTCAGTGCCGGTCTCGAGGAGGATGAGAATGTCCGCGCGCTTCTCGAGCGCCGCGCCCGGGCGGCAGACGACCGCCACGGTGAGGGCGCCCGCTTCCTTGGCCTCTTCCAGCGCCCCGGCCACGTACGGCGTCGAGCCGCTCGCGGCAATGCCCACGACAACGTCTTTCCGCGTCACTCCCGCCGCAGCCAGGTCGCGCGCGCCCGCGCCGGCGTCGTCCTCCGCTCCCTCCACCGCTTCGAGCATCGCCGCGCGCCCGCCCGCGACGAGCGCGACGACGAGCGATGGATCCGTCCCGAACGTGGGCGGGAGCTCCGCGGCGTCCAGCGCGCCGAGCCGGCCGCTCGTGCCGGCCCCCGTGTAGAACCACCGCCCGCCCGCCTCGAGCCGCTGGGCGATCGCGTCGGCCGCGCGCGCGATCGAGGGCAGCGCTGCGGCGAGCGCGTCGAAGACCGCGCGGTCGGCCGCATGGAGGCGCGTGAGGAGGTCGAGCGTCTCGCTCATTTCTCCTCGGCGAGCGCGAGGCGGATGGCGCCGATCTCCGGCGGAAAGGCCGGCGGCCCGACCGTCGCTCCGGGCGCTACGGCCGCGATTGCCGCGCGGAGCGGATCGAGGAGCGGGGAACCGGCGGAAAGGACGCCGCCGATCGTCGCGACGGGAAACGATTCCGCCTGGAGGCCGAGCTTGCGGACGACCGTCACGACATCGAGGGCGAGCTCGCGCGCGGCCTCTTCGAGAATACGCCGCGCCTCGGCGTCGCCGTCCTTCGCCGCGGCGAGAACGACCGGGTAGTATGCGGCGACGTCGGCGGCGCCGCTCTCGGAGCGGTACACGTGCTCCAGGAGATCCGTGATCGAGCGGATATCCTCGGTCGCGAAGAGGCGCTCCTTGATCGCCGTCCTCGGGCCACGGCCGTCGATCTCGCGCACGACGGCGGTCAGTCCCCGGCGCGCGATCGCGTAGGCCGAGCCCTCGTCGCCGATCACGGGCCCGTAGCCGCCTGCCCGCGCCGTCGCGCCGTTTCGCCCCTGGCCGAAGGCGATCGCGCCGGTCCCGGCGATGAGGACGACGGCGGGGACGTCGAGAGCCTCTCTCGATGCTCCGGCGAGCGCGATGCGTGCGTCGCTCGTCAGGAGGACGCGCCCCGCGCCGAAGACGCCCTCGAGCGCGCCGAGGAGAGGTCGGCGGTCGTGAACGGAATCGATGCCGGCGAGCCCGATCGCGACGCGGCTCGGGACGCGGTCGCCGGCGCCTGCCGCGGCGAGCGCGTCCGCGGCCGCCTCGTGAACCGTCTCGACGACCCGCGGCAGGGGTCGCGTCGCGGCGTTCGCCGGGCCGGAGGCTCCCCGGCCGAGCGGCACGAGATCGGCTCCCGCCACGACGGCGCGCGTGCGCGTGCCGCCGCCGTCGATTCCGATGAAGAACGGCCCCACGGAGTCAGCTTAGCAAGCGCCGCCAGATTCACCCGCATCAGTTCCCGCGAGCCCCCTGGCGGGTTAGATTTCCATCATGGCATTCGATCTCGACTGGAAAACCCGCTACGCCAGAAAGATAGCCACCGCCGAAGAGGCTGTGCGCGCCATCCTTCCAGGCCGCCGCATCCTCATCAGCTCCGGCGCCGGCGAGCCAGGGCGCCTCGTCCAGGCCCTCGTGACGCACGCCACGCAGCTTCGGGGCAACGAAATCGTCCACCTCATGACGCTCGGAGCGGCGCCCTACGTGGCGCCGGGCCTCGAGGAACGCTTCCGGCACATGGCGTTCTTCATCGGCTCGAACGTGCGGCCGGCCGTGCAGGAAGGCCGCGCCGACTTCCTGCCGGTCTTCCTGTCCGAGATCCCGCAGCTCATCACGAGCGGGCGCGTCGGCGTCCACGCCGCGCTCATCCAGGTGAGCCCGCCCGACCAGCACGGTTTCGTGAGCCTCGGCGTCTCGGTGGACATCGTGCGCGGCGCCGTCGATACGGCCGACATCGTGCTCGCCGAGGTCAATCCGCAGATGCCTCGCACGCTCGGCGACTCCTTCCTCCACGTGAGCCGCATCGCGCACCTCGTGCCCGTGGACGACCCGCTGCCCGAGCTGACGGTCGAGCCGCTGGACGACGTCTGCCGCCAGATCGGGCACCACGCCGCACAGCTCATCCCCAACGGAGCGACGCTGCAGATGGGGATCGGGCGCATCCCGGACGCGGTCATGAGCGGGCTCTGGGAGCGCAGCGATCTCGGCATCCACACGGAAATGCTGTCCGACGGCGTGATGGCGCTCGCGAAGGCGGGCGTGATCACGGGCCGGAAGAAGACGCTCCTTCCCGGGAAGATCGTCACGTCGTTCGTCATGGGGACGCGCGCCCTCTACGACTGGGTGGACGACAACGCAGCCGTCGAGATGCGCCCCTCGAACTTCACGAACGACAGCTTCCAGATCGCCCGAAACGACCAGATGATCGCGCTGAACTCCGCGCTTGCCGTCGATCTGACCGGCCAGGTCGCGGCCGATACGATCGGCGGGCGTTTTTTCTCCGGCATCGGCGGCCAGGTGGACTTCATCCGCGGCGCCGCGCGCAGCAAGGGCGGAAAGCCGATCATCGCGCTGCCGTCGACCGCGAAAAACGGCAAGATCAGCCGGATCGTGCCCGTGCTCGAGGAAGGGGCGGGTGTCGTGACGAGCCGCGGCGACATCCACTACGTCGTCACCGAGTACGGCGCGGCGGACCTGTGGGGCAAGAACATCCGGCAGAGGACGATGGCGCTCATCGGCATCGCTCATCCCGACTTCCGTGGCGAGCTGCTCGCGTCCGCGAAGGCCCGGAAATACGTCTTCCCGGGCTGAGAGCTCTCCGGCGCTCTGGCCCGCGATGAACCCGCGCTAACCTCCGTGGAGTGCGCCGGCCGCTCTTCTGGCTTCTCGTCGTCACCTTCTCGCTGAAGGCGGCGGTCCTCGCCCAATTCGATTCCCACCCGCTTCTCCAGCCGGCGGGCGACATGGACGGCGGCGTGTACGCGCGCCTCGCGGCCGACGTGGCGAACGGCGACCTCCTGCTGCGCGGTCCCGGTTCCGTGCCATTTTTCGTCTCGCCGCTCTACATCTACTTCCTGGCGGCGGTCCACGCGCTCTCGGCCGGCTCGTTTCTCGCGGTGAAGGTCGTCCAGATCGCGCTCGGAACGGCGGCTGTCGCGCTCGTCTGGGGAATGGCGCGCAGGCTTTTCGACGACCGGGCCGCGCTCCTCGCGGGGATCCTCTACGCGCTCACCGGCTTCGTCACGTTCCACGAGGTCCTGATCCTGCAGGCGGCGCTGGACCCGTTCCTCACCGCATTGAGCCTGTTCCTGCTTGCTCATGCACTCACTCCAGGCCGTATTTCTTCGAAGGTGAATGAGGAAGGGGCAGCCGCGACAGCCGGCGGCGCGCTGCCGGTTCCCGCGGGCTGGGGTCGCTGGATCGCGGCTGGGGCGGCCTTCGGCCTCCTCGCGCTGAATCGTCCGAATGCGCTGCTCTGCGTCGCGGCGATCGCCGTCGCCCTGTTCGCCCGCGCCGCGACGCCTCTCGTCTTTCGGTCCTTTGCTCCCGCTCTTGCATTTCTCATCGGCGCCAGCGCCGCGATCGCCCCGGTCACCCTGCGCAATCTTGCCGTCTCGCACGAATTCGTTTTGATCTCCTCCCACGGCGGCCTGAACTTCCTCGTGGGAAACGGGCCGGGCGCGAACGGCGTCTACCGCGCGGTTCCCGGCATCACGCCCGACATCGGCGGGCAGGCGGCCGACACGAAGCGCGTCGCGGAGGCGGAGGAGGGGCGGCCGCTGTCCACGCGCGAGGTCTCGTCGCACTTCGCGCGGAAGGCGTGGGCGTGGACCGCCTCCGAGCCCGGCGCCGCGCTCGCGCTCTTCGCAAAGAAGGTCCGTCTCGTCCTCTCGGGCGACGAGGCGCCGCTCAACTTCAGCTACCCGTGGTACCGCGACCGGAGCCTTCCGCTGAAGCTCCTCGCCGTGGGGCCCGGGCTTCTCGTGCCGCTCGCGGGCGCGGGCTTCGTTCTCGCGTTTCTCGCGTCGGCTGGCGCGGCGCGGCGCGCCCTCCTCGTCTGGTCGACCTTCGTCCCGGCCTACGTCCTCGCCGTCGCAGCTTTCTTCGTCGCGACGCGGTATCGCCTCCCGCTCGTCGTCGCGCTCGCTCCGCTCGGGGGGGCCGCCGTCGCGAGGCTCCCGGCGGCGTGGCGGACGAAAGGGCCGCGCCTCGCGGCCGCCGTCGCGGCCGCCGCGGTCCTCGCGGCGATCTCACTCTGGCCGACGGGCCTCTGGGACGGCGCCCAGGACGAGGAAATGCATCTCGTCCTCTGGGAGATCGAGCGGGGCGACGCCGGCGCGATGGGGCACGCGGAGACCGCCGCCCGGGAGCATCCCGAGCCGGCCCTCGTCTGGCTGCGCGCCGGGCGGTCTTTCGCGACGGCGGGGAAGCGCGACGAGGCGATCACGGCGCTCTCCCGGTCGCGCGAGATCGACTCCAGCCGGCCCGAGTCCACCTCGTTTCTTTCGGCCCTCCTCGAAAGGAGGGGGCTCGCGCGCTTCCTCGCCGGGGACGCCACGGGCGCTCGCCCCGACCTCGAAGAGGCCGTGCGGCTGGACGGCACGAACGCGTCGGCGTGCCTGAACCTCGCCGTGGTCCTCGGCGAGACTGAGGACCGTTTGCGCGCCCGCGAACTAGCCCGGCGCGCTCTCGTCCTGAGGCCCGGCTACGAGAAAGCGGAAGCGCTTCTAAGGGCCCTGCGTTAGGCGCTCGGATCGGCCGGCACCCCCTCTCCTTCGCGCACGAACTCGCTTCGCTCAAACAGCGTGCGCGTGCGTCGAGGAGGCGCCGGCCGCCCCTCGCGCTCGAAAAAGAAAATGGCCCGGCGTTTCCGCCGGGCCGATCAGGAAGGCAGGGAAAGGGAATTCAGTTCAGCTAGAAGTCCAGACGAGCCGTCAGGATGAATCGCCGCGGCGCGGCCCAGGCAATGGCGTTGCCGAAGGTCGAGTTCGGCAACGTCGTGCCCTGCGGACCCTCGTTAGCGGCCGAGGTCGGGGGCAGTGGGTCCTTGTAGGCATCGTTGTACTTCGTGTGGTCGACGGCGAGAACGGTCTGCGTGTTGAAGACGTTCAGTACGCGGGCTTCGAGGCGAACGCCAAGGCTGCTCGCCGGCCTGAACGTATAGGCCGCGCTGAGGTCGAAGTTCGTCCAGGTCGGGAGCCGGTGCGAGCCGGCCGGCTCGAGGTAGCGCCCGTCGGTCGTGCTCGGCGTGGCTCCGCGGGCCTCCCAGGTTGCTCCGCTCTGAACGCGGAGGAAGCCGCCCAGGGTGACGCCGAAGGGCAGGTCATACGTCCCCATCATCTTGAAGATGATCGGGCGGTCCTGTCCGAGGATGCCGTCGCGGTTCGGATCGGTCGTGTAGAACCCCGGCTCGTCCTCGACGAACGAGGAGGTGTTGAAGAGGGCGAGGCCGTAGTCCACGTCGAAGTTTCCGGAGAGCCTGCTGTACGTGATGTTCGCGTCGGCGTACCAGCGGTCCGCGTAGCGCTTCTGCACGTCGAGCGTGGCGGCGCTGTACTTGCGCCGCGCGTCGGGGAAGTTCTTCGCCTGGAAGGAGCCGAAATAGTTCGCCGGGTCGATCGGCGTGTCCTCGAAGGCGTTCTTCAGGTTCCGGTACTGGTAGTACACGTCGAAGGTGACGTCCTTCGTGGCCGCCGCGGAATAGCCGAGGATGAACTCCTGGTAGTACGGAGGTTTGAGGTCGCTCGGGATGACCTTCCCGCCCGAGGACCCCCGGAACTGCGAGCCGAGGAATCCGCCGAGGGCCACCTGGCCGCAGCCCGCCGGGGCCGTGCAGAAGTAGGCCTGGTCCTGGCGGATCCGGAACGGGGCGAAGGACCGCGAGGTGGACTTCTGATCCATGCCCGCGTACTCGCCAAAGGTCGAGTAGAGCTTGTCGCTGGAGAGCAGGTTCGGGTTCCAGGTGATGCCGAGGCGTGGCTGGATCTGCTGGCTCCAGTTGAACGTCATGAAGTTGAAACGCGTGTCGGCCGTCAACGGCAGCGCCGTGGCCGCGCCACAGACCTGGCCGGCCTTGCAGACCTGGGCGAAGTCGTCCTTGTTCGCGAGAACCCCGACGTAGATCGTGAGGTTCTTCATCGTGAGCGTGTCCTGGAGGAAGGCCGAGTAGGTGCGCGCCTTGGAGTTCTGCGTCGGCTGCGAGGTGTAGTACCGGGCCCGGTCCGAAGGATACGAAGTGCCGGTGCCGCAGACCGCGGTCGGGCAGGTGACACCCACGCCGCCCGACCAGCTCCCCCAGCCGTTCGTCGCGCGGACGGTGTCGTTCGTGTCGTCCTCGTACCCGCCGCCCAGCTTGAACGCGTTCTGCGTCGGTCCGATGTCGAGGTACTGGCTGAGCGTGGCCTTGATCTCGTTTCGCCTGTACCGGTCGCCGGTCTCGGCAAACTCGGGCAACCCCCCGTTGCTGTTGTGCCGATTCGGATCGGCGAAGAAACCGTAGGCCCCGAGAGTGCTCGGGTTGATCGTCGTCGGCTGGAACGGAGGGACCAGGTTCTGGCCCACCGACGTGTCGTTCTCCTGCAGCGCGACGTATTTCGCCTCGAGGACCGTGTCCTTCGACGCGAACCAGTCGGCCGAGAAATTTCCGACGTAGTTCGTCGTGTCGGTCCCGTAGGCGGCGGTGGGCGCGTCGAAGACCGAGTTGAACTGGTCGGTTCCCTTGTTCGGCAGCGCGCGGAATCCGGCGTTGAGAAGGACGGACTGCCCGACGAAGCCGGTCAGCTTCCCGAAGTAGTCGCCGCTGTGCGACTTCGAGTCGGCATGCGTCGTCGTGGTGTTGTCGACCAGCGTGGCCGACTGTCCGGAGATCTTGTTGTCGTAGTAGGCGCCGGAAACGTATCCGAAAAGGGCGTCCTTCACGATCGGGAACCCGAAGTTCGCCTGACCGCTGTTGTTGCTCGTGTCCTGCGTCGTCGAAAACGCGTTGTTCGCCTGGAAAGAGCCGGGGGAGATGTTCGCGAGAACGCTTCCGGCGATCTGGTTCGTCCCCGATTTCGTGACGGCGTTGATCATCGCTCCCGACGTCCGGCCGAATTCCGCCGAGATGCCGCCCTTCTTCACGTTGAAGTCCGCGATGTCGAGCTGGTTCGTGTCGACGCCGAGGAAGCCGTAGCCCGGATTCGTGATGTTGACGCCGTCCAGGAGGTACTTGTTGTCCTGCCGCGTTCCGCCGGAGACCGAGACGAAGCCCTGTCCGCTCGTGTCGGCGGCCGCGCCCGGCACGAGCTTCAGGACGCCCTGGTACGTCCGCGAGAGGGGCAGGTCCTTGATGACGTTGTCGGTGTAGTTGAAGTTGACCTCGGAGGCCTTCTTGTCGATCTCGGCGGCGGCGCCCATCACGACGACTTCGGCCGTCGACGTCTGAACGAGGGCGAGCGTGAGCTGCACATCGTTGTCGACGAGAACCTTTGCCTGCTGGCTCACCCGGCCGAGCCCCTTCAGCTCCGCGGTGACGACGTAGCTGCCGGGCAGAAGGATGGCGAACTTGAACGCGCCGCCCGAGCCGGTGAGGGTGTCGCGGGGCGCCTGCGCGCCGGTGATTCTCACGGTGGCGCCGGGGACCGGAGCTCCAGTGCCGTCTTTCACGACGCCTGAAATCGACCCCGTCTCGCCCGCGAAGGCCGAGGCGGCCGCGACGAGAAGCGCAAGCGAAAGAAGAAAGCGAGAGATGAATCTCATGCCTGAACCTCCTCCTGAAGTGAAATGCGAGCTGGACTCAGTGCGTCTTAACATGAAAGTGTAATCCCGATCGAGTGTCCAGCGGGCATCCAAATCATTGGAGGAGCGCCCTCGGGCAGAGCTTTCCGCTCCGTTCGGTGACCTAGGTGTAAAGGCTCAGGACGTTGTTCACCCGGGTATCCGGGGGAAACTGGTGGTGCGAAACATCAGTCAAGCCCTCGGAGGAACCCGGGATGAACTCGCATAGCAGAGCAAAGAC
>JBGPDK010000102.1:0-11806 GCA_041482235.1 Thermoanaerobaculia bacterium | reverse complement strand
GCCTAACGATACCGAGTTCAGCGGCGGGCGCACGCGCGTCCGATGCAAAGAGGGGTTCAGTCGGCTATGCGATCCCGGCGCAAGTGCCGACCTACTGAGGTAACTTGGCCGGAAGATCTCGGCGAAGCTCAGCGGCAAAACTCTGGGCGGCGCTTTCGAGAGCGATGCTCAGAGCCAGACCAAAGCTCTTGCTGCTCGCGCCCCAGTTTGTCATGGAGTCTATTTTCCCTTGATAGGTCTTGCGGAGAACTTCCCTCCCCTTGTATTCGACCCGAGCCGCGAAGGACACGTCACCTTCGTATTTTGTCCATGAGGCACAATACGCCGTAAGGACCTCTCCGGTAATCACAGAGTTCTCGGCAGCGGAGGGGATGGAGTGTGCCCGAATGACCTTGAAGCCAGCCCTCTGGAGTTCAAGCGCGACTCCACTTAGCACCCATTCGGGAACGTTGTTTTGCGCGACAACGTCCGCCGTGTGCATGCCGAAACCGTTGTGTACGTCACCGATGGTCCTCTTTTGCCGCTGATCCAAGAAGTCGACGAGCACCACGGTAGCAAGGCCAGAGTCCGTCGTTGAGGAGGATGCCGGTGAGTCGGAAGGACGCGAGGCGGCTGCCGCCCGTTGAGGAGGATACGACAGGTTTACGTGACGATTCCCGAATGCACATCCGGTGGAGAGGCTTACCAGAATTGCGAGAATGGGCATGAGCGTCCGGTACGACATCGTGAGGCCTCCTTTTGACGAACCGATCCCAAATTATGTGGCGGTCTTTGAGTCGCCTAACGATACCGCATTCCGCAGCGGGCGGGGCCAGCCCAGCGAAATCCGCGGCTAGACCGATCCTTCGAGGAAGAGCGGGAATTCCTCGAAATACGCCGTGAAACGGCGCGTGTCGCGATCGATCGTCGAATTCGATGGAAGGAAGAGGGGGGGCTTGAAGCCCTGCGCCAGCAAGATAAAGAGGCCACCGACGGCGAGCAGAAGATTTTGTAGGCTTGCGTCCGAAAAGGCCGTTGCGCGGTTGTGCTTGACGTCGTTGTAACTTTGATACCAGGAGAGGGGGGTGCCGGGCACTGACCAATCCTTGAAGGGCTCGAGAATGATAGGGTCTGCCGACCCTGTCATGAAGCCTACTCCGAAGGCGGGTAGGTTTAACCGCGACGAAAGCACTTCGAAGTCCCTGATGTCCGGCTTGGATGGCCCCGACACAAGAAGGCTCTTACATGTGGCCTCGAACTCCGTGGCGACACGAAGAAAGAGTTCGTACGTACGATGGGAGAAGACCGCAAGGTTGTCCCTGTGCAGCTCGACGTACTCGAGAAGTCGCTCTAGATCGTGTAGGCAGACCCGAAACGCAGCATCGTGGGGGATGCCACGCGGATCGCGGGAGTGCAGCGGATTCGGGTACGGGTACGTCATAAGCGAACTAACGATACCGCGCTCAGCCACGAGCGCAAGCGACCCCGCCCGCCTACGGAGTAGGCTACTAAGAGCAACCACGGAGGTGCCTCTTGGTGCGACGTAACCTGCTCGCAGAAGCCAGCGATCAAGAAGAGGTCTTTCAGCGCCTCAACCAGCTAGAGCGACAGAATCGAGTCCTTCGCGTCTGGGCCGGGGTCGTCGGCCTAATCCTCATTGCCTTCCTGCTCAGGGCCTCCCCTCTCGAATCGCAGGAGAAGCCGGGGAAGGTCGAAGGCACAGCATTCGTGCTGCGAGATGACGAGGGGCGGACCAGGGCTACGTTGTCCGGCCTGAATGGCGGTGGGGCCGCCGTCAGCTTCTACGACACAAAAAAGAACCTCCGGCTGCTCGTCGGACTGCGATCCGGCGGCCAGCCGAGCATCCAGCTTAACGACGGAAATGAGGTCGGACGGGGCGTCTTCGGGCTCGACGAGAACGACGCACCGGGCTGCGACCTTAACGACCGTCAGGGACGTCGGCGACTGAGACTTAACGTCGCTGATCGGGAAGGTGGACAGCCCTCGGCACTGACTTTCTACGACACGCAGGGCAAGGCTCGCGTCGCGCTCATGAACGCCGAGAAGCTTTCTGGATTGACGCTGGCCGGACCAGACGAAGAACTTCGGTCAGTCGTTGGAGCCGGTAGCAACGGAATGGCACTAAGCATGATTCTAGGGAAGGATGGGAAGACGCTGTGGTCCGCGCCCTGAAATCGGTGTGGATTCTCATTCTTCTTTTCGCGCCTTCCATCAAGGCTCAGGAACCTAAAGCTTGGACGCGGCTGACAGAGCCAGATAAGAGAGTCGAGCATTGGATCAAGAATGTCGATAAGAATCCCACGGTCCTCCAGTTTTTCAGCGACGCCACAATCGGAGAGGGCTTCCTCGAAGTTATTCAACCCATGCCCGAAGTAAGAAGCGTCGGGTTTCGTCAGTTCGACTGCGAGGAGTACACCTTGCTCGGAAGGCTGTCGGGGTCTCTAGTAATTGAACGCAGGAAATACACCTCATCCCTGTCCTACTCGAACGAAGGCGCGAAATATTTCCTCGAACGCTTTTCCACTCTTGAATCGGCGAAGGTTCGGGTAAAGGACGTTGTCAACGCCGCGTGGATGGCGTGCGTCTCTGGGGGAGCCCCCGATAAGAGCGACCGCGACCGAGGGGAACGGACTCTTCTTTATGCGCAAATCGACGGCGATACGGCCTCGGTGCGGACCCCGCTCCTCCGCTTGTCCGGCACCTTTCTGCTGCGCGTTGGCGCGGGTAATACCCTGTCCCGCGTGTCGTTCCGAGAAGATCAATGACCTTCTGTTCTCTCTTGTTTCCGCTCGGTGTATTCAACGGGGGCGCGCGCAAGCAAGTCCAGATGGCGGGTTAGTCTTCGCTCGGATCGTAGAGCAGCCCACCGATAAGGTCGTAGCCGTTCGGCGTCACGATGGAAACCTCGAAGACCTTCTCCGTCGGGATCACGACGACCGCTTCTCGCTCGGGGACGTACCGATTGACAGCCTCGCTGATCGCCGTCAGAACATGAGCATGTCCTCTTCTGGACCGACGCGAGCCGCGAAGTCCGACACCGTCACGGATTTGAAGGCTGTTTCTTGTCACCAGCGAATGTCGAGTGAGAGTCGGTCGCTGTTGTGGTCGTACGAGATCTCGACTCGAGAAAGCGCGAAGGAGTGCGACCCCGACGGCGACTCGAGTCCCTGGGACGCTCCCCCTACAAACATCACCGGCCCGAGCGCCCCTTCCACGCTGACGTAGAACTCGTTGCATGCGCGGAGCGTGACTTCCCTGCGGCCTTCGCTACGCGGCCCGTTCACGTTGGGTTGCCGAAGGAGTTCGACGGTGATCTCCCTCCCGATCCATTTTTTCAGTTCGCGCACTTTCGAGGAACGATCGGCGATCAAGGCGTCGAACTGCACTTCCGAGGCGCTCTTCGTCTCAGAGCCAAAGCGAATGTACGCGGGGCCTGCGAAGTGCGGACGCTCCGCGCTACCCCAGATAATCACCGCAAGTACCTCCACGCCGCCGTCTGAGCGAAAGATTTTGTGCTCGAAGGGCAACGGCGGATACGCGTTTCCGAGCTTGCGCGAGATCGTCTTCTGGAGGTCGTCGAGATCGAGGCCGGGCTGCGGGGTGCCATCGTTTCGAACGGGTGTGAACATGACCGCAGGTGCCCCCACGGGTCGCGAGTTCGCGAAGCCAACCGCGGTCTTCAGACAATCCTTCTTCACGTCGGCGTGACTTTTCCGCTCTACCGAAGGGTCTTCGGTGTCCCTCAGTCGGGCGCGGAGGTCGTCGTCGCTCAGTTCGATCATTGCTCCGTCGGCGGGTCGTCCTCGGCCGCTCCGATCGAAGCATCTCGTCGAGCGTCTTCCGCTATCATCGATCTCCTCTCGTTCCGGGGGGACATGATAAGGAAATCGACCGCCGAGGAGGCCCGCATGACCGGTCCCGTTCTTCGCTTCCGTTTCGCCGCCGCCTGCTCCCTCACCGCCCTCGCGGCCGTTCTCGCCGCCGGCTGCGGAGGGAAGGACGACGACGAGGATCGACCCAAGTCGGCCCGTGCCGCGGGCGCCGCCCAGGGCGGCGCCGCCGCCCCGGCCGCCTCCGCCGCGGCCGCCGCGGGCCCTGCCGCCGGCGCCACGGGCGCCGCCTCGATCACGGGCAAGATCGTCTTCGAGGGCGCCGTGCCCGCCGCGGAAAAGTTCAAGATGTCGGCCGACGCGTTCTGCGCCAAGCAGCACCCCGGCGAATCGAAGAAGGAAGACGTGGTGGTCGGGGCCGACAAGGGCCTCGCGAACGTCTTCGTGTACGTGAAGTCGGGAATCTCCGGAACGTACCCGCCGCCCGCGGCGGCGGCCGTCATCGACCAGAGAGGCTGCACGTACCATCCGCACGTTTTCGGCATCGTGGCCGGCCAGAACATCGACATCCTGAACAGTGACGACACGCTGCACAACATCCATTCGCTGCCCGAGAAGAACGAGGCCTTCAACCTCGGCATGCCCGTCAAGGGCATGAGGTACACGAAGAAATTCGACAAACCCGAGGTGATGGTCCGGATCAAGTGCGACGTGCACGGCTGGATGTCCGCCTACTGCGGCGTCCTCTCCCACCCGTTCTTCGCGGTCACGGCCGCGGACGGCACGTACGCGATCAAGGACCTTCCGGCCGGCACCTACACGATCGAAGCGTGGCACGAGAGATTCGGGGTGCAGACGCAGCAGGTCACGGTCGGCGCCCAGGAGTCTAAGCCGGTCGCCTTCACGTTCAAGGCCGGAGCCTGATTCGCGTCGCGGGATGATCGCGGACGAGACGACGGGCGCGAGGGAGGCGCGGAACGCCGGGATCCTGAGGGTCGCCACACGGAGCGTCGCGTTCCTCGTCTTCCTCCTCCTCGTCGCGGGCGCGCTCGTCACCTCCACCGAGTCCGGCCTCGCCGTGCCCGACTGGCCGCTCTCCTATGGCAAGGTCATGCCGCCGATGGTGGGCGGCATCCTCTACGAGCACGGGCACCGGCTCGTCGCCGCCGCGGTCTCTGCATTGGTGGGGCTGGAGTTCGGCGCACTTTCTTTCTTCTTAGAAGGAAGAAAGACGGTCAAGCTTCTCGCGGCCGCGGCCTTCGCGGCGATCCTGTTACAGGCTGCGCTCGGTGGGCTGACCGTACTTCTTCTTCTTCCGCCCGCCGTCTCCTCCGCGCACGCCGCGCTCGCCGAGATCGTCTTCGCGCTCACGGCCGTCGTCGCGCTCATGTGTTCGAGGACCTGGACCGACCTGACGACGCACTCTCTCTCTCTTTGTTTTCCATGCGCAGAAGATCCCTCTTCGTGCTCTTCGGACGCCGCCGCTCTGAGCAGCGCGTTTCGATGGACGCTTTCCGCGACCGCGGCGATCTACGTCCAGATCGTCCTCGGCGCCGTCATGCGGCACACGGGGGCCGGCCTCGCGATCCCCGACTTTCCGGCCGCCTTCGGCGGCCTCTGGCCCTCCGCGGACGAGCTCCAAGGCCACGGCGTGGGCCTCCACCTCGCGCACCGGGTCGGAGCCGTCGTCGTTCTGGTGCTCGTCCTCGCCGCCGTGCGCGCGCTGGGGCGGGCCGCGGAGGTGAGCCCCGTTTTCGCCGGATTCGCCGCGGCCTGGACCGGCCTCGTCGTGATCCAGATTCTGCTCGGTGCCCTTTCCATCTGGTCGAAGAAGGCGCCTCCCCTCACGGCCGCCCACCTCGCCGGCGGCGCCTTGTGCTGGGTCACGGGGGTCCTCGCGGCGGTCTGCCTCGGGGCCTGGCGGAAACGGGCGAACGCGATAAGCTCCGGCATCCGCGCATGAGCCTGAGTCGCAACCCCTCCACCCTCGCTTCCTACGTCGCCCTCACGAAGCCGCGCATCACGGTGTTCGTCGTCATGACGGCCTTCGTCGGCTTCGCGGCGGGCACGGTGGGGCCGCTTTCCTCGCTCGCGCTTCCGCTCCTTCTCCACACTCTCCTCGGGACCGCTCTCGTCGCCTCCGGCACGAGCGCCTTCAACCAGGTGCGGGAGAAGGACCTCGACGGCCTGATGGGGCGCACCCAGGATCGCCCGCTGCCGTCCGGGCGCATCAGCCTCCGAGGCGCGGCTCTTTTCGCGGGCGCGCTCTCGGTCGCGGGGCTCGCCGAGCTCCTTCTCTTCACGAACGTTCTGACGGCCGCGCTCGCCGCCTTCACGCTCGTCTCCTACGTCGGCCTTTACACGCCCATGAAGACGCGCTCTTCCGCCTCCACGATCGTCGGGGCCGTGCCCGGCGCGCTTCCGCCCCTCGGCGGTTACACCGCGGCGGCGGGCGGGATCGGCCTTCCGGGCCTCGCGCTCTTCGCGATCCTCTTCGTCTGGCAGCTGCCGCATTTCTTCGCCATCGGGTGGCGACACCGGGTCGACTACGCGCGCGCGGGCGTGAAGATCCTTCCCGTGATCGACCCGTCCGGGCGGAGAACGGCGCGGCAGACGCTCCTTTGGACCGCCGTGCTGCTGCCCATCAGCCTGCTGCCGTCCCTCGTCGGAGCCGCCGGCTTCGCCTACGCGCTCGGGACGTTCGTTCTGACGCTCCTCTTCCTCGGCTCGGCGCTGCGGTTCGCGCGCGAAACGACCGACGGACGCGCCCGCTCTCTCTTCCTTGCTTCGATCGGCTGGCTCCCTGCGATCCTCGTCCTCCTCGTCCTCGACCGCGTCTGACGCACGCGGACACCGAGGACCGCACACGTGACGCATCCCGCCGTCGAAGCCCGCTCCCTCTCCCGCCATTACGGCGCGCGCGCGGCGCTGACGGACGTCACGTTCTCCGCGGCGCGCGGCGAGATCTTCGCGTTCCTCGGCCCGAACGGCGGCGGCAAGACGACGCTCTTCAAGATTCTCGCGACCCTGCTGCCGCCTCACGCCGGGAGCTTCGCCATCGATGGGCTCGATCCCGCGGTCGCGGGCCGCGAGGTGCGCCGGCGCCTCGGCGTCGTGTTCCAGGCCCCGAGCCTCGACAAGAAGCTCACCGTGGCGGAGAACCTCGCGCTCCAGGGCGCCCTGTACGGCCGATCCGGGGGCGCACGGGCCGCCCGCATCCGGGAGCTGCTCGGGACGTTTCACCTCGAGGACCGGGCGGGCGACCTCGTCGAGACGCTTTCCGGGGGGCTCGCGCGGCGCGTGGAGATCGCCAAGGCGCTCCTTCACGCGCCGCCCGTGCTCCTCCTCGACGAGCCCTCGACGGGCCTCGACCCGGGCGCCCGCCGCGACCTCGTGGGCGCGCTCGCTTCCCTTTCCCGTGCGGGCACGGCGGTTCTCCTGACGACGCACCTCTTCGAGGAAGC
The DNA here is from genome assembly GCA_041482235.1 of Thermoanaerobaculia bacterium. GTDB lineage: Bacteria > Acidobacteriota > Thermoanaerobaculia > UBA5066 > UBA5066 > Fen-183. Next base: position 4,512 of record JBGPDK010000102.1, on the reverse strand, counting down.
CGAGGCCGCGCACCGCGTCGGCATCCTCGACCGGGGGCGCCTTCTGGCGCTCGACACGCCCGCCGCATTGAAGGCCACGGTGGGCGGCGACGTCGTGACCGTGGAAGCGAGGGACGAGACGGGCGTTCCGGCGCTGGCCGCCGGGATCGAGAGCCGCTTCGGCGCCGAGGCCGGACGGATCTCGGTGGTCGGGCCCACCGTGCGGATCGAGCGAGAGGCCGCCCACACGTTCCTGCCCCGCCTCGTCGAAGCGTTTCCGGGCGCCTTCAAGTCGGTCACGCTCGGCGCGCCGTCTCTCGAGGACGTCTTCATCGCGCACACGGGCCGCCGCTTTCGCGAGGCGGACTTGCCGGACGCCGGGGAAAACGCCGCTTGAGGGCGGCCCTCGCCCTCGCGCGCCGGGAGATCGTGAGATTCCTGAGGCAGAAGAGCCGGGTCGTCGGAGCGGTCGCCCCCCCGCTCGTCATGTGGATTCTCGTGGGCTCGGGATTCCGGGGGTCTTTCCGCGAGAACTCCTTCAGCTACTTCTTTCCGGGCACGGTCGTCCTCGTCGTGCTCTTCGCGGCGATCTTCGCGACGATCTCCGTCATCGAGGACCGGCGGGAGGGATTCCTCCAGGGCGTCCTCGTCTCGCCCGTCGCCCCCGGTTCGATCGCCCTCGGGAAGATCCTCGGGGGCACGGCGCTCGGGCTGATGCAGGGGCTCCCGCTCCTCGTCCTCGTGCCCCTGGCCGGCCTCGAGGCCGACGCCGCGGGTCTTCTCACCGCTACCGCGCTGCTCGCGGTTCTGGCCTTCGCGCTCACTTCGCTCGGTTTCGCGATCGCGTGGTCGCTGGAGTCGACCCAGGGATTCCACGCGATCATGAATCTCTTCCTGATCCCGATGTGGCTCCTCTCGGGCGCCTTCTTCCCCGTCGATGGCGCGCCCGCGTGGCTGCGCGCGGCGATGGTCGTGAATCCGCTCACGTACGGTGTGGCGGCCCTGCGCCGGGCCCTCGGCGGCGCCGCGCCGGCGTGGACCTTCCCGTCCCTCTCGTTCGCCGTGACCGCGGGCTTTGCCATCGTCATGTTCGCCGCCGCCGTCGCCGTCGTCGCGCGCTTTCCCGCCGGCCCCGGACCCGGCCGCCGGCTCGTCCTCCCGCGCCCGCCGGAGGCCCCTTGACCCTCCGCGACCTGCCGACGGTGAACGCCTGCCTCAACGCTGCGAGCGCCTTCCTTCTGATCCTCGGCTGGACGTTCATCCGCCGGCGGAGGATCGACGCGCACCGCCGCACGATGACGGCGGCATTCCTGTGCTCCGCGCTCTTCCTCGTCTCGTACCTCGTCTACCACGCGCAGGTCGGAAGCGTGCGGTTTCCCGGCACGGGCGGCGCGCGGGCGCTCTATCTCGGAATCCTCCTCACCCACACCGTTCTCGCGGCGGCCGTCGCGCCCCTCGCGATCACGACGTTCGTCCTCGCGCGGCGCGGGCGCTTCGAGAGGCACCGCAGGCTCGCGCGCTTCACTCTGCCCATCTGGCTTTATGTTTCCGTCACGGGAGTCGTCGTTTACGTGATGCTGTACCGGATGAGGTGGTAACCCGTCCCGCGCTCAGGTCCTTCCCGCGTGTCCCCATTTCGCGACCAGCTCGCCGACACGCGCGAGCTTCACGGGCTTGCTCACCAGGTCGTTCATCCCCTCGGCCTCACAGCGCTCCTTGACGAGGTCGGAGGTGAGGGCGGTGAGCGCGACGACGGGAAGGCTCTCTCCGTCCGGAAGGGCGCGCAGCCTCCGAAGGACCTGGAAGCCGTCCATCTCGGGCATCTGCAGATCCAGGAGGACGAAATCGAAGCGGAACCCCGCGGCGGCATCCAAAGCCTCGCGCCCGCTGCCCGCCGTGCGCACCTCGGCGCCGCGCGATCTCAGCATATGGGCGAGCAGCTCGCGATTCTCCTCGTTGTCCTCCACAAGGAGGACGCTTGGACGGCCGCCGGTGCCGCCGATCCGCCGGCGGCCGTTCCGGGGCCCGGTCTCGTCGACCCGCGCGAGCAGCTGGTCGCTCGTCGCCTTCAGCTCGGCCTCGGCGCGCGCGCGCTGGATGGGAGCCGACGTCTCGTCGGCGGCGCGCCGCGCCGCGGCGACGATCTCCTGGACCCGCGACTTGAGGTCGCGCCTCGTGGACTTGAGGACGTCCACGGCGGTCTCGCGCGCCTCCGCGAGCGCCCGCCGGGCCACGCCGAGCTCGGCGAGGAGGCGCCGGCGCGAGACGCCGTCCAGAAAGACGACGTCCGCACCGCCGCCCGGGCGCGGCGCGATGAGCACGTGGAAGATCCGCGACACGCCGTCCGGAGTGACGAGGGCGACGTCCTCCTCGACGCTCGCGGCCGGCGCGCCCTGAGGGGAGCGGTTCACGGCGTGCGCGCGGATGAGCCCCCGCAGCGAATCCGGCAGGACCTCCGAGCGGTCGACGTCGAGCCCTTCGAGAGCGTCCGCGCGGCGCCCCATCCATTCCGCGAGCCGGCGGCTCACGGCCTCGATGCGGCCCGACGCGTCCACGCCGAGAAGGCCCGCGGGCGAGGAGTCGAGCAGGCGCCCGCGATGCTCGTCCCCGCCAGCCGGACCGCGTGTGTCCACGCGCCAGACGGCAGCTTCGACGACCTTCCCGTACCGCACGACCGGCGTCATCGAGACGATCGACTCGACCTGAGTCGCGCCGCCCGCGGGCAGCAGGAGCCGCCGCGCGGCGCGCGGCCGGCCCGTCTCGAAGACCTCGTTCAGGCCTTCGATCATCTCGGGGGACTCGGCTCCCGAGGCGGGAAACTCCGATACGGCGTGACCCTCGACGTCGCGCGTTTCCGTGCCGAAGGCGCGCCGCGCGCCCCGGTTCGCATAGCCGATCCGGCCCGCGCGATCCAGAGTGTAGACGGCCACGGCATCCATGGAATCCACGGCGGGCCCGAACGCCGCGCGCACGGACACCGGCTCGGCGCGCGGTCCCGCAGCCCAGGGGGAGCGGCGCGCTGCGTAGAGGACGAGGACCGCCGCCGCCGCGATCACGACGGCCGCTGGCGCGAGCGACGACGGCAAACCGAGCAGGACGCCCGCCGCGAGAAGCAGGAGACCGAAAAGGACGAGAATCCGGGAGCCGGACATCTCGGGATCTTAACCACCAGGAAAGCATGAGCTCCTCTTTCAATCCGGACCCGACATGGGGCGCGCTGCTTGCCGAGGGGCGGCGCCGTCTTTCGGGAAAGGACCATGCACCGTACGAGGCGGAGGAGCTGCTCGCCCGGGCCGCCTCGCGTCCCCGCGCCTGGTTTCACGGCAGGAAATCCGAGCCCGCCGACGCGACGGCCGAAGCGGCCTTCGAGGCCCTCGTCGCGCGCCGCGCCGCCGGCGAGCCTCTCCAGTATCTCCTCGGCGAATGGGAATTCCTGGGCCGGACCTTTTTCGTCGACGAGCGCGCGCTGATTCCGCGCGGGGAGACGGAGGGCATCGTGGAAGCGGCCCGCGCCGCCGCTCCGAATGCCCGCGCCCTCGCCGACCTCGGTACGGGCGGCGGCATCCTCGCCGTGACGCTGGCGCTCGAGCGCCCCGAAGCGCGCGTCCTCGCGATCGACCGCTCGCCGGCGGCTCTCGCCCTCGCCGCCGCGAACGCCCGCCGACACGGCGTGGCGCGGCGCGTGACGCCCGTCGCCTCCGACTGGCTCTCGGCATTCGGCCCGCGACCGCTCTTCGACCTCGCCGTCGCGAACCCGCCGTACGTTCCCGTGGCCGACGCGCCGCACCTGTCGAAGACGGTCTCGGACTTCGAGCCGCCTCTCGCGCTCTTCGGAGGGGGAGACGGCCTCGAATCGCTGCGCGTGCTCCTCGCCTCTCTGCCCGCCTTCCTCCATCCGGGGGCGCCATTCGTGTTCGAGTTCGGGTACGGGCAGGCCCGCGACGTGTCGGAGCTCGTGGAGGCGTCGGGCGCGTTTCGTCTCGCCGGCGTTCGCCTCGACACGGCCGGGATCCCGCGCACGGCCACGGCGGTTCGCAGAAGTTTCTGAGCCGCTACACTCGGTGACGGCATGGACGCCTTCCTCCTCAAGGGCCCCGTGCGCCTCGCGGGCACCGTGCGCGCGAGCGGCGCCAAAAACGCGGCGCTGCCGGCGATGGCGGCCGCGCTGCTGACCGCCCGGCCGGTCGTCCTCGAGGACATCCCCGAGCTCGCGGACGTGAGGACGATGCGCGTTCTTCTGGAAGGAATGGGCGTCTCCTTCGGTGACGGGCCTCCCGGGCGCCTGACGCTCCGCGCGGACGCGCTCTCCTCCACGGAAGCGCCGTACGACCTCGTGCGCACGATGCGCGCCTCGATCCTGGTTCTCGGGCCGCTCCTCGCGCGCTTCGGCGAGGCGCGCGTGTCGCTGCCCGGAGGGTGCGCGATCGGCGTGCGGCCCGTGGACCTCCACCTCATGGCGCTCGAGGCGATGGGGGCCCGGGTCGCCGTCGAGAAGGGCTACATCCACGCGCACGTCTCGCGCGTCGGGCGCGG
>JBGPDK010000101.1:0-11813 GCA_041482235.1 Thermoanaerobaculia bacterium | reverse complement strand
GGCGACGGTGGCCGAGGGGTTGAAGACGACCTCGGCGCCGTTCAGGCCCAGCGCGCGCGCGCCCTCGGGGAAGTGGCGGTCGTAGCAGATGTAGACACCCACCTTCGCGAAGCGCGTCTGGAACACCGGGTAGCCCATGTTGCCCGGCTTGAAAAAGTATTTCTCCCAGAAGCCGGACGTGTGCGGGATGTGGCTCTTGCGGTATTTGCCGAGGTACGCGCCGTCGGCGTCGTAGACAGCCGCCGTGTTGTAGTAGACCCCCGCGTCCTCGCGCTCGTACACGGGCACGACGGCCGCCATGCGGTACTTCCTCGCGACCTTCGCGATCGCCTCGGTCGTGGGTCCCGGCACGGACTCGGCCGCGTCGTACCAGCGCGGGTCCTGCGACGGGCAGAAGTACGGGCCGTTGAAGATCTCCTGCAGCCCGAGGATCTGCACGCCTTTTTTCCCGGCCTCGTGAACGAAGGGAAGCGTCGCCGCGAGCGCGGCCTTCTGGACTTTCGAGACGGATGCCTTGGGGTCGGAAATCGGGTTGTGTGTCTGAACCAGACCAACCGTGACCTTTCTCATTCGCCCCGGTCCTCTTTCTTTGCCGTCTAAGAAATCTCTCTTTCTTCTTTCTCTATTCAGAACCACCGCTCGATGACGACCTTCTGTTCCGTGTAGAAGACGACGCTGTCGCGGCCGGTCGCCTTCACGTCGCCGAAGAAGCTCTCTTTCGAACCGCCGAACGGAAAGAACGCCATCGGCGCCGCGACACCCACGTTCACGCCCACCATCGCGGGAGGCGCCTGCATGGCGAAATCGCGCGCGGCCTTGCCGCTCGTGGTGAAGATGGACGTCGTGTTCGCCTGGGGGTGCGCGTGGAGGAGCTCGAGGGCTCCCGCCAGGTCCGGCACGTTCATGATCGACAGGATGGGCCCGAAGATCTCGTCGCGCCCGACGGACGATTTCGGGTCCACCTTGTCGAACACCGTGGGCCCGATGAAGAAGCCCTTCTCGCGGCCCTTGACGGTGTGGCCGCGCCCGTCGAGGAGAAGCTCCGCCCCTTCGGCGATGCCCTTTTCGATGTACGACACGACCCGCTGCCGCGCGCTCTCGCGGATGACCGGGCCCATGGAGATGCCGGGCTCGGCGCCGTCGCCCACGCGGATGGACTTGGCCGCCGCCACGAGGCGCTCCTTCACTTCGCCGTGCGACTTTCCGATCGTCACGACGATCGAGCCCGCGAGGCAGCGCTCGCCCGCGCAGCCATAGCAGGACTCGGTGACCATGCCGATGGACTTGTCGAGGTTCGCGTCGGGCATGATGACGATGAAATTCTTCGCGCCGCCGAGTGCCTGCACGCGCTTGCCCGCGTGCGTTCCCGTGCGGTAGACATGCTTCGCGACGGGCGTCGAGCCCACGAAGGAGACGCCGCGAACGTCGGGATGCTCGCAGAGGCCGTTGACCACGTCGACGGCGCCGTTCACGACGTTCACGACGCCGGGCGGAACACAGCCTTCGAGGAGCTCGTGGATGCGCCTCTGCGAGAGCGGCACGAGCTCGGAAGGCTTCAGGACGAACGTGTTGCCCGTGGCGACGGCGAACGGCAGGAACCAGAGCGGCACCATGGCCGGGAAGTTGAACGGCGCGATCGCCCCGTAGACGCCGAGAGGCTGGCGGTGGACGTCGCAGTCGATGCCGCGCGCGATGTCCTCGAGGCCCGAGCCCATCATGAGCGACGGCATGCCGCAGGCAACCTCCACGCTCTCGATGCCGCGCCGGACGGAGCCCCGCGATTCATCCAGCGTCTTGCCGTGCTCGGTCGTCAGGATCCGGGCCAGCTCCTCGAAATGCTCTTCGAGGCGGTTCTTGAACGCGAACATGGTCCGGGCGCGCTCGACGACGGGCGTCGCGCGCCACGCCGGGAACGCGGCCTTCGCGGCCGCGACGGCGGCGTCCACGTCGCCCCGCGTCGAAAGCGGAGTCTTCGCAATCACCTCGCCCGTGGCGGGGTTGAAGACGTCGACGGTGCCGGAGGCCCGCGCGTCCACCCACATGCCGCCGATGAAGTTCGACAGAACGGGAGCGTTGGACGCGTGAGACCCGGACGACGTGCCTCGCGTGGTGCCGGGTGCGGTCGCGGTGGGGGCCGGAGAAGCCATGCATCACCTCCAGAGGGGACGCGATTCTAAGCCCGAGCGGCGAGCAGCGCCCCGACCCGGTCGAGAATCCTCTCGGCGACCTCGGCCTTCGAGAGAAGCGGCAGCTCTTCCGCGCCAGCCGCGTCGATCAGGGTGACCCGGTTCGACTCGGCGCCGAATCCGGCGTCCGCCTGCGAGACGTCGTTCGCCACGACGAGGGAAAGGCGTTTTGCCTGGAGCTTCCTTCGGGCGTTCGCGAGGAGGTCGCCCGTTTCCGCGGCGAAGCCGACGACACACGCGGGCCGTCCGCTCCGCGCGCGCGCCTCCGCGACGGCCCGGAGGATGTCGGTCGTGGGCTCGAGCTCGAGCACCGGCGGACCGGCGTCCTTCTTGCGCTTGTGGGCGGCCGGCCGAGCCGGCCGGAAGTCCGCGACCGCCGCGGCCATGACGAGAGCGTCCGCGCCGCCGCACGCACCGAGGACGGCATCGGCCATCTCCTGCGCAGTGCGGACATCGAGGCGCGACGCGCCCATGGGAGTGGGCAGGGAGCATGGCGCGGCGATGAGCGTCACGTCCGCGCCCCGGTCGAGGGCGGCCTGCGCCACCGCGAAGCCCTGCTTGCCCGAAGAGCGGTTCGCGAGGACGCGCACGGGATCGACCGGCTCCTCCGTGCCTCCCGCCGTCACGACGATGCGCCGCCCGGCGAGCGGACCGTTCCGGCCGGCCGCGCGCCTCACGTATCCGAGGATTTCCTCCGGCTCGAGCATGCGCCCGCGTCCGGCGAGGCCCGAGGCCATCCGGCCCTCGGCGGGCCCGATCACGGTGGCGCCGCGCGCGCGGAGCGCCCCGAGATTCGCCTGAACGGCGGGATGCTCGAACATGCCGGAGTCCATCGCGGGCGCGACGAGGAGCGGGCACCGCGCCGCGAGGGCCGTCACGGTGAGCAGGTCGTCCGCGAGCCCGTGCGCGAGCTTCCCGAGAACGTCGGCCGTTGCGGGAGCGACGAGGAGGAGATCCGCCCCTTCGGCGAGACCCACGTGCAGGACGTGCGCGTCCGTGCTCCAGAGATCCGCATGAGCGGGGCGGCCGGTGACGGACTGGAAAGTGAGCGGCGTGACGAACCGGACCGCAGCCGCCGTCAGGATCGCGTCCACGTGGACGCCGGCCTGTGTCAGCCGGCTCGCGAGATCGGCCGCCTTGTATGCGGCGATGGAGGCGCTGACGCCGAGGAGGACTCTCTTGCCGCGGAGGACCGGGATGGCGTCCATCTCTCAGCGGTCCGCGTTCATCTCGTGCACGAGGCGCAGGCCGTCGAGAGTCAGCCACGGAGCGACGACGTCGATCACGTCCGTCTCCTTGGCGACCGTCTCGGCGAGACCGCCCGTGGCGATCACTTTCGTTCCCGGCCCCAGCTCTTTCCGGAACCGCGCCACCATTCCTTCCACGAGAGCCACGTACCCGTACAGCAGTCCCGACTGTATGGAATGCACGGTGTTCTTCCCGATGGGAGACGGGGGGCGCAGGAGGTCCACGCGCGGGAGCTTCGCCGCGCGCTGGAAAAGGGCGTCGGCCGCGATGCCGATGCCGGGCGCGATCGCCCCCCCCAGGTAGTCGCCTTCGGCGGAGATGGCGTCGAAGGTCGTGGCGGTGCCGAAGTCCACGCAGCACGCGGGTCCGCCATAGAGATGACCGATCGCGACGGCGTCCACGACGCGGTCCGCGCCGACCTGCTTGGGATCGTCGTACCGGATGCGCACGCCCGTCTTGACGCCGGCGTCCACGACCAGCGGCGACCGGCCGAGATAGCGCGTCGCGGCTTCCTCGAGGACGCCCGTCAGAGGCGGGACGACCGATGCCATGACGACCGCGTCGACGGCGTCGACCTCGAAGCCCGCGTGCTCGAGGAGATCGTCGAGCAGAAGGCCGTACTCGTCCGCCGTGCGGTTGTGCACGGTCGCGAGGCGCCATCTCGGGCCCGGCACGGTTCCGTCGTAGAGGCCGAGCGTGATGTTGCTGTTCCCGACATCGATGGCGAGGAGCATCAGGATCCTCCGAGGACGACGTTGTCGATGAGCCGCGTCTTTCCGATGCGCGCGGCGAGGGACACGAGTGCGGCGCCGTCGACGCGCCCGAGCTCGGCGAGCGTCGAGGCATCGGCGATTGAAAGGTACTCCGCCCGAACTCGGGGCTCGCCCGCGAGCGTCTCCGTCAGGATCGCGCGCAGCCGGCCGGCGTCGCGCTCGCCGGAATCGAAGGCGGCGCGGGCGGCAGAAAGGGCGCGGTAGATCACCGGAGCCGCGCGGCGCTCGTCGAGGTCGAGGTAGACGTTCCGGCTGCTCAGGGCGAGCCCGTCCTTTTCGCGCACGGTCGGGCACACCACGACGTCCACGGGAAACGCGAGGTCGAGCACCATCCTCCGAATGACCGCCACCTGCTGCGCGTCCTTCTGCCCGAAGTACGCCCGGGCCGGCTCGAAGACGTTGAGGAGCTTCGCCACCACGGTCGCGACGCCGCGAAAGTGGCCGGGACGCCGGGCGCCTTCGAGCGGCCCGCTCAGCTCGTCCACGGTGATCCACGTCTGGAATCCCGGCGGATAGACGTCGCCCGGCGACGGAGCCCAGACGACGTCCACACCGAGCGACGTGAGGAGGCCGAGGTCGCTGTCGAGCGTTCGCGGATAGGCCGCGAGGTCTTCCGACGGGCCGAACTGGGCGGCGTTGACGAAGATGCTCACGGCGACCTGCTCGTTCTCGCTCCGCGCCCGCGTCACGAGCGACAGATGGCCCGCGTGCAGGGCGCCCATCGTCGGCACGAGGCCGAGCGGCCCTTCCCGGGAGGCGCGGTACGCGTGCACGTCGGAAACGGCCGTGAGGACCTTCATGCCGCGGCGCGGGCGGCGACCAGGCGCAGGAGCGTCTCGTTCGCCGGCGTGGGGACCCCGAGGCGCTCTCCCTCGCGCGCGACGGCGCCGTTGATCGCGTCGATCTCCGTTGGCGCGCCCCGGCGAACGTCCTGGAGCATCGAGGAAAGGTTCGCCGCGGTGGCAGCCGCGACGCGGCGCGCCTCCGCGGCGGCATCCGCGAACGGAAGCGCGATTCCCTTCGCGCGCGCGACCGCCGCGACTTCGTTCGCCGCCTGCTCCATCAGCGTCCGTGCCTCGGGGCGGGCCAGGAGCTCGCCGTTCGGCACGTTCAGGATCGCGCTGAGGGCGTTGATGCCGGCGTTCACGGCGAGCTTTCCCCAGGCGAGCGAAGCGCCCCGGGCGGGATCGACGGCACGCGCGTCGAGACCCGCGGAGCGAAAAACCGCCGCGAGGGAGTCCGGCCCGGCGATGTGCGTGGTCCCGTCGCCGCACGGGCGCACGCGTCCGGGCCCCGTCAGCGTCGCGCCCTGCGACGTCACGCCGAGGAGCGCGCGCGCGCCGAGCTTTTCGAAGTTTCCAAGCCCGTTCTGAAGCGTCAGGACGTGACCGCCCCGGGCCGTCAGGGCTGGGACCTCGGTCGCCACGCGATCGGTCTGCCAGGCTTTCACGAGGATGAGAACGAGCTCCGCCGGCGGCAGCGGCGTGCCGAGGCGAACGGCCCTCACCCAGAATGCCTCTTCGCCCTCCGGAGTCTCGAGGACGATGCCGCTCCTCGCGATCGCGGCGAGGCCTTCCGTCCAGGTTCCGATGAGCGTGACGTCCGCGGCGCGCGCGAGGCGCGCCCCGAAGAATCCGGCCATGGCTCCCGTTCCGAGGATGTGGATTCGGATCGGGTCAGTGGGCAAGCCTGTTGTCCCATTCGCGCGTGAGCGCCCGGAAGACATCCTCGTCGAGCTCCTGTGCGTGGGCGGGCTCGGGAAAGCGCCCCTGGGACACGTCTTCGATGTACGCGGCGAACGCCCGGGCCATCTCGTCGCCGAGGTTCGCGTAACGCTTTACGAACTTCGGCGCGAAACCATCCGTCAGGCCGAGCAGATCGTGCGTCACGAGAACCTGGCCGCCGCAGGCCGCCCCGGCGCCGATCCCGATCGTGGGAATCGAGAGGCGGCGCGTGATGAGGCCGGCGAGCCGGTCGGGAATCGATTCGAGGACGAGCGCGTGGCACCCCGCGTCCTGGAGAGCGTCCGCGTCCTCGATGAGGCGCCGCGCCGCCGCGGCTGACTTTCCCTGCGTGCGGAAGCCGCCGAGCTGATTCACCTTTTGCGGCGTCAGGCCGATGTGGCCCACGACCGGGATTCCGGCGGCGACCATGGCCCGGACCGCCGGCACGACCTCGCGTCCTCCTTCCAGCTTCACGGCGTTCATGCCGCCCTCCTGGAGGAACCTGCCCGCGTTTCGCATCGCATCGCTGACCGAGGTCTGGTACGAGAGAAACGGCATGTCGCCGACCAGATGCGCGACCCGCGCGCCGCGAGCCACGGCGCGGGCATGGTGAAGCATGTCCTCCATCGTCACGGGCAGCGTCGTGTCGTACCCGAGAACCACCATGCCGAGCGAGTCCCCCACGAGGATCGCGTCCACGCCCGCGCGGTCGAGAGCGCGGGCGGTGGGGAAGTCGTACGCGGTGAGCATCGTGATCGGCTCACCGCGGTCCTTCTTCGCCTGGAGCGTGTGAAGAGTGACCTTGCGCTGGGGGGAGGGCGTCGTCGTGGACATGGCTATCTTCTCCGTGGAAGTAAGACGCCGTTGACAAACATGGGGATCAGTCGCCGCGTCCGGGTCGCATGGTGCGATCCCGGCGCAGGGGGATCATAGCCCGACGCGGCCGCAACGTCCACGACCTGCCGGCCTCACTGCCTCTGCACGAAGCTCCAGTATGCCTTCTCGAGGCTCTTCGCGTCGGCGCCGACGGCCGCGGCGAGGTCGTCGAGGCCCGCGGGCGCCCCGAGCGTCGCCGCGCGCAGGAAGACGCGGAAGCGCTCGGCCCGCGCGGGATCGCCGGCGAGGAGGAAGCGCACGAGGAGCCCGGCCGCCGTGTACGCGTCGCGGCGAGTGCCGGCATCCGAGAAGAGCCGGGTGACCGGGGCGAGCAGCGCGGGAAGCGCCGGCCGACGGCCCGTTCGCGCGCGCTCGCGGAACTCGTCCGCGGTGGCGCGAGGCCCGACGGTGATTCGTACGATCCCGTCGCCCAGCGGTCGCGCGGTGGTCACGGCGTCGAATGAGCCGATAAGGAGCCGCCCTTCCGCGTCCGCGCGGCACCACGCGAGGTCTTCGGAGAGGCCCTCGTCGATCCACGGCGGAGGCGGGCGCGCAAAGGCCTCGTGCGTGAGCAGGTGCGCGAGCTCGTGAACGACGATCGGCCGTGTCTCCTCGGGCGCCGTGCCGGCCACCGCCGCCGCAAGGCCGCCGCCCGTGTGGCCAAGCGTCGCGAGCGTCTTGAATTCCGTCGTGTCGGCCGCGAACGCGCGGTACGAGGCGTCCCGCGCAAAGAGCACGAGCGCCTCTCCCGCCCGGGGCTCGGCGTCGAGGCCGAAGCGCGCGCGATAGCTTTCGGGCAGGCGCGCCGCCACGTGGCCGAGCTGCTCGAGAAGCGGACCGTCGGCCACGTCGGTGAGGAGCCGCCAGGGTCCCAGCGTCGCCTCGCGGCCCACCGGGCGAAGCAACGTCGCGGCGCGCTCGAGGCGGGCGGGGCTCGGCGCGTGGGCCGGTGCCTCCTCGAGGCCCGCCACGAGAAGAAAGAGGCCAGGCGTCATCGCACGAGTGCCAGGCCGGAGGCCTTCGGCGAAAGGGCGATCGATTGAGGCAGGTGGACGCCCTCCAGCCAGACCATGCGCTCGTGCTCTACGAAGGTGACGAGCTTCCACGCGGCCTTCTCGAACGCGGCCGGCGTCGACACGTCAGTGACCCATGTCGCGTTCCACGCCTTCGCCTCGCGCGCGCCCGTTCCCACTGTCCACACGAAGAGAGGCACGCCGAGCCGCGAGAGAAGCGTCTGCGCGGCCGCGGCGCCGAGCGCGCTCGCGTCTTTCGAGCCGGCCAGGAGCAGCACGATTGCGCGCGGACGGCTCTCGGCCGAGACGTTGAGGGCGGCGACCGCCACGGCGTCGGCGAAGCGGCGCTCCTCCGGCACGCCCGGCGGAAACACGTGCGTCATCATCCAGAGAAGGCCCGAAGATCCCGCGAGGAAGTCCTGGGAATGCGGAAACAGCTCGAAGCGCGCTCCGGAGTGCTCATGCACTTCCGGAAAGGTCCACTGGAAACGCACGCGCTGCCCCTTCTTGAGGGGTGCCACGTCGCGCGCCCGGCTGAACGGAGGCGTCCCCAGGAGGATGGGTGTCGGGCGGTACGACTCCACGAGCCTCGCGAGCGGGAGGCGGGCCGCCTCGTCGAGCACGACCGCGATTTCGCCCGGTCCCTCCTCCTCGGCGACGACTTTCACCGGCGCGCCGTCGGCAAGAAACCAGCCCTCCATGTCCCTCTCGGGGAGCAGCTTCTTCTTGTCGGGGAGCACGGGCACCGCCGTCAGCTCGGCCTGGGTCCGGTCCCGCTTCTCGCCGCCGAACGTTATCTCGGCTGAAGCGGAGATGCCCGCCGAGAATTCCAGGTCGGCCCTCAGGAAGTGCACCTGCTCGGGCACGAAGCGGGGAAGAGCGATCCGAGCTGGATCGGGCGCGGCGATCGGGGTGCCGTCGAACGTGACGCTCAGCCATTCGGGCCGCTCGGCGATCACGCTCTGCCACGTTAACCTCGCGACGCGGTCCCGCCCGCCGGCGCCCGGCTCGATGAACAGATTCGCCTCCGCGAGCGAGGGGCGCAGGTTTATTTTCTGCAGAACCCTCGCGACCTGCTGACCGGAGACGTCGAAGCCGGTCGCCTCGAGGTGGTGCGGCTCGGGAACTGAGCCGAAATCCACGTCGATGCGCCAGCGCGCCTCTTTCAGGACGCCGAGGAGCTTCCCGTCGAGGCGGATCTCGACCGCCGCGATGTCCTTTCCCACTGCCAGTTCCACCGGCCGGACGCCGGTGACGAGGCCGAGGAAGAGTGAGAGGAACGTCACCACCTTGGGGTGGTATTCTCCTCCGCCTGCCGGAACCCCTCCAGCCCTCCTGGTGGTATTACGGCTTCGAATGCACTCAAATCGTTTTGAATCAATGAGATCGCCTCGGATTGACGCTTCCAGCGCGAATTTTCGCCCACCTACATCGTCGGTGGAGGATGGTGCATCTGCATCCCCGTCCGCTTATCCGAATCTTCTCCTGACACACATGGATTCGTGGTCCAATTCCATCAGGTTCAGTTTGGGGAGCCTCGCCCGTGGTCCAATCGGGCGCGGTCCCGGGAGTCGTCCATGGCGACGTGGGACACGACGGTCGGAACTGGTCTGACGCCGGCGCTCGCCGGCGGCGGATCGATGTCCGAAGCGTCCGTTCTCCGCGCAGTACTCTCGGACGACCTTCCTGCCTCCGACGAGGTCTCCTCCGAGGCCGCGGGCGTGACGCCCGGCGAATGGGACTGGACCGCGCTCAACAACGTGCTCCGCCCGAAGCTCATCGGTCTTGCGGTGAGGAAGTACAACTTCAACCGCGAGGAGGCGGAAGACGCCGTCCAGACCGTCTACATGCGCGTCCTCGCGCGCGACCCTCGCGTGAAGGACCCGATCGGCTACGTGAAGATCGCGTTTCTCAACACCTGCCTGAACATCGCGATGGCCAGGGAGCGCAGCGTCCAGCAGATACCGGAAGGCATGGACGTGCCCGATCCGAAGTGCGAGAGGGTCACCGCGCGCCTCGAGGCCGTGCGCATGGTCAACAAGGCCATCCGCAGCGCCGGGCCGAAGTGCAAGCGCATCGTTCGGCTCTACTTCGGGCAGGAGTACAGCCTGGCCGACATGACGAAGGCCACGGGCTACTCGAAGAAGACCGTCTGGAAGCGCATCTGGGGCTGCCTCGACAAGATGCGGAAGGTGCTCGCGTGAGCGCGGAGTTCCAGAAGCCGGCCGCGTCCTTCCACCCGGAGCAGTGGGAGCTCTTCGAGCTTCTCACCGAGGGCTCGACCGAGCTGACCGCGCACGTGAAAGCCCACGTCGCCGCGGGCTGCCCGTCGTGCGGAAAGCACCTCGACGACATTCGCACGCTGTCGAAGGCGCGTGAGATGAAGGAAGAGTTCGACGCCTTCTTCGACGAGCTGCCGTCTGACGACGCCCCGGCCGGCGAGCGCGAGGAGTTCCTCCTCAGGTTCAAGAAGAAGAACCGCCCCGCCGACCGCCTCGGTCGCCTCGCCCACGACGGCCGGCAGTTCGCGGACGAGATCGTGAAGGCGGTCGCGGAAGAGGGCGCTAACGGACTGGACAAGGCGAAAGAGCTGCTCGGCAGGATCGAAGCCGACCCGAGCCGCGGCTACGCGTACCTGTACGCCTGTCAGCTCGCGATATCGAAGGTCTCCAGTGACCCGGCGATGTACGTCGAATTTGCGCGAGCGATCTCGGAAGCTACACGCTGCCTCCCTTACCTCAAGGACAAGGGTCCCGCGCAGCCCGTCTGCCGCGAGCAGGTCCTCGGGGAAGCGGGGCTCCTCGAATCGGGCGCGCTGAACTACCTCGGTAAGCCCGGTGAAGCGCGCGTGGCGGCGCAGAAGGCCCGCGTCAGCTTCGTGGAAGCCGGCGAGGACAGCTTCGCGCTGGCGCTGGCCGACTTCTTTGAAGGGTCCGCGGCGAGCTTCGAGTCCGACTCCATGGCCGCCTGGAAGCTGTTGCGCGGCGCGCTTTCCGAGTTCCGGCTTTACGGCCAGGAGAACTGGCAGGGAAGGGCGGAGGCGGCAATCGGAACGCTTCTTCTGAATCGGGGTAGTTCAACCTCCGCACTCGCCTTTCTTGATAGCGCTCTTCGTAGCCTTCACCCGGAGAAGGATGGAGTTTCCTACGCTTCGACCCTCATCAATCGGGGTTACACACTCGTTCGCCTGTCGCGCTTCGATGCGGCAAAGTCGACCTACGCGAAGGCCCTGATGATCGCCCGGCGCCTCGACATGAAGGTGAGCCTCCTCATCATTCGCTATGGTCTCGCGTCGATCGAGCTGCTCAAGGGCAATGTCGTTAGGGCGCTCGCCGCGTTCCAGCGGCTTTCTGCCGACGCGGACGGTATCGCGCAACGTGTTCTGTCGGCGGACCTGCGAGTCGCTGAGTGCCTCGGACGCCTCGGCCGGGAGGCGGAGATGCTCGAGCGCGTCGAACAGCTTCGGAGATCAGCGGACGTGGCGTCCGTCGAATCCGACCCGGCTCTGCGCGAGCTGTTCGCCTCCGTGGACGACCGCTCGGTCAGCTACGAGCTTCTCGCACACGTCGCGCGGTTCGCCGAGGCCCGCGATCGTGGTGTTCGGGCCGCCTACAAACCGTTCCGTCTCGTGGCGAACGGTTACTGAACGGTCCAGCGAAAAACGCACACCGGTCAGGAGGGCGGGTGCCATGAAGCGGGTACCCCCAAATAATTCTTCTTCGAAGGGGGTCAAAGATGTTCCCCCGCCTGTCCGTGTATATAGCCCACCTCTGAAGGAAATCAGCGGTGACCAATTCGCCACTTGCTCATTCGAGTTTGTCTAGGAGGACGACATGTTTGATGCCCTGCTTTCGCTTATTCTCGGCTGCTGCATCGGATCTGGACCTATCCTCACCTGACAATTAAGCCCCAATAACTGATCAATTGGCTGGTAGGAGCCGGCCCTGTGCGAGGTGTATTCGCGCGGGCCGGAATGCGTGTTTTCGGAAGTTC
>JBGPDK010000100.1:0-11930 GCA_041482235.1 Thermoanaerobaculia bacterium | reverse complement strand
TATTCCGACGAGCGGCTCATCGTGTTTCGTGTTCTGAAAAAGTACGGCATGAAGCCGGAGGATCTCAAGATCGTCGAGATGGCGCCGCCCGACGTCACGGGCGCGCTCGCGGCCGGGGCCATTGACGCGTTTTCCATGGGAGAGCCGTTTCCCTCGCAGGCCGAGCTCGGCGGATACGGCCGCGTCCTCTTCCATGCGCGCGAGCACTGGCCGGACTTCATGTCATGCGTGCTCGTGGTCCGCGAGGACGTCATCGCCTCCCGCCCCGAGGCTGTCCAGACGCTCGTGGACGGCATCGCGCGGTCGGGCCTCTGGCTCGAGGAGGGGAAGCCGCACCGCGACCACGCCGCCGACTTCGTGGGACGCTTCTATTACAACCAGAACCCGAAGATCCTCCGCTGGGCCCTCACGAACCCGCTCGACCGCGTCATGTACACGCCGCTCTCGCCGCGGAAGAAAGACTTCGACCTCGTGCGCGACCTCATGATCGAGACGGGCGTCCTCGACCGGAAGATCGAGTTCGAGGAATACGTCGACACGCGCTTCGCCGAAGGCGCGAAGGAGCAGGTCGCATGGCGCTACGAAGCAGGAGGGAACGCGGCGCGCTGAGGGCGTTTTACCCTGAGCTGCGAATCTGCGCATCGTGGTAGATTCCGTACTCAATGTCTGCGAAACGTCGGCGGACGACGAAGGAGGGCACGTGAAAGGTTTGCAGGGTGCGGTCGAAACGAAGGGGTTCCAACTGTCATGGGTTCATGCGGTCTGCCTGGGGCTTGCCCTGCTCGGGCTGCGCAGCGGCGCCGCGCAAGCCCAGGCCCTCGTGCCGCCGACAATCATGAAGTCCTTCGGTACGGAGTACCTACGGCTGGGCGGGTCGACCTCACTCACGTTCACGCTCAACAACCCCAACACTTCAGCCGCGTTGACCGGCGTCGGCTTCACCGACTCGCTACCGGCTGGTCTCGTCGTTTCGACGCCGAACGTGCTCTCGGGTAGCTGCGGCGGGGGCACCATCGTGGCAACCGCAGGGTCGGGGGCCGTCACTTTGACTGGCGCGACGCTTGCCGCGAGCGCCTCGTGCACCTTCAGCATGAGTGTGAAGGGCACCACCGAGGGAACGAAGAACAATTCGACCGGTATGGTGACCTCGGCTGAAGGCGGTACGGGCGGCACGGCCTCGGCGAGTGTCTCGGTTGGTATAACGGCGCCAGCGACGACCATTCCCGCGTTGAGCCCATGGGCACTCGGGGTACTCAGCCTGCTCCTGATCATCACTGCCGGCATCGCCTTGCGCCACAAGATCGGTTAGCCAGCCCGCCGGAGCGGGCCGGGAGCCGCTATTTGTTCCCGGACAGATCCGCGTAGACGATCGACACCCACGCATCCGGATTCATGAAACCCTTGCCCCATTTCTCGTCGAGCGCGGCCGTCGGTTTCGCGGACTTCACCTCGTCGAGCGTCTTGCCGGCCTTCACGAGCGGAGCCACCGCGTCCCGCGACGCCACGAGCATGTCGCGGAAGGCTTTCAGGTCGGCTTTGTTACCGGAGGGGCCATGCCCCGGGATGACCTTCGTGGAGGCATCGCCCATCGAGAGCCCGCGGCCGCAGGCCCCGATCATCCCGGCGATCGAGCCGCCCGTCGAGAGGTCGACGAACGGGTACATGCCGTTGAAGAACGTGTCCCCCATGTGGAGCACGTTCGCCTTCCGGAAGTAGACGATCGCGTCACCGTCGGTGTGCGCGGGCGGCACGTGGAAGGCGTCCACGTCGTCGCCGTTCACGTGGAACGAGACGGCGTCCACGAACGTCACGAGAGGGAGCGCCGCGGCCGGCGAGGGCGGGACCGTCTGGTTGAACGCCTTGATCACCTGCTCAGCCGTCATGCGCTTCCTCACGTTTTCCTGGGCCACGATGACGACGCCGGTCTTACCGAGGTTCTCGTTCCCTCCCACGTGGTCGCCGTGCCAGTGCGTGTTGAGGAGGAAGCGCACCGGCTGCGTGCTGATGCCGGCGATCGCGGCCTTGATCTTGTCCGTGAGCGGCGCGTACTGGCTGTCGATCATGAAGACGCCGTCCGGGCCGGCCGAGACGCCGATGTTGCCGCCGGAGCCGGTCAGCATGAAGACGCCCTCAGCCAGCTTCTCGGCCTTGACCTCGACCTTGCTGAAATCCTGCTGGGCGGCGGCGGGGAGGGACACGGAGGCGGCAAAGGCGGCGGCGAGAATGAGTTTGTTTCTCATAGGAGGATTCTACGAGAAGGGGGGTTTTCCCCTACCTTCCTCCGCGCTGAATGTCCCCGGCGGGCCGCGCCGAGACGACGAATCGCTTCGGGGCGGCTCCGATCCAGTCGAAGGGGAAGCACGTCACGAGAGTGAGTGCCTTCATCCCGTCCGCGCCCTCGAGCACGTCGACGCGGCCCGGATCCACGACGGTCGCGGACGCGACGCGATAGGTCTCCGATCCCTCGAGCGTCGTCAGGCGCATGAGGTCGCCTTTGCGGACGCGGCGAAGGGCGCGAAAGAAGGTGTCGCGATGCGCCGCGAGGCCGATGTTCCCTCCCTCGCCGGGACGCGCCGTGCCCGGAATGTGCCCGACCGCGACCTTCAGCGTCTCGTCGTCCATTCCCTCCCGCACCATCGCCCGGATGCCGAGACGCGGGATCTCGATTCGGCCGAGCACGCCGCGGGCCGGCGGAGAAGGGGAGCCAGGATGCTCGCCGGACACCGGCGGGGCCTCCGCCCCGGTTCGGGACTCCCGCGCACGGTCGAAGGCCGCGCTCTCGAGAGACTGGTAAACGCGAGATTCGACGATCGCCGCTCCCGCGATGCCCAGACACAGAAATCCGGCGAGCCAGAAGAAGTGCTCGGCTCTCACGCGCACGCGGACGGTCCGCCCGGCGCCGGAAGCCGGCGCACGGGCGGTAGCGGAAGGCGCGGCCACTCTCAGGCGCGGCCCGCGAAGCGAAGGGCCGACGCGACGCCGAGCGCGAGGAGTCCGGCGGCGAGGAGAAGCGGCGTACGGCTCGCCGTCTTCGGCAGGTTCGTCGTCGCGTCCGCCGTCATGGAGGCAGGAGCCACATACTCCGAATCGGCGGCGGACGCGGCGACCGGGCGGGACGGCTCGTTGTCGGCCACCACGACCGCGGGCCTCATGCGGTCCGCGATCTCCCGCGACTGCTCGGCCGTCATCGCCGGAACTTCCGCGCTCGTCGTTTGCCTCAGCGCGGCGGCGCGCTCGGCGGAATACACGAAGTCCTGGCCATAGCGGTCGCCCGCCGCGAACCACGTGCGCAGAACCTTCGTCGAACCCTCGGGAACGGGGTAGAACACGAACGTGCTGTGGTGCGGATCCTCTCCCGCCTCATGCGGCGTCGCGATCGTCGTGGCGAAGATCTTCTTCTCGTCGGCGCTCGTAAACGTCACGACGTTCCGATTGCTCTGCATGTCCACCTGCTTCACGACGTACGTGCCGGGCTCGAGAACCGCGCCCGGGACCTCCAGGGGAGTCGTGATCGTCAGCGTGGATTTCTTCTCGGGCGCGACGTCGGCGCGCACGGCGCCGGCGAGAGAGACGGCGACGACTGCTGCAAGAATGCGAACGTCTTTCATGATTCGGGACCTCCTTTCTGCCGGACTGCAATGGCCATGCCCCGGGGATACGGGGACAAACGAGGGCGGGAGCGCCCGACTCTTGCAAAATTGCACTCCGAGGCGTTGAAGGACTTTCACCCGGCCTGAAGCATTTCCGAGAATGCGACGTCCGTCACACCGCCCGGGCCTGCTCGAGCGCCTTGAAGGCCGCGCCCGCACCGAGCGGGCCGAGGAGAAAAGCGAGGGCCGGATCCGACACGGCTCGCGCTTCCACGGACGGCGCGAATCGGCGCAGGAAGTCCGCTTGTGTCTCGAACCGCGTCGTCGCGAGGCCCTGCTCCTCCCCCCATGCAATGAGGTCCGTGAAGTTGACGTCGGCCGTGAGGTCGACGAGGCCCGCGTTCGCGTAAAGTTCCGCGCCCTCGAGCCTCTGGTGGTGCGCGTAACCGCGCACCGTCCCGCGCGGTCGGCGCTCGTAGAGCGCGTCGACGGAATCACCATAATCAAGAAGCAGGAGAGAGCCCCGGAGAAAGAGAGACTTCCATGAAAGGAGCCAATCGCGGGCGGCCGGAGCGATTTCGACTCGCTGTCCCTCGGGCCAGGGTCTTGAGAACACGCTGAAGGCGCCCGAGAACCCGGCGCCCTCGCTCGACGCAGGTCGCCATTCCTCCCGGCACTCCGCTCCATTCGAAGAAATCCAAAGCTCCTCCCACCCTCCGCCCCGGCGTCTCAGGACGCGCACGGGCAGCGCGTCGAGCAGCTCCGACGCGTAGACGAGCGCCCGTCCCTCGCATGCCCTGAGCGCGTCCTGCATCGTCGCGTGCCACGTGGCCCTGCCCCCGAGGAGCGCGCGCTGAGTTTCGCGCAGTACGGGCGACGTCTCGACGAGGCGCAGGGTCACGCTCCGCCTCGCGAGAAACGGCAAGGCTTCGAGCGCCGTCCGCGCGAGCTCGCCCGTGCCGGGTCCGGCCTCGATCAGATTCCACGGCACGAGACCGCCGCCGAACAGCTCCTTCCGCCGCACCGCCGCCCACTCCGCGACCGCTTCGCCGAGGACCGGATGCAGCGTCGCGGCGGTCGCGAAATCGCCGCGCGCGCCGAGACCGCGTACGTTCCGCCCGTAGTACCCCAGCTCCGGGTCGTACAGCGCCACGCGCATCCAGTCCTCGAACCGCGCGGCCCGCCCGTCCCCGGCCCGCCTCGCGACCCGCGCCGCGCGCGGTGTCCGGTCCGATGTCTCCACGGCGTCCATCATCCGGCAACCGGCCGCTGCGGAACACGCCCAGTTGACATGGCCGGACCGAAGGAGAACGATTCCGTATGAGCGGAACATTCGCTCTGGGGACGGGCGAGGCCCACCCAGGAACGGTCCTCGTCGTCGACGACGAGCCATTGGTGCGCGGTCTGCTCCTGGCCCTTCTGAGGCCCCGGGGCTACCGGGTCGAGACGGCCGCTTCCGCCGAAGAAGCGCAGGAGCGCTTGGGAACGCTCCGGCCCGACGTCATTCTCCTCGACCTGCACCTTCCCGGAAGAAGCGGGCAGGATGTCCTCGCGAAGCTCCGGGCCGACCCGATTACGCGGCTCCTGCCCATCATCATGATCACGGGCGGGGCCACGGACGAGGACAGGCTCCGGGCCATGGCCGAAGGGGTCACGGACTTCGTCGCGAAGCCGTTCATCACCGAGGAGCTCCTCGCGCGGATCAAGTCGCTCGTCCAGATGAAGAGGTTCACGGACGCCCTCGAGCACGCCGAGCACGTGATCGTCGCGCTGGCGCGCGCGATCGACGCCCGCGATCCCTACACGGCGCAGCACAGCGAGCGCGTCTCGGTGTACGCCGGCCGCCTCGGCACGGCGATCGGTCTCACGGGCTTCGAGCTCGAAGCGGTGAGGCGCGGTGGCCTGTTCCACGATATCGGGAAGATCGCGATCCGCGACGCCGTGCTCCTCAAGCCCGCCCGCCTCACGCCCGAAGAGTTCGCCGAGATCCGCCGGCACCCTGTCGTGGGGCGCGAGCTTCTGTCTGGCATGAAGACGCTCGCCTTCGCGCTCGACGTCGTCTACGGGCACCACGAGCGGCTCGACGGATCCGGCTACCCGGACGGCATCGCCGGCGAGTCCATTCCGCTCACGGCCCGCGTCACGACGATCGCCGACATCTACGACGCCCTGACTTCGGCGCGCGTCTACCGCGCGGCGCTCACACGCCCGGAGGCTCTCGCGATCATGGAAGAGGAGGCCCGCCGCGGTTGGTGGGATGGCCGCCTCCTCGACGTGTTCCGGGGCGTTCTCGAGGGAATTCCGGAAGACATCGCGCGCGTCACGAACGCCCCTGAGGACGCGCTTACGCGGGCTTCCCGAGGATCGCGGTCACTTTCTGGAGCAGAGACTTGAGGTCGAGGGGTTTCGAGAGGAAATCGACGGCGCCCGTCTCGCCGGCGAAGAGCACACGGTTCTTCTCCGGAAAACCCGACATGAACAGGACGGGAATCTGCGCGCGCTCCGGCTGCGACTTCAGGACCCGCACGGTATCGAACCCGTCGAGCCCGGGCATCAGCACGTCGATGAGGACGAGGTCGAACGTGCGCGTCTCGAACTGCGTGAGCGCGTCTTCTCCCGACGCCGACGGGACGGCCTCGAACCCGCCGCGGCGCAGGCATTCGCAGACGAGCTTCCTCACCTGTTCGTCGTCGTCCACGACGAGCACGACAGGCCGGCGCACGGCCGTCGTGAGCGCCGCCGAGGGAAGGATGGCGCTCCTTCGGTGGACGGCCGTCTTGACGCGGGCCGCGGCTGGACTCGCCGGCGCGGCGAGCGCACGCGGCGCCTGCAGCCGCTCGAGCGCCTCGAGCGAAGCCGCCAGGGCGTCGGCGGTCGGAAACCTCTCCTCGGCCTTCTTCGCGAGGCACCGCAGGACGACAGCCGCGAGCTCCCGCGAAACGCCCCGCTTTTCGAGCGTCTCGCGCGACACGGGGGTCTCGAGATGCTTCGTCGCGATCGAGAGAAACGTATGGCCCGTGAACATCCGGCGGCCGGTCAGCAGCTCGAAGGCGATGGCGCCGATCGCGTAGATGTCGCTCCGCTCGTCCACGAGTTGGCCGCGGACCTGCTCGGGCGACATGTACTGGGGCGTTCCCACGGCCTTGCCGACGCCCGTGATCCTCGGGTCGGTCCGGCTCGTGTCGTACGCCAAACCGAAGTCGAGGATGGAGACGTCGCCCGAGGACCGGATCATCACGTTGGCGGGCTTCAGGTCACGGTGCACGATTCCGGCCGCGTGCGCGGCCGCGACGGCCCGCGTCAGCTGCGTGAGGATCCGGAGCGATCGGGGTGCGGGGACCGGACCCTCGAGGTCGATGACGGTTCCGAGGTCCCGCCCCTCGACGAACTCCATCGTCAGGTACGGCGATTCGCCAGAGACGCCGTAATCGTGGAGGCGGCAGACGTTGGCGTGGCTGAACTTTCGGTTCAGGCTCACTTCGCTCTTGAACCGACTGAGGGCGGCGACCCTCTCGTCGGGATTGGCCCGGGAGAGGACCTTGATCGCGATCACCTCGCCCAGCTCGCGATCGAGCGCCTTGAAGACGTAACCCATCCCGCCCTGCCCGAGCGACCCGAGATACTCGTACCGCGGCAGCGACGCGAAGAAATTCGTGCGGAGAACGTCGAGATCAGGGCCGGGGCGCTCGCCCACGCTCCGATTATGGCCGGTTCAACCGGCGGGAGCCGGCGGTGTGAGCATTCCCTGGGGCGTCACGACGACGTCCAGCCCGAGCAGCTCGCTGCAGTAACGCGCGAGATCCCCGTTGCTGAGGTCGTCCCACCCGCCGCAGGTGTCGTGTTCTTTCTGCTGAACGTCGCAGGCGAGAGGAAGCTGGTTCACCATCTGGCGCGCCAGCTCCCACTGGTTGCCGAGCGCCTCGAGCTGCCAGCGGTTCACGCCGGGCCGGCGCTCCACGATGCCGGCGAAGTGCTTGCGCAGCTCGGCATCGTCGAGCCTGCGAAAGCCCTGGCAGAAGATGCCGCGGTCGTTCGCGACCCGGCACATCGAGTGATCCTCGTCCGTGAGCGTGAGGAGAAACTCGCGCAGCGACCGGATCGCCCAGGCCCGGGAAACGACACGGGGAGGGGAAACTTCGGCCATCCCGGATATTCTTGATCCTCGGGCGCCGGCGCGCAAGAGCCCCACGCCCACTGCTCCCGTCCCCATCACCTGCTCCAGCACCTGCATCATGGCCATCAGGTCCGGTGGCCGTTCAATCTGAGCGGTACACACCATGGAGGATGACGGTTTCTACAAGGGTCTGATCGACAACCTGACCGAGGGAATCTACTTCCTCGACCGGGATCGACGCATCACGTGCTGGAACCGCGGCGCCGAAAGGCTCACGGGCTATCCCGCTCAGGAGGTGCTCGGCCGGTGCTGCGCCGACGGCCTGCTCCAGCACATGGACCCGGAGGGCCGTCTCCTCTGCCACGACGGCTGTCCGATGGAGGCCGCGATGGCCGACGGCCGGGAGCGCGAGGCGGAGGTTTTCCTTCACCACAAGGCGGGCCATCGCGTGCCCATCACGGTGCGTGCCGTTCCCATCCGCGGCACCGGCGGCGAGGTCGTCGGCGCCGTCCAGATTTTCAATGACATCTCCCGTCAGGTGCTGGCGGAGGACAGGATTCGCGAGCTCGAGGCCCAGTCGCTTCTCGACCCTCTCACGGGCGCCGGGAACCGCCGCTACGCGGAAATCTCGTTGACCTCCCGACTCTCCGAGAAGAAGCGCTACGGCCTGCCCGTCGGCCTGCTCTTTGTCGACATCGACCGCTTCAAAAGCGTCAATGACCGCTTTGGGCATCCGGCTGGAGACGAGGTCCTCCGCGTCGTTGGACGAACGCTCGCCGCCGCCTCACGCTCAAACGACTTCCTCGGGCGCTGGGGCGGCGAAGAGTTCATCGTGCTCATCGCGGGTCTCGAGGGGCGGCGTCTGAGAGACGCCGCGGAGCGGCTCCTCGCGCTGATCGCGCGGTCCAGCTTCCCCTCGGCCCCCGGCCTCGAGGTCACGGCCTCGATCGGCGTGACCGCGGCCCGGAGCGACGACTCCGTCGAGTCGCTCGTGGCCCGCGCCGACGGCCGGATGTACGAGGCCAAGGGGCTCGGGCGCAACCGGGTCTGCGACGACTTCGACGCCGGCAAGGGTCGAGCCGCCACCGCACCTTCGGAGCGAGACGCCATCAGCCGGCCGAACGCCGACCCCCGAGCCATCCGCCTCGAAAGCCGGCGCGCAAGAGGCCAGTCCGGATCTCCGGGCGGCGCTGCATGAGCTCCCAGACGAAGCCGGAACGGGCGTTCTCGATCATGGCGACGATCGGTCCCTGATCGAGACCGAGGTAGTCGGGAGCGACCCACGTGCCGCGGCCGGAGTGAAATGAAGGGTTGAAGCTGCACAGAAAGCCGTATTCATTGCGCAGCTTCGGATAGCGCGCCGCCATGCGGCGGAGCGTCGGCACGACGACTTCCGGCGCGAAGGGAAGCGACGTCGCGACCGCCCATGGCGAGAGTGTGCCGTCGTCGGGTCCGTCGGGGACGCCGCGCGCGGCATAGCCCATGAAGCGGCGAGAACGCGCGGGCGGTCCGCCTTCGCCCGGGCCGTCGCTCGCCGTAATGCCCCAGCCCCGCGGGCCGTAGCCGCGGAAACCGTGCGGGTTTTCGATGGCATAGCGCTGGTGAACGAGAGTCATCCGGCGGCTGTTCTCGAAGTAATCCCAGCCTCGCGGAGAAAGCGTCGTGTCGTTGAGGCCCCGGAAGTCGATCCACAGGTGGGGCAGCTGATGCGTGAAAAGCGGTCCGCAGTAGAGAACGTGAAGCCCGAAGAGCTTCCGGTAGCGGTAACTCGACGTCCATTCGCTGAAGCTCGATTTCGGCACCGGGTGGGTCGGCGAACCGAGGGCGAGCAGATAGAGAAGAAGCGACTCGTCGTACCCGCGCCAGCGGCAGGAGAGGAAGCCGTCCTCCGGCATCCAGCCGTGCGCGAGAGCGCGTCCGCCGGCAAGCGCCCAGCGCCAGTCCGCGCGGCAATAGAGCGCCCGGCCCCGCCTCCTGATCTCGCGCTCCAGGGGAGAGCGCCGGTCGAAGAACGAGGCGCAGGCGAGCGCTCCCGCGAGCAGGATCGCGGAATCCATCGTCGAAACCTCGCAGCGGAGCGCGCGGCGCCCCGTGCGCATGTCCAGAAAGTGGTAGTAGAGGCCGTGGAACCCCGTCGCGTCCTCGTCCTCACCCTGCGCGCTCCGCGCGAAGAAGCGCAGCGTGGTGAGAACGCGCTCGGCCGCCTCGTCCCGCGTGAGCCATCGGCGAAGGACGCCGATCGGGTAGCAAGTCAGCGCGAGCCCCACCGCGGCGATGCTGGCGGGAGACCCTTCCCGGCTGCGATCGCGCACGAGGCCGTTGCCGGGATTCGTCTCGTAGACGAAATAGCGAAACGTGTGGCGCTGAAGGTCGCCGAGCTCCTCGAGGTCGCGGGGGTTCATGCCCCTTGTCATTCGAGAGCGGTGACGGCGCTCTGGAGCGCCTCGGCCAGGGTCGGGTGGATGTGGATCGCGTCGCGGACGGCCGAGACGCGCGCCCCGGCGTTCATGAGCGTGACGAAGACGTGAACGAGCTCGGCCCCTTCCGCCGCGAGCACCGTGGCGCCGAGGAGCTTCTTCGTCTTCGGGTCCACGACGACCTTCACGAACCCTTCGGGCTCCCCGATCTCGCGGGCCTTGCCGTTCTTGGACATCGGGAAGCGTCCCACGCTCACGGGGCGGCGGAGGCGCCGCGCGTCCTCCTCGGAAAGCCCGACGCGTCCGAGCTGAGGGTCCGTGTAAACGGCCCAGGGCACGATCCGATCCGTCGTTCGCTTTCCATCTCCCGCGAGCCGCGAGAGGAGGATGCGGAAGTCGTCCCATGCCGTGTGCGTGAACATCGGGCCGCCGCGAATGTCGCCCGCGGTCCAGACCCCCCGCACCCGGGTGCCGAGGCGACGATCCGTCCTGAGAGTGCCGTCCTTCTCCGGCGCGAGGCCGATCGTCGAAAGGCCGATGTCGTCCGTGTTCGGACGCCGGCCGGCCGCGAGGAAGACGTGCGACGCCGTGACGGTGTCCGGCCTGCCGTTCTCGCGGTAGGAAACCTTCACGCCTCCGCGCGTCTTTTCGACGCATGTGACCCGGGCGCCGAGGCGACAGGTGATCCCCTCGCACTCGAGAATTCCCCGGAGCGCGCGCGAGACCTCCTGGTCCTCCCGGTCCGCGAGGCGCGGCCCGCGCTCGAGAAGGGTCACGCGGCTGCCCATGCGGCGGTAGAACTGCGACATCTCGAGTCCGACGTAGCTGCCGCCCACGACGACGAGATGGCGCGGGAGCTCGGGCCGGTCGAGCCAGTTTCCGGCATGTAGAAAGTCGATCCCCTCGAAGCCGAGACCCCGGGGGACGAGCGTGCGCGTGCCGGTGTCGAGGACGACCCGCCGCGCGAGAACCACCCGGTTGCCGATTCGCAAGCGGAAGAGGCGCCCTTCTCTCCCGAGGAAGCGCGCGTGGCCGTGCACGTACGCCGGGTTTCCGCCGTGCGCGTGGACGAGAGACTCGCGGAGCGCGATACGCGACTGGGCGGCAATGCCATGGGCGCGCCCGAGGACGGCTGCGAAGTCGATGCGCAGGTGCGGGATGCGGATGCCGAACTCTCCGGCGCGGCGCGCAAGCTGGGCGACGCGCGCCGACGCGATCGCGGCTTTCGTCGGCGTGCAGCCGAAGTTGACGCACGAACCTCCGGGGTCCTTGCGCTCGGCCAGCATCACGCGCCAGCCCTTCTTCGCGAGCGCGTGAGCGAGCGGGATGCCCGCCTGCCCGGCCCCGACGACGAAAAGGTCGACGGCGGCGTCCCGCTCGCCGCGTAACTCAGCCATCGAGGGCCATTATCGTGGCTCCTTCCGGAATTGCCACGGGAGGGACGCCGGCATCTCGCGTCGACCTCGCCCGCCTCGATATAGTCGCGGCGATGCGGAACCGGGAAACGTCCGAGGCCGGCCCGGCGCCTCCCGCCGCGGCCGCGCCGCGCGGACGCAGGAAGTGGGTCAGCCACGGCCTCTCGAATCGCATCGTGTACGGCGGCCTCCACTACGGCGCGCGCTGGCTCCCCCTCCCCGTCCTCCACGGCATCTCGCTTTTCGGCAACAGCCTCGCGGTCATCCTCATGCGCGAGACGCTCGCCGGCATCCGGGAGAACTTCCTTCTGGCCCTCGGCGTTTCGGAGCGGGAGGCGGGGCGGCTCGCGCGGCGCCTGTTCTTCGAATACGGCCGCTCGGTCATCGACGTGTG
>JBGPDK010000099.1:0-11963 GCA_041482235.1 Thermoanaerobaculia bacterium | reverse complement strand
GCGCGGGGGAGGGCGGCCTCGGACGACGCCGTCGAGAACGCGATGAGGAACGGCTCGCGGATCTTCCTCACGAAGCGCGCCACCGAGACGCCCGAGAGCTTCAGGACCGGAACGAGGACGATCAGCGCGAAGACGCAAAGGGCCGCATAGAGCGACCCGACGAGCTTCGCGTAGCTGCCGAGAACGCCGATGCCGTGGTGCGAGACGGCGCCCGCCATCGCGCCGAAGACGCCGAGCGGCGTGAGGGCCATGACGTAATCCGTGAGCTTGAAGAGGATCGCCACCGCCGCCTCGAAGAAGTCGACGAAAGGCTTCGCCTTCTCGGCGCCCACGTGCGCGGCGGCGACGCCGAGCAGCGTCGCGAAGACGACGATCTGGAGAATGTCCTGTTTCGCCATCGCGTCGAACACGTTCGACGGGAAGAGGTGGAGGAGCGTCTCGACAAGTGTTTTCGGCTTCGCGAGACCCGTCTCGCCGGTTGCCGGAAGCTTCAGGTCGAGGCCCGGCTTCACGAGGTTCGCGAAGGCGAGGCCGATGACGAGCGCGATCGTCGACGCGACCTCGAAGTAGATGAGCGCCTTCAGGCCCATGCGGCCGACGGTCTTCACGTCGCCCGTCCTCCCGATGCCGAGGACGATCGTCGCGAAGATGAGCGGCACGACGAGCATCCTGATCAGGCTGATGAAGGCTCGCGACAGGAAACGGAACGTCTCGTAGGCCCATGGCGTGGTCTCGGCGGGCAGGAAATGTCCGAGGACGACGCCCAGGAAGAGCGCGTAGAAGATGAGCGCCGTCGAGGAGAGCCAGGCGGAGCGCCGGAGCCCGGCGCCGGCGTTCACGCCTTCTCCGCGCCCGAGCGCCGGCGCGCCTTCCACGCCTCCCACAGGATCGGAAGCGTCGAGACCAGGATGATCGCGAGGACGACGAGAGAGAAGTTCTTCTTCACGAGGGGGATGTTCCCGAAGAAGTAGCCCGCGAAGACGCAGACCGCGACCCACAGGACCCCGCCGATCACGTTGTAGGAGAGGAAGACGCCGTACGTCATCGATCCGACGCCCGCGACGAAGGGCGCGAACGTGCGGACGATGGGCACGAAACGGGCGAGGATGATCGTCTTCTTGCCGTGCTTCTCGTAGAACGCCTCGGTCTTCCGGAGGTGCTCCTGCCTGAGGAAGCGGATCGTGCCGTCGAAGGCGCGCGGGCCGATCTTCTTTCCGATCCAGTAGTTCGCGGTGTCTCCCAGGATGGCGGCGAGCGCGAGCGACAGGAACAGCACCCACACGTTGAGCGAGCCGAGCGCGGCGAGCGCCCCGGCCGTGAAGAGGAGGGAGTCACCCGGCAGGAACGGCGTCACGACGAGGCCGGTCTCGCAGAAGACGATGGCGAAGAGGATGACGTTCGTGAACGTCCCGTAGTCGCGGATGACCTCGTAAAGGTGCGTGTCGAGGTGCAGCAGGATGTCCACGAACTGCTTCAACAGGTCCATCGGGGCTCCTTCGATGGCGCGGAGATTAACCGGAAAGGATCCTCGACCCCGATAATGGGGCCGTGCTGCGCTTCGAGGACATCCTCGAGAGAGTCGAGTCCTACCACCCCTCCGTGGACGAGGCCCTGCTGCGCCGCGCGTACGTCGTCTCGGCGCACGAGCACCGGAATCAGCTCCGCTCCTCGGGCGAGCCGTACCTCGTCCATCCGCTCGCCGTCGCCATGACGCTGGCCGAGATGAAGCTCGACGACGCCTCGATCGCCGCCGGGCTCCTCCACGACGTCCTCGAGGACACGACCCTCTCCAAGGAGCGCCTCGCCGAGCTCTTCGGCGCGGACGTCGCGCATCTCGTGGACGGCGTCACGAAAATCGGCAAGTACGCCTTTACCTCGCGTGAGGCCCAGCAGGCCGAGACGTTCCGCAAGATGCTCCTCGCGATGACGGACGACCTGAGAGTCATCCTCGTCAAGCTCGCGGACCGCCTCCACAACATGCGGACGCTCGAGCACGTGCCGGAGGAGAGGCAGCGCGCCACCGCCGTCGAGACGATGGAGATCTACGCGCCGCTCGCGAACCGGCTCGGCATGGGCAAGATGAAGGGGGAGCTCGAAGACCTCTCGTTCCGATTCCTTCACCCGGAGGAGTTCGCGGCCCTGCGGGCGGCCGTGGACGAGCGGATGGCGGCGTCGG
Organism: Thermoanaerobaculia bacterium; assembly: GCA_041482235.1. Lineage (GTDB taxonomy): Bacteria > Acidobacteriota > Thermoanaerobaculia > UBA5066 > UBA5066 > Fen-183. The sequence continues at coordinate 9,787 of JBGPDK010000099.1, read as the reverse complement.
CGGCGAACGTCGAGAAGATCCGCCAGGAGCTCGTCGGGAAGACGAAGGCCATGGGCATCGAAGCCGAGATCACGGGGCGCGTGAAGCGCTACTGGTCGATCCGCCAGAAGCTCATCCGGCAGGCCATTCCGCTCGAGCAGCTCTACGACGTCCTCGCCTTCCGCGTCCTCGTGGACGCCGTGCCGGACTGTTACACGGTTCTGGGAATCGTCCACCAGGCCTGGCGCCCCGTGCCGGGCCGCATCAAGGACTACATCGCGATGCCGAAGCGGAACTTCTACCAGTCGCTGCACACGACGCTCGTGCCCGAGGGAGCGCCGCCGTTCGAGGTGCAGATCCGCACGCGGGAGATGGACCTCATCGCCGAGAACGGCATCGCGGCCCACTGGAAGTACAAGGAAGGGAAGCTCGTGCGAACGGACGCGCGGCACGAGCAGCATGTCGGCGTCCTCCGGCAGATCCTCGAGACGACGAAGGAGGTCTCCGACCCGAAGGAGTTCCTGTCGTCCCTGAGGATCGACCTCTACCCGGACGACGTGTACACGTTCAGCCCGAAGGGGGCCGTGTACGCCTTTCCCCGCGGCGCGACGCCCGTGGACTTCGCGTACCGCATCCACACCGACGTCGGGCACCACTGCGTCGGTGCGCGCGTGAACGGACGCCTCGTCCCGCTCAAGACGCCGCTCGCGAACGGCGACATCGTGGAGATCCTCACCGCGCCCTCCTCGCAGCCCTCGCGGGATTGGCTGTCGTTCGCCATCACGTCGCGCGCGCGCAACAAGATCCGCGCCTTCATCCACACGGCCGAGAAGGAGAAATCGGTCGAGATCGGCCGGCGCCTCCTCGAGCGGGAGCTCAAGAAGTGGAAGAAGAGCCTCGCGAAGCTCCTCGATGCAAAAGCCTTCGATCCGCTGCTCAGCGACTTCGGGACCGCGAAGGTCGAAGACCTCATGGCGGATGTCGGGTACGGAAAGGTCGCGCCGCGCGCCCTGGTCGCGAAGCTGCTCCCCGAGGCCGCGGGCGACGCCGGGGCCGTCCCGCCGCCCCCGTCGAAGGTCGCGGCGATCTCCAGCGTCGTCCGGCGCGTGCTGCCCTTCGGGGCCGCCGCCGGGATTCGCGTCAAGGGCGAGAACGACCTGCTCGCGACGCTCGCGAGGTGCTGCCAGCCGGTTCCGGGAGACGACATCGTGGGTTACGTGACGCGCGGGCGGGGCGTGTCCGTGCACGCCACGACGTGCCCGAACGTCCGCTCGCTGCTGTTCGACCCGAGCCGGGAGATTCCCGTGGAGTGGGAAACGGCGAAGGACGCCTCCGTGACCGTGGACCTCGAGATTCGCACGGAGGACCGACAGGGGATGCTCGCGCGCATCACCCAGGTTCTCTCGGCGGCGAACTCCAACATCCGGTCCATCGAGGCCCGCACGAGCCGCGACGGCAACGCGACGATCGAGGCGAGCGTCACCACGCGGGACCGCCGGCACCTCGAACGGCTGCTCGTTTCCCTCAGGGCCTTGCCGGGCGTGATGGACGTGCGGCGGAAGCTGCGCGATTCGGATGCCGAGGCCGGCTGAAACGCCCGCGGTGGCCGGATTGCCGATTTTCCGTGCTGTTTTTTGGAGCGGCCTGAAGCGAGAGGCGCGCGCAGCTTCGCCCGTACGCTCGCGTCCGCTCCGGCGGGATGGGGCGGACTTATACCAAAAACGTTGCACTGGAGCAAGGGAAATCGTGCGGGCCTAACGACTTGACACCCCCCGGAGGGGGGCGACAAAATAGGGCGAGTCAATCTCCTTTCTCCGTGACGCCCCCGGGAAGATCCGGGCCAGGGAGGGCAACCCTATCGTGCTGTTCCGAAAGGCGAAAAACCTGGTCGGCCTCGACATCGGCTCGTCCGCCGTGAAGCTCGTCGAGTTGAAGGAGGGCAAGGAGGGGACGTTCCAGCTCGTGAAGGCGGGTCTGGAGATCCTCTCTCCCGAGGCGATCGTCGACGGCGCGATCATGGACTCCTCTCTCGTCGTCGAGACGATCTCGAGGCTCCTCGCATCCACCGGCGTGAAGAACCCGAACGTGGCGGTGTCGGTGTCCGGCCACTCGGTCATCGTCAAGAAGATCATGCTGCCCACGATGCCGGAGGAGGAGCTCTCCGAGTCCATCCGGTGGGAAGCCGAGCAGTACGTCCCGTTCGACATCAACGACGTCTACCTCGACTATGTCGTTCTCGACCCCGGCGCCGCGGGCGAGACCATGGGCGTCCTGCTCGTCGCCGCGAAGAAGGAAAAGGTGGACGACTTCAAGAACGTCGTCACGCAGGCCGGGCGCACCCCATCCCTCGTCGACGTGGACGCGTTCGCGCTCCAGAACTGCTACGAGGTCAACTACGGGGCCGACCCGGGCCGCGTGGTGGCGCTCGTGAACGTCGGGGCATCCGTCATGAACGTGAACATCCTCGCGCAGGGACAGACGGCCTTCTGGCGCGACATCACGTTCGGCGGCAACCAGTTCACCGACGCGCTTCAGAAGGCCTACTCCCTGAACTTCGAACAGGCCGAGTCGCTCAAGCGCGGCGAGTCGGTCGCCGGCCAGACCGCCCAGACGATCCAGCCCGTCCTCACGGGCGTCGCCGAGGACGCCGCCGCCGAGCTCCAGAAGACTCTGGACTTCTTCCAGGCCACGTCGGGCGCGGATCGCGTGGACTCGATCATGATCTCCGGCGGCGGCGCGAAGGCCGCCCACCTCGAGGACGTCCTCAAGGACAAGTTCGGCCTGCCCGTCGAAATCCTCAACCCCTTCCGGTCGATCCTCACCGAAGACCGCGCGATCGATGCCGCGTGGCTCGCGCAGGTGTCGCCTTCGCTCGCGATCGCCGTCGGTCTCGGCGTCCGGAAGATTGGAGAGTAGCGGCATGATCCGCATCAACCTCCTCTCCGAAGCCCGGCCGCAGCGCAAGAAGAGGGGCGTCTCGGCCCTCGGCGGCGCCGGGCGCCTCAACACGCTCCTCATGGGAGGCGCGATCGGGCTCGCGATTCTCATCGGCATCGTCCATTACTGGGTGCTCCGTTCCGCGATCAAGGCTCAGGAAGAGAAGATCCGGATCGCCCAGATCGAGGTGGCGCGCCTCGAGGCCGTCCTCAAGGAAGTGAAGGATTACGAGGCCAAGAAAGCCCGCGTCCAGCGCAAAGTCGACCTCATCAACCAGCTGAAGCAGAACCAGCGCGGCCCGGTGCGTCTCATGGACGAGGTCTCGAAAGCGCTGCCCGACCTCGTCTGGCTCGAGCGGATGGAGTACCACGGGAACGCGATCGCAATCGACGGCAAGGCCTTCAACCCGCCCGCGGTCGCGAACTTCGTCGCGAATCTCAAGCTCGTTCCGTCGTTCCAGGAGCCGAAGGTGGAATTCACGGCCTGCAGCGGGACGGCGGGCTCGTCCCTCTACTGTTTCAAGACGAGTTTCGGATTCTCGAACATCGATCGCACGCAGCCCGACTCCGGCGGCCCTCCGAAGCCGGCCGAGCCCCCCAAGAAGGCTGAAGTCACAGGGCCCGCGAACGTTCCCGTCCTCGCCGCCGCTCCGGCGGCCGCCCTGAGCGCTTCCGCCGGCGCCTCGGCGGGGATGTAGGGGGAGAGCCATGGCGACGCTCGACCTCAAGCAGCTCGAAGGGAAGCCCTGGTACTACGGGCTCGGCATCGGCGTGGCCGTCGCGATCGCGCTTTACGCCGCCGCCTACTACCAGCTTCCCAACTTCAACCAGATGAAGCAGACGCTCGAGAGCAAGAAAAACGAGCTCGACCAGCTCAACCAGAAGATCACGCAGGGCCGGGCCGCAGAGCGCCGCCTGCCCCAGCTGCGCGAGGAGGTCCGCCGGACCGAGCTCGACCTGCAGCGCCTTCTCCAGATTCTGCCCACCGCCCGCAACGCGGAAGAGCTCATCAAGAAGATCCAGGCGCTTGCCGGACAGGGAGAGTTCTTCCTCAAGAAGTGGGCGCCGAAGGAATACATCAACAAGGACTTCTACGCGGAGTGGCCGATCGATCTGCAGGTCGACGGGACGTACCACAACCTCGCGCTCTTCTTCGAGAAGGTCGCGCGATTCTCGCGGATCATCAACATCGAGGATCTCGTCATGAACGGCTATCCGGACGCGGCCGGCGGGCGCACGCTGGGCGCGAACTTCACGATGAAGACGTTCATCTACCTCGGCGACACGGACGCGGCCGCGCCCGCCGCTGGTACGGCCGCGCCGGCGCCGAAGAAGCCGGGCGTCGTCGCCCCCGCGAAGAAGGAAGGGATCGAGGGATGATCGCCCGCCGACCCTTCCTCGCCGCCTTCACCGCCGCCCTGCTGGCTTCGAGCGCGCCCTCGGTCTCGCAGGCCCCGCCGGCGGCTTCCCCGACTCCGGTCGAAACGCCCGTCCCGGGCGCGCCCGGCAAGGTCACGGAGCAGGATTTCATCCCGTCCGTCTACACCTACGAGGTCGGCGGCCGGCGCGACCCCTTCCGCTCGCTTCTCGTGCGCAACCCCTCCGAGAGGGATCGCGTGCGCCCGCCGGGCCTCGCGGGAGTCATGGTGGACGAGCTCGAGCTGCAGGGCACGATCAAGGTCAAGCAGGGCTGGGTCGCCATGATGCGCGGCCCCGACAACAGGTCACACCTCGTCCGCAAGGGGACCACGCTGTTCGACGGCGAGGTCATCGAAGTGTCGGCGACGGAAGTGACGTTCCGGCAGAACGTGAACGATCCGACGAACCCGAAGCCGTTCCGGGAAGTGGTCAAGGCGCTCGCACTTCAGAGGAAGTCGTGACCGAAGGGATTTCCATGACGACGATGCTGGTGGGCTCTAGGAACTCGAAGGGCGCGGGAAACCTCGTGCCATCCGGGGGAGGAAGCATGCGGCGAAACCGAAGGGGAGTCGCGTCCCGTTTCGCGGCGCTCGCGTTGATCGTCCCCGTCCTCGGCGGCTGCGCCTCGGGCGGAGATCGCCTCGCGGCGGGAGACCCGTCCGCGACCGGCGCGGCGCCTGCGGCGCTCACCGGAGCCACGCTCCTGACCGATGGAGAGACGCCGAGGCTTCTGCTCACAGGCAACGGTCTTCTCGCGCCCACCCTCTACAACCGCGAGGGCTCGACGAGGGTCGTCGTCGACATCGCGAACGCGGTCGCCTCCCCCGGGCTCGAACCCCCGCGTGCGGACGGCGTGATCCTGTCGCGCCTCGACATGAAGTCGTTCACGGAGATGGGCAAGCCCCACATCCAGTTCGAGCTCACGGGGCGCTCTCCGCTCGCGCCCGCCATCACGTCCGATTCCGGCTCGCCGGCCATGTCGATCGTCCTTGGAAAAGCCGTCCCCGCCGCATCGGCGGTGGCGATGGGGAACGCGATGTCGCCGGTTCTGGCGCCAGTGGAAGAGCCGGGAACGGCCCCGAACGAGCCTGCGGTCAACGTCGAGGAGGCACCGCAGGCGGCTCCCGCCGCGCCCGTCGCGAGCGGCGGGCCCGAGTCCACGGAAAAGCGGGAAAAGCCCGCGTCCCGCGGTCCCGGAGCGGATGCGCCGCCGGTGCCGGTCCGACACGCCGCTTCGGGCCGCCCCGCGACGCGCCTGTCGGCGGTGAATGTCCAGCTTTCTGACGGAAAGCTCGTCGCGACGCTCGCCGGAAACGGAAGCTTCACGTACGAGACGTTCGCCCTCGAGAACCCGCCACGGTACGTCGTGGACCTCCCGGGCGTCCTCCTCGCCACGCAGAAAAGGGCGCAGGACGTCAGGCACTCGGCCGTGAGCCGCGTGCGGATCTCGCAGTTCAAGGGCGGAAGCGAGCCCGTCACGCGCGTCGTGTTCGACCTCGCATCTCCCGCGGAGCCCTCGGCGAGGGCTTCCTCCTCCGCGCTCGCGCTCGCTTTCCCGGGCGCCTCCCCTCCGGCTGCCATGAGCGCCTCCGCTCCGGCTGCCAGGAGCGCCTCCGCTCCGGCTGCCAGGAGCGCCTCCGCTCCGGCTTCGGCGGTGGCGGTGGCGGAGGTGAGCGCCCCCGCGGAGAAGGTCGCCGCCGCCCCGCCGGTGCCGGCCGCCGGCTCGTACGAGAAGCACGAAGTCGACGATCCGAGGGAGCCGGTCGTGAGCGCGGGACGCGCGCTCGACATGACGACCTCTTCCTCTTCGGCTGCGCCCACGGCGTCCCGCGCCCCGGTCCCCGCCGCGGCGCCCGTCGCCCCGGCGCCGGCTCCAACCTCCTCCGCGCCTCCGGTGGCTTCGGCCGGCGTGGCAGCGGCCTCGGCTCCGAATTTCGAAGCGCCCCATCTCGTGCCGTCTCCGCCGGAGGTTCGTGAGGTCAGGGCTCCGCCCGCGGCGCCCGCGAAGTCGGCCTCCGTCGAGCCGCACCGGAAGAAGATCGCGATGGCCGAGGACAAGGCCCTGATCGAGGCCGCCGAGGCGCTGCTCGTCCAGCAGGAAGGTTCCTCGCACCCGCACGAGATTACGAATCCCTACGAGACCCGCACGCTCGGGGCCGGCGACAAGCAGTACACGGGCGAGCCGATCACGCTCAACCTCAAGGACGCGGACATCAAGGACACGCTTCAGCGGTTCAGCGAGCTGACGCAGCTGAACATCGTCCTCGACCCGGACGTGCGTGGAACGGTCACGGTGAGCCTGCAGGACATCCCCTGGGACCAGGCGCTCGAGCTGATTCTCAAGATCAACCAGCTCGGGTACGTCCTGGAGGGGAACATCATGCGCATCGCCTCCACGAACAAGCTGACGCAGGAGGAGACCGCGCGGCTCCAGTTCATCACGGCGCAGGACAAGAACCGCCCCCTGCGCACGGTGCTCCAGAAGGTCTCCTACGCGAACGCCAGCGAGATGGCGGCCACGGCGCGCAAGGTCATGTCGACCCGCGGCGACATCTTCATCGACACGCGCTCCAACACGCTCGTCATCAAGGAGCTGCCCGACTATCTCCCGACCGTCCTCGACCTCATCAGGAACCTCGACACCGCGAGCCCGCAGGTCATGATCGAGGCGCGCATCGTGGAGGCGAACCGCACGTTCTCGAACGAAGTCGGCATCGTATGGGGCTTCGGGGGCGCCGCCGACGCGAGCCACGGCAACACGACCGGCCTCGTCTTCCCGAACTCGGGGTCGGTCGACGGCAACGTCTCCCTCCCGAGCGGCGCGCCGCAGGTGCTCCACCTGACGCTCGCGAACGTCCTCGACACGTTCCGGCTCGACGCGGCGCTCCACGCGGCCGAGTCGCGCGGCCTCGTGAAAGTCATCTCGACTCCGAAGGTCCAGACGCAGACCGGCGAGCAGGCCTCCATCCAGTCGGGCTTCCAGATTCCCGTCCAGACGACCGTGAACAACACGACGTCGGTCCTCTACATCAACGCGACGCTCCGGCTGGATGTCACGCCGCAGATCACGAATGAAGGCACGGTCATCCTGGACATCAACATCCAGAAGCGCGAGCCGGCGGTCGGAATCAACATCGCGGGCGGCCAGAACATCCCGCTCCTGACTCGTGACGCCAAGACACGGCTCATGGTGCGCGACGGCGCGACGGCCGTCATCGGCGGCGTCTTCAAGATCACCACGAACGACGGGCAGTCGATGATCCCGGGTCTCTGGAAGATTCCGATCCTCGGCAACCTGTTCCGGAGCCGGACACAGACCGAGAGCACGGACGAGCTTATGATCTTCATCACCCCGCGGATCATTCGCTGAGGAGCGAACGATGAAAAAAAATCTTCTCTCTCTCTGCGTGGCCCTCGCCGCCCTCGTCGTGGCCGCGCTCCCCGGCTGCTCGACGAACACGAAGGGCGACAGCGCCTCGCCGGTCTTCCTCGCGGGAGACTTCGAGCTGCTTCCGCTCAGCGTCAACGTGGCCACAAATGCCCCGGTCCAGTTCAGTACGACCGTGCTCCGGAATCGCCTCAAGATCCCGAACGCGACCACGGTGCAGTTCCTCGACGTCCAGGTCGACAAGTACACGGTCACCTGGAGCCGGTTGGACGGCGGGACGAGGGCCTCGGCCTCCGAGGACTTTCCCGGCAACGTCATCGTGCCGCCGAACGGAAGCTCGACGCTGACCGACTACCCGTACATGACGGCCGACAACCTCATCCGGCCGCCGCTCGACCAGCTCTTCCCCTTCAACGGCGGGATCGACAGGGAGACGGGGCGGGCGGAGATCCGGCAGGCGGGGCACGTGACGTGGTTTGGCCACACCCTGTCCGGCCAGCCCGTCACTTCCGACGCGGCGACCTTCGGCCTGATCTTTTTCTTCAGTCCGACCGCTGGACGCATCGAGCTCAAGCGTGCCAAGTGACGAGGTGACTTCCATGCGACGTTTCCAGTTTCCGTGCGCCGCGCTGGTCGCGGGTCTTGCCTTCCTTCTCAGCGGCTGCGCCGGCGAGACGCCTACCTCGCCCGCGCCCGGACCCGGCGCCGGGGGCGCCGGCGCGTGCACGACCGTCATCTCGCTGACGGCCTCCTCGGTGAACCCGGCGACCGCCGCCGGCGTGCGGGCCACGGTCACGAAGGCCGGGGTCCTGGTCGCGAACGGCTCCGTGCAATTCACGACGGACCTCGGCTTCTTCGGGGAGAACGGCCTCCAGACGGTCTCGAAGACGATCGTCGACGGCGTCGCCGACGTCAGCGTGTTCTCGTCGGCCGGCACGGCCCGCGTGACCGCGGTTCTCGACTGCGCGAGGGCCCAGTTGAACCTGCAGTTCTCGGGCGCGCCCACCGTGGGCCCCTTCATCTCCTCCGTTTCGCCCACGACGGGCTCGTGCGCCGGCGGCGAGACGGTCACGATCCTCGGCGGACGCTTCGACGGCACGATCGACGTTCGCTTCGGCGGGGTGAGCGGCTCCATCGTGACGGCGACCGCGACCCAGATCGTGGTGAGGACTCCTTCGCATACTCCGAGGGATCCGGCCGTGCCCGACACCGTCGACCTCGTCGTCGTCGCGGGCGGCTTGCAGACCGCACCCGTGCCATTCACGTTCGTGTGCTTCCTCACGCCGGTCATCTTCTCGATTTCGCCGACGACGGGCCCGAACGACGCGACGACGCGGGTCACGATCTTCGGCTCCGGCTTCCAGTTCCCGATCCAGGTGTTCCTGATCACCGGGTCGTGCGGCGGGGTCGTCGAGGCCGAGGTCTCCGACATCACCCTCACCACGATCGTCTTCAAGACGCCGCTGGCCAACGGTCCCAACGCCTGCCTCGCGGGCGCGCTCGCGGACATCCAGATCACGAACCCCCAGACGAACAAGACCGCGACGAGCCCGGTGTCCTTCCAGTACTTCGCGGTGGTGCCCACGCCCACGCCTACGCCTGCGCCGACGCCCACGTTCACGCCCACGCCTACGCCTACGCCTACGGCTACGCCTACGAGGACGCCTACGCCTACGCCTGTGCCGCTCGTGATAGGAACGACGAGCCCCGTGACAGCCGGGACCGTTGGCACGCCCTACTTCTTCATACTCCAGGCCACAGGTGGTGCCGGTGCCCGCACGTGGACCCAGGTAGGCCTCCCGGCCGGACTTGCCTTGAACGCATCGACGGGGTTGATCTCGGGCACTCCGACACTCGCGGGCGGCCCCTTCACCTTCGTGGTATCGGTTACAGACTCCATCACTCCCATCGCCGTGACCAAGAATCTCGAGATAACGATCAACCCCTGACAGACCCATCTATCCGGGCCGTCCGTTCGGGCCGCCTTCGGGCGGCCCGAACTGTCTGGAAGCCGGATGCCGTAGACTCGGAGCTGGAGCAACGCACGTGGCTTTCTTCGGCGGTC
>JBGPDK010000098.1:0-12052 GCA_041482235.1 Thermoanaerobaculia bacterium | reverse complement strand
CGATTCAGTGTGGAAAGCAGAGTTGCACGGTGAGGGTTGAGGTCTCCAGCCAGTTTTTCAACGTCACTTCCGGGAACGCCGTTAGACTGCATGTCAAAGCGGATCGCGCCCCATTCCCAGTCACAGGATTTGAAATCGATGGCGGAATCAACAGACCGGTGGCGCATCTCACCACGGTGTCATCACTGAAGAGCGATCTCAGTCCGGGACCACACACCATTTCGGTGGACTTTGATATGCGAACGCCGGGTGGCAAAGCGGAGGCGTCCATTCGTACATTGACCATTCAAGTGTTTACACCTTGAACAATCCAGAAATCGGAGTGCTGCCTAACAACAGCATGCAGCTGACGGCGCTTCGCGCCGCAGCTGATGCTGCGAGCATACGGACGCGCGACTGGTCACCGCATGCGAGCCGGTCGTCAGCCGTACCGAGCTTAAGGAGCCATCATGGCGTGCCGCCTTTACCCGAAAGCTCGTCGCCTCCTGGCGGTGGCGCTCGTCTCCACTGTTTGCGGGGGCTGCGTCACCACCGACGTATCGCTCAGCCGTTCCGAGACCGCCTCGCCGAACGAGGCCAGACTTCAGGTCGCAATCTTCAAGTCCCCCTCGCGACAATCAGGTGGTCCGCTGCCGGGCCGTGTCGACACCCGGCTCGTCTACCTGGGTCCGGACACGTCCGAAATCGTCGTGTCGGAATCCCACAGCGCCTGGGAGGCCGCTCACCTCCGGCCCGGCAAGTACCGCCTGGAGGTCCTTGGTTGGGAGCTCCCGAACGGACGCTATCGGAAGCGCGCGTCTTCCGCACACGAGTCCTTCACGCTTCGCGAGGGTTCCCGGGGCGATGTCCACGTCTTCGTCTCCGACAAGAGGGGTCTGCTTTGGACCGTCGTCAGCGGCGCCGCGGTCGGCCTCTTCGGGTTTCTGGCGAGTCACACGAAGTAGCAGCGCCCGTCAGAATCGAAACGTAACCTCCCCGAGGACCCGCTTCGGCGGCGCGACGTAGAACTGGCTGTCTCCGATCTCGCTGTCCGAGGTGTAGTGCCGGTCGTCGCCGAGGTTGCGGCCGACGAGCGAGACGCGCCCCCACTTGAACTCCCACGACGCCCCGGCGTCCCACTCGTAAAACGCGTCCGTGTAGAACGTGTTTCGCCGCGTGAGCGGCCGGATCCCCTGGTGGCGCACGGCGCCCCAGAAGCCGAGGCCGGTCTTCGGCGCGTACGCGAGACGCGCGTTCCAGAAGTCGCGGGGCACGAGCTCGAGGCGATTGCCGTCCACGACGCGGAGCTCGCCGTCGGGCGTGAGAAAGGAGAAGTGGACGAACGTGGCGTCGTGATGAGCGTAGCCGGCCGCGACGGACCAGCCCTGGAATCCCGGGAGCGCCCACACGAGCTCGGCGTCCACTCCCTGGAAGCGCTCCTCGCCGGCGTTCGTGAGCTGTGGCTGCCCGTCGGGGCCCGCCGCCCCAACGACGAGGTTCTCGAAATTCATGTGGAAAAACGTGACGTCGAAGGACAGCGTGCCGCGCGCCCAGCGCGTCTTGAGGCCGATCTCGCCCGAGCGCGTCCGTTCCGGCTCGAGGATCCGAGCGGCCTCGGCCTCGAGGGTGTTCGGCGCGGCGGGCTTGAAGTTGCTCTTGGCCGACACGTAGACGTTCAAGGCGTTCAGGACGGACGCCCGCGGCTTCTCGACGATTCTCAGGAGCGCCGAGACGCCGCCCGACCACTTGCCGTCCGTCCGGCTGTCCGCGGCGACGTCGGGCGTGGGGGCGCCGACCTCCTGTGAGGCCGCCGACAGGGACTCCGAGGTCCGGTCGTAACGGGCTCCGAAGGCGAGCGTGAGGAACCTCCAGGGCGTCCACTCGTCGTTCAGGTAGAAGCCCCAGAACGTCCGGCGGTCTTCCGCGGAGCGGTGGTCGCCCACCGCCACCTGATCGAGTGTCGGGACCACGGGATGAGGACCGGTCAGGAGCGAGAAATCGAACCCCGTGCCCTCGAGAGTCGTCTTGCCCGTCGTGAGGGCGATGCCGGTCACAAGGCGGTGATGACCGCCGGTGGTGAGGTCGGAGACGAGCCGCGCGTCGTTGAAAAGCGTCGTCTCGAGCGGCCGGACGGCCGTGCCCGTCGCGGTGGCGCTCGTGGCGTCGGACGCGCCGATGAACGAGCGCACGGCGATCTGTTCGTCGCGCGTGAGGCCGAGCGTGTTCTCGAGGCGGACGGAAGTCGAGAGCGGCTGGGAGACCGTGGACACGAGCGAGTAGACGCGGTGGTCGAGCCGTCCTCCTCCGATCGCGTAGTTCCGGTCGACCTCGAACCCCGGCACCGGTTGCCCGGCGTCGACGGGAAGCGGCGACCCGAAATAATTCGTGTCGCGAAGGACGCCGAGCGTGACTTTCACGGATCCTTCCCTCGTGCGCTGCGTGTAGCCGAGGGAAAGCCGGTCGGAGGAGACGTCCGTCCCGTCCTGCCAGCCCTTGTTTCGCGCCATCGAGCCGAAGAGGCGAATCGTCTGGTCGCCCTGTGAAGCCGTGTACGAGAGGTTGCCGTGTTTGTCCGAGAAGGAGCCGCCGCCGAGCGTGAGCGACGCGCCGGCCTCCTTCGGATGGCGGGTGAAGACCTGGATCATCCCGGCGAACGCCGACACGCCGTAGAGCGTGCCCTGCGGGCCCTTCACGATCTCGATCCGGTCGATGTCCTCCACGGAGATCTGCGCGAGCGAGGGGTTGAAGGGGCCTCCCACGGGGACCCCATCGACGGTGACGAGGAGGGCGTCGAACTCCTTCAGGCCCCAGACTCCGATGTTCGCGAGCCGCGCGCCGTTGTCGGACCCGTTCCCGGTGTCGAGTCCTGCGACGTCCTGAAGCGCTTCCGCAATCGTCCTCGCGCCGCGCCGGCGCAGCTCGTCGCCCGAGACCACGGTGACGGGAGCCGCGATGTCGAGCGCGTCCTCCGGACTCTTCGTCGCCGAGACGACCAGGTTCGCGCTCGCGCCCGTCCGGGCGGGAGCCTGCGCGAAAAGCGCGGCGGGCAGCGAGAGAGCGCAGCCGGCGAGGGCGAATCCGGTGCGAAAAAGTTTCATGCGATCCATGTTAACTAAACTAGGCGACGTGAGGCTCGGCATCGACTTCGGAACCACGCATACCGTGGTCGCGCTCGTGGACCGCGGGAACTATCCCGTCGTTTCGTTTGAAGGCGGCGAGTTCGTGCCGTCGCTCGTCGCGCTCGAGGAGACGACGGGCGAACGGCGCTATGGCTGGGAGGCCTTCGCCGTGCGGCACGAGCCCGGCTGGGCGGTCGTCCGGTCGCTCAAGCGCCTTCTCGACGGCGCCGGGCCGGGAACGGAAATTTCGATCGGCCCCCGGCGTCTGCCGCTGGGCGAGCTGCTGTCGGGATTCTTCTCCGCGCTCCACCGAGAGCTCATCGAGAGCTCGAACGCGGGCCTCGCGGCCGACGAAGCCCTCACGGCCGCCGTGTCCGTGCCGGCGAACGCGACAACGGCCCAGCGCTTCCTCACGCTCGAGGCGTTCAAAGCCGGCGGTTTCTCGGTGGAAGCGCTTCTCAACGAGCCCTCTGCCGCCGGGTTCGAGTACGCGCATCGCGCCAGGCGCCCGGACCGAGGACGCGAATACCTCGTCGTCTACGATCTCGGGGGCGGCACGTTCGACGCCTCGCTCTTGAGGATGACGGGCAAGACGAACGAGGTCGTCGCCACGAACGGCGTGAGACGCCTCGGCGGCGACGATTTCGACGAGGCGATCCTCACGCTCGTCCTCGACCGCGCCTCGGCCGGCACCCTCGGCGAGGCTGAACGCGCTCTCGTCCTCGAGGAGTGCGTGCGGCAGAAAGAGAACCTCTCTCCGAACACGCGGCGCGTGATCGTCGACCTCGCGGCGATCGGGAAGGAGCCTCTCGTGCTTTCCGCCGACGAGATCTACGCCGCGTGCGCGCCGCTCGTGCACCGGTCGCTGGAGGCCGTCGAGCCCCTCCTCGGCGACCCGGACAGCGGAAGTGCGATTGCGTGGAGCGAGATCGCGGGGCTGTATGTCGTCGGCGGCGGGGGCCTCTTTCCCCTCGTGACGCGCGTCCTCAAGGAGCGCTTCGGCGAAAAGCGCGTCCGCCGCTCGCCGCACCCGTTCGCCGCGACGGCGATGGGGCTCGCGGTCTTCCTCGACCGCGAGGGCGGTTGGACACTGGAGGACAAGCTCTCGCGCCACTTCGGGGTCTTTCGCGAGAGCGACGCGGGCACGGACGTCGTGTTCGACGCGATCTTTCCGAAGGGCACGGCGCTCCCCGTGGCGGGCGCGGCTCCGGTGACGGTCGCGCGCCGATACCGCGCCGCCCACAACGTGGGCCACTTCCGCTTTCTCGAATGTACCCGCCTCACGGCCGGCCGGCCGGACGGGGACGTCACTCCCTGGGACGAGGTGTTCTTCCCGTTCGAGCGCGGACTCAGGGGTCACGACTTCGCGACGGCGGCGATCCTGCGCCGGGCGGACGGCCCCGAGGTCGTTGAGACCTACGCGCTCGGCAGCGAAGGAGCCGTGTCGGTGACCGTGACGGACGCCTCCGACGGCTTCACGCGCGCGTTCACGCTCCGGCGGTAGCCCGCGGACGGGCTCCTATCCGTCGATCCTGAGGACGAGGAGCGTCCGGTCGTCCTCGGTGTCGGCGCGGGTCGTGAAGACGCGCTGTGCCTCGAGGATGCGGTCCTTGAGCGCGGCCGCGCTCCCGACTTGCCCCCCGCGCAGCACCTCCTCGAGGCGCGCGAACCCCCAGGACTCGTCCGACCCGGCGCGCGTGGCTTCCACGAGTCCGTCGGAGAAGAGGACCCAGCAGTCGCCGGGAACGAGCGGGGCCGTGACGGTGTGCCAACCGCCGGTGAGCGGGAGACCGAGCGGGCGGGCGGGATTCACGAGCGCCTCGACCGTTCCGTCCTTGCCCACGCGGTACGGATACGGGTGCCCGGCGTTCGTGAAGGCGACCGAGCCCTTCGCGAGGTCGAAGACGAGATGGGCGAGGGTGACGAACGTCCGCCGTTCGGTCGTCCGGACGATCTCCTCGTGGAGCAGCTCCATGAGCCGCACGCCGCCCGCGCCCGTGCGGGCCAGCATGCCGAGGGACGCCTTCGCGGCGGCCATCACGAGCCCCGTCGGCAGCCCGTGGCCCGACACGTCGGCCACGGAGACCGTGAGGGCGCGCTCCGCGTACGAGAGGTCGTAGAAGTCGCCTCCGATGGCGGCCGCGGGCGCGAAGTCCACGGCGATCCCGACGCCCGGGCACGCGAAGTCCGCGGGGGGAAGGAGGCGCCGCTGGAGGTCGCGCGCGACGGACAGCTCGCGCTCGAGAGCCTCCTTCTCGGCGCGCGCCGCGACGCTCGCCGAGAGGCGCTCGACCATGTGGTTGAAGCTCCCGACGAGGGCCGCGAGCTGGTCCTGACCCTTGAGGGCGACCCGGTGCGCGAAATTGCCCTTCTCGATCTCCGCGAACCCGAGCGAGAGGCGGCGCGTCGCCCGCGCAATCCGGTAGACGAGAAGAGCGGCGAGGAGCGAGGCCAGAGCGAAGACCATGACGGTCGCGATCGCGAGCCCGCCCATGATGCCGAGGAGGGCGCGCCCGAGCTCGAGGCGCTCGGGTCCGGCCACCGTGACGTTTCCGAAGAGCGCGCGCGACTCGCGCTCCAGCGACGTCCGGACGAGGATGAGGATGGGCCGGCCCGCCAGCGGCTGGCCCGTCTCCCAGTCCAGGACGGGCTCGGACAGGAACAGCGGGAACGCGGTCCAGCGCGCGGACCACGGGCCCCGGCCCGCTGGCGGCGCCGCCGTCTCGCCGGACGCCGCTTTCTCGCCGCCCGAATCCGGCGCGTCCGCGATGTTCGTGGTCCTGCCCCTCCTGCCCGTGTCGAGCGTGACGTGCACGCCGCGCCTGGTGGCGTTGGCGGACTCCTCCTTCACCCGGACCGCGCCGTGGAAGCGGATGATGTTTCCGGTCTCCTTCTCGAGCTCGCGCCGGAGGCCGGAGTGGAGGCGCAGCGTAAGGACGAGCGTGCCGGCGGGACGCGGCTCGACGGCCGCCGCGAAGACCTCTGCACCGGACTTCGCGACGACGGACGCGCGCGACGTCATCCAGGGCCGCGGCGAGAGGTCCGGGGCGGCCGCGGCGCCGGCCGCCTCGACGGGCCCGCCCTTGGCCTGCCAGATCATTCCGATCTCGGACTGCGAAGGCGCCCCTGCCGCCGCCTCGGCGAGCGCCCGGGCGCGCGCGAGCGCGTCGCGCGCCGCTTCGAGGCGCGGCGCGAGGTCGCGGGCGAACGCCGCCAGAGAAGCCCGCCGCTTCTCGAGCGCGGCCTCCACGCGGCGCGTCCCGAGCTGGCCCCCAAGGACGAGAAGCCCACCGTAAAGGAAGAACACCGCGAAGACGAAGGCCGAAACGAGGAGGAGGTACGACACGACGAGGCGGCTCCCCACCCGCCACAGGAGGCCGCGCAGAAGGTGCCGTATCGCGCTGACCGCGAAGACGGGAGTCGAGAAAACGCAGGCGATGATGCCCAGCGCGCGGACTCCGCTCACCGGCACGTTGCTGAGGAGAGCTCCCGCCAGGAGGACGAGGCCCGAGAACCTGAAGGTCCGTGTCGTCTTCACGGGGCCGGCTGGGAACCCGCGGCCCGCGCCGCGAGCGGATTCGCCGCGTCGCCGGCCACGTACGTCGTCTGCGACGGAAACGCGAGGTGCGTGCCGGCCTTCTCGACGACTTCGAGCAGCGCAATGAGGAGCTCTTCCTGCGCGGCGAGAAACGTCGCGTAATCGGGGACGAGGAGGTACGCGAAGACCTCCACGTCGAGACTGGAGGAGTTGATCCGCACGAAGCGCACGCGCATCGTCTCCTTTTCGACGCGCCCGTCCGCGGCGAGCCGGGCGCGTGCGGTTTCCAGGACCGCTCGCATCTGTTCCGGCGTCGTTTCGTAGACGAGGCCGAGCGTCGGGTTGAGCCAGAACTTGTCGCGGCGGCTCCTGTTCTCGATCTGCGCCGTGATGAGCGAGCCGTTCGGAATCGTGACGACAGACCGGTCGAACGCCCGCATGCGCGTCGCGTGGAGCGTCACATCCTCGATCTCGCCGATCGCGGTCCCGATGCGGACGGTGTCGCCCACGCGGATGACTTTGTCGCTCAGGACGACGAGACCGCCGAAGAGGTTCTCGAGACTCTTCTGAGCCGCGAACGCGAGGGCGACACCGCCGATGCCGAGGCCCGCGAGCGTCGCCGTGAGATTCACGCCGAGGACCGCGAGGGCGGCCAGGACGCCTGTCGCCAGGATGGCGCCGCGCAGCAGGCGGCGGGCGATCGTGAGCGAAGACGTCGTGGTCACGCCCGCGGCGAGGAGCTTCAACGTCGCCCGCCATTTCAGGAAGTCGATGAGACGGAAGAAGAACCAAACGAAAGCGAAGAGGAGGACGAGCCACGCGAGCTGTGCGTAGTAGTAGCGGCTGAGGAGAGGGAGGGAGAGACGCGAGACGCAGTAGCGATGGAGCGGCACGGTGAGGAGGAGGGCCACGGGATCGCGGAATCCGCCGGCGCCCCGAAGGAGCTCGGTTCCCCGCGCGCGCGACGCGAAGAGGCGCCGAAGGAGCGCGAAGACGCCGAGCACGAGGACGCGGCTCGACACGTAGAGAAGAGGGATGAAAAGGAAGAAGAGCAGGAGCTGCCAGAGAGGGAATCTCCCGAGCCGCTGCTTCAGGAAGGAGGGAATGCGGCGTTCGATCGCCGGCGAGGTGAGGCCCTTGAAGGCGGCGGGAACCTCTCTCAGCGATTGCGCGGCCATGAGCCAGATCGCAGGTCCCTCGGCGGGAGCCGTCCTCACGAGCACGAGATCGAATGAGTCGTCTCCACAATCGACTCGTCCGACGAGGTCGAGATCGGGCGAAAAGGCGTCGCCAAGGTCTCCGAGCGGCGAGCGGTTCAGTTTTTCGAGATCCCCCACGAACCGCTCGTCGAGAAGCGCTTTGAGCTGGCGGGCGAGCTCCTCTCGCGACACCTTGGCGCCCTTCGGCCACTGCATGTACTCGGCGGCGAACGCCCAGTTCTCCTTCTGGGCCGCCCGGATGTATCCGAAGAACGAACCGTACGGCGTCTCGCGGCGGTACGGGTCACCCGTGGGCTCGGCCGCGGCGGCGGGCGTCGGAGCCGGAACGGGCAGGAGCTGCGAGGCTGCGGGAAGTGAGAGCACGAGCCCTGCGAGAGCGGCGGCGAGCAGGAGAGCCCGGACGGAAACACGCCTCATCGAACGGAGAGCGTAACTCACCGCTTCCTGGAGGAAGCCGGCGGCCGATTCCGGATGAGCCGGGTCAGATCGCGGCGGGCTCGGTGAGCTTGTAGCTCTGCAGGACGCGCGCGTAGTTCGCGCGCTCGTACGCCGCGGGGTCCGGGCACGAGAGCAGGCTCATGCTGCCCCTCATCTGGGCGAGCGATTCGTACTCGTGCTCCTCCAGCCACCGCGTGACGTCGGTGCGCACGGCGGAAAGCGCCTTCGGGCCGCGCAGGAGGATCGCCGAGACCATCTGGACGGCGTCGGCACCGGCCATGATCGCCTTGATTGCGTCGCGCGCGTCGTGCACGCCGCCCGTCACCGCGAGCGACGCCTTCACGCGCCCGGAGAGCATCGCGAGCCACCTCAGCCGGAGGAGCAGCTCGTCGTGCGTGGAGAGCCGCAGCGAGGGCGTCACGTCCAGCGTCTCGGGATCGATGTCGGGCTGGTAGAAGCGGTTGAACAGGACGAGCCCATCCACGGACGCCGCGTCGAGCTCGGACGCGAACGAGCCGAGGGACGAGAAGAACGGCGAGAGCTTCACGGCGAGAGGGATCTTCACGGCGGCCCTGACGGCCCGGACGATGTCGAGGAACCGCCGCTCGAGCGAGAAGCCCGACTCGCCGGCGTGCGCGCCGACGTCGTAGAGGTTCAGCTCGAGGGCGTCGGCCCCGGCCTCGGCGATGCGCGTCGCGAACGCGACCCATCCGCCCGGCGTCGAGCCGTTCAGCGACGCGATGACCGGAACGCTCACGGTCTCCTTGAGGCGGCGCACGTGGTCGAGATACCGATCCGGGCCGAGCCGGAAGTCCTCCGGCTCCGGGAAGTACGTGAGGGCTTCCGCATAAGCGCCGGAGACTGCCTCCATCTGCCGGATCGTGCCGACCTCCTCGCGCGTGATCTGCTCCTCGAAGAGCGAGTGCATGACGATGGCGGCGGCGCCGGCATCCTCGAGGCGGCGCACGAGATCGAGGTCGTCGACCATGGGCGAGGCGCCCGGCATGAACGGGTGGGGAAGGGTCAGGCCGAGATAGCGGGTCGTGAGGTCCATCGTCGTCTCCTCAGGCCTTCCCGGCCGGAGCCTGCGGCACGGGCGGGGCGGGTGGCTTCGCGGAGGCTGGCGGAACGCCCGCGCGGCCGAGCGTCAGCTTCGCGAGGTTCTCGTACACCTGGAAGCGGTTCTTCACCTCGCGCTCCGCTTTCACGAGCAGTTTCTGGAAGCGCTGCGCGTCCTGCTGTTCGACCATGCGGAAGCGCGACTCGTTCCGCATGAACTGCGCGATCGAGCCTTTGATCTGCGCCGTGTCCATGAGCAGCGGCATCTCGCCCGTCGCGATGCGGCGGGGGTCGAACCGGTACATCGGCCAGTAGCCCGACTCGGCGGCGAGCTTCTGCTGATCGAGGCCGAACGCGAGGTCGTAACCGTGCGCGATGCACGGGCTGTACGCGATGACGATCGACGTGCCCGGATAGCTCTCGGCCTCGAGAAGGGCCTTCACCGTCTGGGAGTCCTTCGCGCCGAAGGCGACGTGCGCGACGTAGACGTTTCCGTAGGTCATCGCGAGCATGCCGAGGTCCTTCTTCGGGGTCTCCTTGCCCTTGGCCGCGAACTTCGCGGCCGCGCCGAGAGGCGTCGCCTTGGACTGCTGGCCGCCGGTGTTCGAGTAGACCTCGGTGTCGAGGACGAGGACGTTGACCTTCCGGCCGGAGGCGAGGACGTGGTCGAGGCCGCCGTACCCGATGTCGTAGGCCCAGCCGTCGCCGCCCACGATCCAGACGCTCTTCTTCACGAGGGAGTCGGCCACGAGGAGGAGGCGCCGCGTTTCGGGCGTGTCCGCGCCCTTGAGGGCGTCGCGGAGAGCGAGGACCCTTTTGCGCTGCGCCGCGATCTCGGCTTCCGTCTCTTGCGGTGACGTGAGGAGAGCGTCCGTGAGGGTGTCGCCTAGGCGCGCGCCGAGCCCTTTCACGAGGGTGCGCGCCTGGTTCGCCAGCGCGTCCACCGCGAGGCGGAAGCCGAGGCCGAACTCCGCGTTGTCCTCGAAGAGCGAGTTGGACCAGGCTGGACCGCGCCCCTCCGCGTTCATCGAGTACGGGGTCGTGGGGAGGTTGCCGCCGTAGATCGAGGAGCAGCCCGTCGCGTTCGCGATGAGCGTGCGGTCCCCGAAGAGCTGCGTGAGGAGCTTCACGTACGGCGTCTCGCCGCAGCCCGAACAGGCGCCGGAGAACTCGAAGAGCGGCTGCAGGAACTGGACGCCCTTCACGTCCAGGCGGACGGCCGTGCGGTCGGCTTCGGGGAGGTCGAGGAAGAAGGCGAAGTTGTCCCGTTCGGCCTCCCGGAGGGGCTTTTGCGGCGTCATGTCGAGCGACTTGTGCTTCGGGTTCGCCTTGTCCTTCGCCGGGCACACGGCCACGCAGAGCGTGCAGCCCGTGCAGTCTTCCGGCGCGATCTGGATCGTGTAGGCCTTGCCGGCGTACTCGGTGCCCTTGAACGGGACGGACTTGTACGTGGCGGGCTTCCCGGCGAGGAGCGCCGGGTCGAAGACCTTGGCGCGGATGGCCGCGTGCGGGCAGACCATCGCGCACTTGTTGCACTGGATGCAGATCTTCTCGTCCCACACGGGGATCTCGAGCGCGATGTTCCGCTTCTCCCATTGAGCCGTGGAGAGGGGCCAGGTCCCGTCGGGCGGGAACGCGCTCACGGGCAGAAGGTCGCCCTTCCCGGCGAGCATGACGCCCGAGACGCGCTTGACGAAATCCGGGGCGGCGTCGGAGACGATCGGCGGGCGGCGCCGCGCCGACGTGATCTTCACGGGGACCGGCATCTCGGCGAGGTTCGCGAGGGTCCCGTCCACGGCCGCGAAGTTGCGGCGGACGGTCTCCTCGCCCTTCTTGCCGTACGTCTTCTCGATGGACTTCTTGATCTGGGCGATCGCCTCCTCGCGGGGAAGGACGCCCGAGATCGCGAAGAAGCAGGTCTGCATGATCGTGTTGAGGCGCCCGCCCATCCCGAGAGCCTTCCCGACCTTGTTGGCGTCGATGAGCCAGACCTTCAGGTGCTTTTCGAGGATCTGCTCCTGCATCTCGAGCGGGAGCTTGTCCCACAGCTCGGCGGGCGCGTGCTCCGTGTTCAGGAGGAAGACCGCGCCCGGCACGGCGGCCTCCAGCATGTCGTAGCGGTCGAGAAACTGTTCCTGATGGCACGCGATGAAGTTCGCGCGCGTGACGAGGTACGCCGAGCGGATGGGCTTCGGTCCGAAGCGCAGGTGCGAGACGGTGATGGCGCCCGACTTCTTCGAGTCGTACACGAAGTAGCCCTGCGCAAAGTTGTCCGTCTCCTCGCCTATGATCTTGATCGAGTTCTTGTTCGCGCCCACGGTGCCGTCAGCGCCGAGGCCGTAGAACATGGCGCGGATCACGCTGTCGGGTTCCGTGGAGAACGTCGCGTCGTACTCGAGGCTGGTCTGTGTGACGTCGTCTTTGATGCCGATGGTGAAGTGATCTTTGGGCTGCGGCTTCTTCAGGTTGTCGTAGACAGCCTTGACCATCGCGGGAGTAAATTCCTTCGAGGAGAGCCCGTAGCGGCCGCCGACCATGGCTGGAGCCGCTTTCAGCTTTCCGTACCCCAGTTTCAATCCTTCGTTCATGGCGCCTACGACATCCAGGTATAAAGGCTCTGCGATCGCGCCGGACTCCTTGGTGCGGTCGAGAACTGCAATCTGGCGAACGGTTGAGGGGAGAGCTTCCATAAACGACTT
>JBGPDK010000097.1:0-12094 GCA_041482235.1 Thermoanaerobaculia bacterium | reverse complement strand
GGCCCGAATCCGACCTCGATCGTGACGGGCACGACGCCATCGGGCGCGCCGGAGGCGACCTTTCCGAGAGACGCCATGGCGACGGCCGTGCCGACCGTCGGGTGCCCGGCGAACGGAATCTCCTTCACGGGCACGAACGTGCGCTGCAGGTACGCATGCCTCGGGTCCTTCGCCGGCAGGACGAACGTCGACTCGGAGTAGTTGATCTCGCGCGCCACCGCCTGCATCTGAGGGGTCGTCATGTCGCGCGCGTCCGGCACGACGAGAAGCGGGTTTCCCGCGAAGGCCCGGTCCGTGAAGACGTCGCAGGTGACGAACGAGACTCTCATGGGAGAGACACTACCGCCCTGAGGCACGTGCGGAAGCGGCAGGGACCGACCATCGGGAGCGCGCGGTCGATCGCCCCGAGCAGCGGATACGGGCTGGCCGAGAAGAAGAGGTCTTCGACGGCGAACCCCGCTCCCGTCACGAGCTCGACCACGCGCGCGGCCTTTCGCACGGCGATGTGATCCTCCTGCTGGAGAAAGGGCACGGCCGCCTTGAGGCGCTCGGCCCAGTGAGTCGCGTTCGGCGTGTAGATCGCGAGGGCGCCGCCTTTGGCGAGAACGCGCCGCGCGCTTTCGAGGCACGGCGCGAGCACGTCGTCCAGGGCGTGCTCCACGAAGTCGGCGAGAAGGACGGCGTCGTAAGGGCCGCCCGGGACGGACGACAGGTCGCGGGCGTCCGCCCGTTCAAAACGGACGTTCCGAAAGGCGAGGGCCGCAAGACGCTCGCGCGCGACCGCGACGGCGACAGGCGAGGCATCGATGCCGACGACTTCCTTCACGCGTGGCGCGAAGAAAAACGCCGTATCGCCGCGCGCCGAGCCGACCTCGAGAACGCGGGCGGAAGGCCCGGGCTTGACGAGCCTGAGGAGCGCCGCGTCACGCTCCTCGTACTTGCGCCGGTTTCTCAGGAACCAGTGCGGCCGGTACATCCTGTCGTAGTAGCCGGATCCGTACACCTCGGCATTCGGGGCGAACTTCTCCGTCACGGCCGCACCGAAGAGAGCAGGATCCGGTAGCGGAACGTCTCTCCGACGAAAGGGAGCGGAGCGAAAGCCGCTTCGATCCATCGCACGGCCGGAAAGGGCGAGACGGAGTACGCGTCGAGCACGATGCGAAAACCCGCGTCGGCCAGGAAGCTCCGATAGGCCTCGACGCGCCGGACCGCGATGTGCTGCGGGAACTGCCTGAGGAGAAAGTCGTGCGCTTTCAGCCGCTCGACATAGTGCGCGCGATCGGGGGTGTAGAGGCCCAGCCGCCCGCCCGGCACGAGGACACGCCGGCATTCCCGCAGCATCGCCCCGAGCGTCGGGTCGTCGATGTGCTCGACGAGGTCGATCGCGGCGGCCGCGTCGAACGAGCTGTCGTCGAAGGCCGAGAGGTCCGCCACGTCGGACTTCACGAAGCGGACGTTCGAGAGGCCGCGCCGCGCGCGGCCGGCCTCGGCGAGAGCGAGGGCGTCGCCGGAGGCGTCCACGCCGACCACCTCCCGGGCGTGCGCGGCGAGAAGGAACGTGACGTCACCGCGCGCGGAGCCGAGCTCGAGAATGCGGTCGGCGGGCCCGGGAGCCACGACGCGCAGCGTGTCGCGGTCTCGCTCCTCGTACTTGCGCCTGGGATTCGTGAACCAGTGGGTCTTGTGCAGCCCCTCGTAATAGCCGCGGTCGTAGAGGGGAGCCTCGAACGTCACGGGCCGAGTCTAAGGCGGCCAGGGCCCCTAGAATGCGGCGATGGGCGGCGCCTCCCCGCGTATCACGGTGATCGGCGGCGGTTTCGCCGGCGTCGAGTGCGCGCACCAGCTTCTCCGCCGGGGCCACCCCGTGCGGCTCGTCGAGATGCGGCCCGTCCGCTCGACGGACGCGCACGCCACGGATCGCCTCGCCGAGATGGTGTGCTCGAACTCCTTCCGCTCGGACAATCCGGCGAACGCGGTGGGACTCCTGAAAAGGGAGATGGAGTCGATTGGCTCGCTCGTCCTCGAGGAGGCGCGGAAGGCGGCCGTGCCCGCGGGCGACGCGCTCGCGGTGGACCGAGCGATCTTCGCCGAGGCCGTCACGCGGCGCCTCTGTGCAGAGCCTCTCCTCGAGCTCGTGCGCGCGGAGGCGGAGTCTCTTCCGGACGCGGGCGCGGGCTGGGTCGTCATCGCGACGGGACCGCTCACGTCGCCCGCGCTCGAGAGGTCCCTCCTTCTGGCTCTCGGAGACGAGCACCTGTACTTCTACGACGCGATGGCGCCGATCGTGGAGCTCGCGTCCCTCGACAAGGAGAAGCTTTACGCGCTCTCGCGCTGGGGCAAGGGCGCGGGCGACGACTACCTGAACGTTCCGCTCACGAGGGCGCAATACGAAGACTTCGTGAGAGAGCTCCTCGCCGGCGAGAAGGTGCCGTTCCACGATTTCGAGGAGGCCGTCTATTTCGAAGGCTGCCTTCCGATCGAGGCCATGGCCGAGCGCGGGATGGAGACGCTGCGCCACGGCCCGATGAAGCCGTTCGGGCTGCCGGACCCCCGCGCGGGACGCGAGCCGTACGCAGTCGTCCAGCTCCGGCAGGACGACCTCGCGCGCGAGCACTTCAACCTCGTCGGGTTCCAGACGAAGCTCAGGGTGGGCGAGCAGAAACGCATCTTCCGGATGCTGCCGGGACTCGAGAAAGCCGAGTTCGTGCGCTTCGGAATGCTCCACCGGAATACCTACATCAACGGCCCGGCGCATCTCGACGCGCTGTTTCGCTGGAAGAAGAATCCCCGCGTCTTCTTCGCGGGCCAGCTCACGGGCGTCGAGGGCTACCTCGAATCAGCGGCCACGGGTCTCATGGTCGGGGCGACGCTCGCGCAGCTCCTCGAAGGCCGCGAGGTACGGGCGCTTCCCTTCTCCACGGCGCTCGGCTCGCTCGCGAAGCACGTCTCCGCCCCCCGCGAACAGGATTACACGCCGATGAACGTGACGTTCGGCCTCATCGAGGACGCGGACGTGCCGCCGACCAAGGACCGGGCGAAGCGCCGCGAGGAGATCGGCCGGCGCGCCCTCGCCTCCGTCGCGCGGTGGCGCGAGGAGGCGCTGCCCTCACCGGCTCTCGCCGCCCGGTGAGAGGTCGAGCCTCTAGAATCGCCGTATCCGAAGGAGGACCCCGCGTGAAGAAGAACTCCCTTCCCGCCCTTTCCGTCCTGCTCGTCCTCGCAGGGCCCGGCCGGCCGCTCCGGGCGGCCGACGCCCGCTCCGAGAACTTCCAGACGCACTGCTCGGTGTGCCACGGAGACGACGGCAAGGGCCAGACCGAGGAGGGCAGGAAGAAGAAGGCGCGGGACCTGACGAACGCGAAGTGGCAGGACTCGATCGACGACGGGCGGATCGTGCGCTCGATCACGAAGGGTCACGCCGAGATGCCGGCCTTCGGCAAGAAGCTCACCGAGCCCGAGATCAAGGCGCTCGCCGCCGAAGTCCGGAGCCTGGCCAGAAAACCATCGTAGAAAACACGTTTTTCGCCTCGGATGTCGCGGCGTTCGACCGCCACATGGCCGACGAACGCCGTGTCTCTCCGCACACGCGCGACGCGTACGGCGCGGATCTCGCCCGCTTCTCGGCGTTCCTTTCGGCCGTCTTCTGGAACCGGCCGCCCGGCGACATGCGCGCCGAGGACGTGGACGCCCTCGCCGTGCGTTCTTATCTCGCGCACCTCCGCGCCGGAGGGATCTCGAAGACGTCGATGGGACGGCATCTGTCGGCCCTGCGCACGTTCTTCGCGTTCCTGAAGCGCGAGGGCCGCGTCGTCTCGAATCCGGCGAAGGCGGTGGGGACGCCCCGGCGCGACCACACGCTCCCGCGGACGCTGTCCGTGGGCGAGGCGGCGGCGGTCGTCGAAGCGAAGGAACGCGAGGGCGTCCTCGGGACGCGCGACCGCGCGCTTCTCGAGCTGCTCTACGCGACGGGGCTGCGCGTCTCCGAGCTCGTCGGGCTGCGCCTCGAGGACGTCGATCTGTCCGCCCGGCAGGTGCGCACGGTGGGGAAGGGGCGCAAGGAACGCGTCGTGCCGTTCGGCCAGCCGGCCGCAGCGGCGCTCCGCGCCTGGCTGAAGGCGAGGGCGTCTTTCGCACCCGCCGCGCGGGACGCCGGGATCGTGTTCCTGAACGCGCGCTCCTCTCGCCTGACGGACCGCAGCGTGCGCCGCATCCTCGACCGGGCGGTCCTTTCGGCGGCGGTTCCCCGCCATGCCTCGCCGCACGCGCTCCGGCACTCGTTCGCGACGCACCTCCTCGCGGCGGGCGCGGACCTCCGCACCATCCAGGAGCTTCTCGGCCACGCCTCGCTGTCGACGACCCAGCGCTACACGCACCTCGATGCCGAGCGCCTCATCGAGGTTTACCGCAAGAGCCATCCGAGGGCCGAGAAGAGAGAGTGACGGGCTAGACTCTCAGGCATGGGCGGACCGCGCTTCACGCATACGACGATCCTCTGCGTGAGGAAGGACGGGATCGTCGCCCTCGGCGGCGACGGCCAGGTGACGATGGGGACGACCATCATGAAGAGCGGCGCCGCGAAGGTGCGGAGGCTCCTCGACGGGAAGGTCCTCGCGGGATTCGCCGGCTCGACGGCCGACGCCGTGACGCTCTTCACGCGGTTCGAGCGGAAGCTCGAGGAGTATCACGGCCAGCTCGAGCGCGCGGCGGTGGAGCTCGCGACCGACTGGCGCACCGAGAAGACCCTGCGCCAGCTCGAGGCCCTCCTCGTCGTGGCCGACGAGAAGATCTCGCTCCTCCTCTCGGGCACGGGCGACGTCATCGCGCCGGACGAGGGCGTCCTCGCGGTGGGCTCCGGCGGCCCGTACGCGGCGGCCGCGGCCCGCGCGCTGCTCCGGCACTCGGGCCTCGACGCGGCGGCGATCGTGAAGGAGTCCCTCGCGATCGCGGCCTCCATCGACATCTACACGAACGACGTGATCCGCGTCGAAACTCTCCCATGACGCCGCATCTCCTCAAGGACCTCTCGCCGCGGAAGATCGTGGCCGAGCTCGACCGCCACGTCGTGGGCCAGACGAAGGCCAAGCGCGCGGTGGCGATCGCGCTCCGCGACCGCTGGCGGCGCCAGCGCCTCGACCCGGAGCTCCAGCGCGACACGATGCCGAAGAACATCCTCATGATCGGTCCGACGGGCGTCGGCAAGACGGAGATCGCGCGGCGCCTCGCCCGCCTCGTGGACGCTCCGTTCGTGAAAGTCGAGGCCTCGAAGTTCACTGAAGTGGGCTATGTCGGACGGGACGTCGACTCCATCGCCCGCGACCTCGTCGACGCGGCGATCCGCCTCGTGAAGGACGAGCGCCGCGCGCGCGTTCTGGACCGGGCGGCCGCGGCGGCGGAAGAGAAGCTCGTGGACCTCCTCGTGGTTTCTTTGTCGGCCGGACCGGCAGGCCGTGCGGATACGGGAGCGAGCGCGGGACTGCAGGACGGGCGCGACCGGATCCGCCGCGACCTCCGCGAAGGCAAGCACGAGGCGCGCGAGGTCGAGCTCGAGGTGACGGACGAGCGGACGCCGCAGATCTCCGTCATGACGCCGCAGGGCCTCGAGGAGATGGGCATCGACCTCCCCGGGATGCTTCCGAATCTCTTCGGCGCGCAGAAGAAGAAGAAAGTGAGGCGTCCCGTTTCCGACGCGCGAGGGCTCCTCGTGGCGCGCGAGGCCGACGCGCTCTCCGACGAGGCGACGGTCCCCGAGGAGGCCATCCGCCGCGTCGAGGAGACGGGCATCGTCTTTCTCGACGAGATCGACAAGATCGCGGGCCGGGAGGGGGCCCGCGGCGGCCCCGACGTCTCGCGCGAGGGCGTGCAGCGCGACCTCCTGCCCCTCGTCGAGGGGACGACCGTGAAGACCAAGCACGGGATGGTGAAGACGGACCACGTCCTTTTCATCGCGGCCGGGGCGTTCCACGTCGCGAAGCCCTCGGACCTGATCCCCGAGCTGCAGGGCCGTTTCCCCATCCGGGTCGCTCTCGACGCCCTCACGGACGAGGACTTCCTCCGCATCCTCACCGAGCCCGAGCACGCGCTCCCGAAGCAGTCGGCCGCGCTCCTCGCCGCCGAAGGCATCGAGCTCGTCTTCGCGGACGAAGGCCTCAAGGAGATCGCGCGGGCCGCGGCCGAGGTGAACCGCAACCTCGAGAACATCGGCGCGCGGCGCCTCCACACGATCCTCGAGACGGTGCTCGAGGAGATCTCCTTCGCGGGGCCCGACGCGGCGGGCGCGCGGATCGCCGTGGATCAGGCCTACGTCGAGCGGGCGCTCAAGGGGCTCGTGAGGGATCGGGACCTTTCGCGCTTCGTGCTGTAGCTGGGGCAGAGGGAACGGTGGATTCGGATTTTCCTAGAATGGGTAAGAGGGCGGGCCTCCTTGCCCTCGTCTTCCTCCTGGGCTGCGGGCGAAAGCTCGCGCCCGAGCCGCCGCTGCAGGTCCTGCCGGCGCGCGTCGAGCCCGTGCGCCTCTCGCAGGAGGGTTCCGACGTCGTGCTGCGTTTCCCGTATCCCTCGAAGACGAACGCGGGCGAGACGCTCACGAATCTCACCGGCGTGACCGTGTACCGCGAGCTGATCGGGGCGCGCGAGGGCCAGAAGCCGCCGGAGACGCCCGCGGAGACCGCCCAGCGCGAGCGCGAGGAGAAAGGCTTCCGCGCGCGCGCCGAGACGATCCAGGCCCTCACGCGCACGGAGCTCGACGCTTTGACCGTGGGCGCGGACGTCGTCGTGAGAGATCCGCTCGTGCCTCTCTACCGCGAGGGGCGACTCGGGCGCGTGTTCCTGAGGTACGGCGTGACGGCCACGCGCGACCGGAAGAAGGCGTCCGAGCTGTCGCCGCTCGTCGCCGTCCTCCCGCAGGTCCCGCCGGACCGGCCGTTCCGGGTCGTTCCGACCGTCGAAGAGGCGCGCGTGTGTCTCGACTGGCTCGCTCCCGTCGCGATGCTCGACGGGACGCGGCCCGCGATGATCGCGGGGTACGCGATTTACCGGAGAGATGCCGCGGACGAGGAGTACGAGGACCGCCCGGTGGGCGTGTCGATCGGAGCGACGACGTACGTCGACGCGACCGTGACGCCGGACCGGAACTATGTGTACACCGTTCGCGCCGCGCCCGTCGCGAGCCTCCCGCTCATCCTCGGCCCGGCGGCCGACGAAGTGCCCGTCTCCACGGGGGACGTGTTTCCGCCGCCCGCACCCGAGGGCGTCCTCGTCCTCGCCGAAGAGGGAGGCACGCGCCTCGTCTGGAACCCGAGCCTCGCGGGCGATTTCGCCTCCTACCGCGTTTACCGAAACGAGAACGGCGGCTGGACGCGGATCGCAGACGGGCTGAAGGAGCCCGTTTATTTCGATGCCGGCGCCCTGGGGGGCGGGTATCGCGTGACCGCCGTGGACAAGACCGGCAACGAGAGCCCGATGGGGACGGCAAAGTGACGACCAGGTGACGAGCGAGCCCCGGCCCTCGCCTCTCGGCGCGCTGCCGCTCGCGTTCACGAAGATGAGCGGGGCCGGAAACGACTTCCTCGTCTTTTCCGCGCGTGTGAAGAGAGGTCCTCGCGAGACCGCCGCGATCCGCAGGCTCTGCCGCCGGGGCACGGGCGTCGGAGCGGACGGCGTCCTCTTCGTCCACCCCGACCGTCCGGGAGACCCGTACTCGAGCATCGTGGCCGATTACGTCAACGCGGACGGCTCCGCCGGCCGGTTCTGCGGAAACGGCACGCGGTGCGCGGCACGGTTCGCGGTCCTCCGGGGCCTCTCCGGACCCTCTCTGGTCGTCGCGACGGGATGGGGCGCCGTTCACGCGCGCGTTCTGGCGGGAGGGACCGTGGCGCTCGCGCTGCCGGAGCCCGTGGCCGTGGGGCGCGCGGTGCCGTCCCGCGACGCGGAAGGAAAGACGCTCGAGCGCGGCGCGTTCGCGCTTCTCGTGGGCGTGCCGCACGTCGTGGCCTACGTGAAAGACGATGTCGATCTCGACACACTTGATCTCTCGGTCCTCGGGCCCGCGCACCGGCGCCATCCCGCGCTGCGCGAGGGCGCGAACGCAAACTTCGTGAAGCTGCTCGGACCGTCCCGCATCGCCGTGAGGACGTGGGAGCGGGGTGTCGAGGCCGAAACGCTCGCCTGCGGCTCCGGCGCAGTCGCGTCCGCGGTCGTGACGAGCTTTCTCAAGGGGTTCGAGCCGCCCGTCTCGGTCGCCACACGTTCGGGGGAGACGCTCGAGATCGGTTTCGCGCGCGACGGCGAGCTCGCCCGCGAGGTGACGCTCACCGGCGACGCACGCGTCGTTTTCGAGGGCACGCTGATTCCGGAGGAATGGGAGGGAGCAGAGGCGAAGGAGCCGTAGGCCCGGCTCTTGCTAGGAGTTCCGGGGCGATCCGATGTGCCCCGTTGACGCTCTCGGGCGCCCGACGGGGCGCCCCGCACGTATACTGGTTATTCTCAGGGGCGGCTTCCCGCCCGTTTTTCGAAGGAGGCTTCTCCCGATGTTGTTCCCCAGGATCCATCCCCGAACAGCCGTCGCCCTCGCCGCGGCCCTTGCGCTCGCCGTGGCGGGTGCTCCCGGTCTCCTCGCGCAGGCCCCGGCCGCCAAGGCTGATACGGCTTCCGGACCGAAGCTCGTCGTCCCCGAGAGCAAGAAGGACGTCGGAACGGTTCCCAAAGGCGAGCCCATCAAGCATGTGTTCATCCTGAAAAACACGGGCAAGGCCGACCTCCACGTCACGGACGTGAAGCCGTCGTGCGGCTGCACCGTGCCCGAGTTCGACAAGGTCATCAAGCCGGGCGGCGAGGGGAAGGTGACCCTCACGGTCGACACGAAGAACTTCTCCGGGCCCATTTCGAAGACGGCGCTGCTCATGACGGACGACCCCGCCACGCCGCAGATGACCCTCTTCATCTCGGCGATCGTGAAGCCCTTCGTCGAGGCGCTGCCGTACGGCTTTTTCCGCATCACGGCGCTCTCGGGCGAGTCCTCGTCGTCCGAGGTCGTGCTCGTGTCGGACGAGCCGGAGTTCAAGCCCACGAAGATCGACACGCCGAACACGTTTCTGAGGGCCGCGCTCGCCCCGGTGCCCGAGAAGGAGCTCATCAAGGACAGAAACCCGAATCAGTGGAAGATCACCCTGACGGTCGCGCCCGACGCGCCGGAGGGGATCCTCGCCGGGACCGTGAAGGTCGCCACGGGCGTCAAGCGGCAGCCCGAGATCGAGATCAGCGTGTCGGGCTTCGTGAAGCCCGCGGTCTCGGTGACACCGATCTCGATCAACTTCGGGAACTTCGACCCGAAGGGCGATGCCGTGAAGCGCAACGTCATGATCGTCAACAACAACGCACAGGCCGCGAACTTCGCGGTCACGAAGGTAGAAACGAACGTGCCCGGCATCTCGGCCGAAATCGTGCCGGTCGACAAGTCGCGCGTGCAGGTCGTCCTCACGGTCGACCAGAAGATCAAGAAGGGCGTCTTCGAGGGCGAGCTGCTCATCAAGACGACCGACAAGGCCAAGGGCGACGTGAAGGTGCCCCTGAAGGGCGTCATCCTCTGACGACGGCCTTGGCTCGATCCGTTCGCGGGGGCGCATGTGCGCCCCCGTTTTTCATTTGTGGGGGGGAAGGGTCTTGTGGACGGGTGGAGGTGGCGCGGTGAGGGGGACCTCGTGCAGCGGCGGGTCCTTGAGGCGCGCGGCCTCCTCGGCGAGCAGCTGGAACACGACGAGCGAGGCCCTCCGCCTCTCGTGCTGACGTCGCACGGCAGCCGGTGACAGGATTGCCGAGAAGGGCGAATCCGAGTCGTAATGCATCGCGAGATAGACCTCCGTGATGCCGTCCGGCATCGCAACGAGCACGAACGTGAGCGAGAGGTGTTCGATGCCCTTTTCGAGGAGGTCGGCGTCGTCGGAACGGACGAGGAACGAGAGCAGCTCACCCGGAGCGGCCGCAAGGACCGTCAGATCGAGATGCCGGGGCCCGTTGAGCGTCGTCGCCTCGAGCAGAAGGACATCGTCCTTCTCGGCCGTGGGTCCCTTCTTGTAGCGGGCTCCGCGCGGGAGGAGGTCCGGCACGCCGGCAAAGAACCATTTCGCGGCGTGCTCGGGCGCGACGAGGAGGCGCCACACGATGGCGGCCGGCGCCCGGATCGAAACGCAGTCGACGCCCTGGAACGTGGCGAGGCGCGTTTCGGACCGCGCACGCACGCGCGCCGCCCAGGGATCCACGTCGGCCCGCCCGCCAGCGGCCAGAAGGACGGACGCGAGGGCGGCGGCGCTCGCTTGCCAGGGCCGTGACATGCCCAGAGGATACGGGAGAACGCGCGCCGTCCGAATTCCCCGGTCTTCGGGCCCCCCGGTTGAGCCGCTAATTCTTCGCCGGAAGCCGGGAGCTCAGGATCTCGAGCCAGTCGAAGGCGGCCGAGAGCGTGCGCTCGTCCGTGGCGCCGGTCACGTGGTCCTTCGGGGACTCCGCGTAGGCGAAGGCGAACTTGAGCTCGTTCGCGCCTCTTTTCCAGAGCGCGCGGGGGACGGCAACGGCGTAGACACGCGGCTCGCCCCCGAGCGTGAGCGCCTCCGCCTTCTGGTCGTTCACGTAGAGCGTGAGCGTCTGGGGCGGCCCTCCCGGGAAGCTGAACGGCCAGCATCGGAAGCGCACAAGACGGTCGCCGTCCGCGCGGCTCACGACCGTGACGCGCGCCTCGCGGCCGTGCGACCAGACGTACGTGTCGCCGAGCTCGGTCCTCTCGAAGCCGTCCCACCCCGCGCCCAGCGCCCCGGTCGTGGTCTCGGGATCGAAGTTGAGGGAGCGGGTCTCCTCGGGCGCGCGGCACGCTGCCGCGAGGATCAGGGAAAGCGCGAGGACCGCCGCCGGCGCGCGTGAGCCGGCCCGCGTCATCGCGCCGGGGCCCCGCGCCGCACCTCGACGCCCGTGGCGACGAAGACCACACCGGAGTCGGAAGCGCGGGCGCGCCCCTCGGCGGCGAGGAGCCCGCCCGCGAAATCCGCCGGCAGCTTGAAGGAGCCGTCGGAGACGATGGGCAGAACGGCGTCGCCGTCCTTCAGCGCGGGCGCGCCCGCGGCTCCCGCGTTCGCGCCTTCGACGCGCACGGCCTTCGCGGCATACCGCGCGGGGTCCTGGACGATGGCCCGGGCCGCCACGGGTGACAGGCCGCGCAGCGGCTTGCCGTAGAGGTCCGCCGCCTGAGCGGAAAGCGCGGCCAGCGCGGCGAGAAGGCCGAGAGCGGCTAGAACGACGTGTCGCGGAAGCCTCATTGGAAGGCCAGACCCTTGGTGCCCACGAAGGGGTACGACACGGACTTGGCGGGGCACGGGTTCGACGGGCTGGCGGCGCCGCTCGGGCGCGTGTACGTGAGGTTTCCGAATACGGAGCCGTCGAAGGACGTGTTGATGTTCCCGCTAAACGTGGAGCCGTCCGATTCGGACCCCGCGAAGGACGTGCTGCCATCCGCGTTCTTCGTGAACGTCGTGTTCTGGCCGGGAGCCGTGCCGAAGCCCTGAACGAAAAAGAGAGTGTCCTGGCCGCCGCAGGATGGAATCACGATCCCCGCGGTGATCAGGTCGAACGCACCGTTGAAGACGTCGGCGCGCCCCGAAAAACCGTACCCGCCGTCGTCCAGGATGAGCCCGTATGCGCCGTTGTTCGCCACGGGGAGTTTCACGGGGGGAGCGTAGCTGATCGACCCGATCGCATTGTCGATGATGGAGGCGCCCGTCGCGACGGGTCCGCCGCTCGTCACGGTCACGAGAGCGGTCAGGTTCGTGTCGCTCGCGGCGGGGACGTAGCCGAAGAACTCGCCGATCCTGTTGATCTGTGTCTGCGATCGCTTTCCGAGCGTGAGGTTCTTCGAGCCGAGAGACGTGCCGTCCCCCTTGCGGAGCGTCACGGTGACGCCGGTCGTGCCCGTCGCGTTCGTGGAAAGGAGAAAGAGGTTCGTGCGGTACCCGCTCGACCCCGACGGGGACGCGGAAACGTACGGCACGTAAGCCGTCTCGCCGACGGCCACGACCTGGTCCTGGTTCTGGGAGGGGATCGCGAAGCCGTTCGT
>JBGPDK010000096.1:0-12162 GCA_041482235.1 Thermoanaerobaculia bacterium | reverse complement strand
GTGTCGGTTCCCATCTCGCGCTGCGAGACGGAGGCCATGTTGTCCTGAAAGAGGTACTCGATCGGGTCCTCGATCGTGACGATATGGACGGGGTGGCGCTCGGTGATGACCCTGACCATCGCCGCGAGCGTCGTCGACTTGCCCGATCCGGTCGGGCCCGTCACGAGCACGAGGCCGGCGGGCAGGTCCGCGAACGTATCGATCACGTCGGGCAGGTTCAGCGCCGTGATCTGCGGGATCTGGTATGGAATGCGGCGGAAGACCGCGGTCCACGTGCCGCGCTGCAGGTAGATGTTGCCGCGGAAGCGCGCGACGCCCGTGATGCCGTAGCCGATGTCGACGGCATAGTTCTGCTGCAGCTTGTCCCTTTGGTACGGCGTCAGGATGGGGAGGACCATGTCCTCGATTTCCTTCGGCGAGAGCGGATCGGTCTTCAGCGGGACGAGGCGTCCATTGACGCGCAGGAGCGGGGGACGGCCGGGCTTCAGATGGAGGTCCGAGGCCTCCTTCTTCGTGACAAACTTCAGAAGCTCGGTCAGGTCCACGTGAATGTCTGCTCGCGGCGCATTTTACGTCAACAGCGCGCGCGACGCCTTGAGGCGCGGGAGGCGCGTGCCAGCCATGCGCGCGCGGCGCGCGCGCCGCGCACTTCGCCCGAGGCGAGCGCGAGGTCGAACGCGTCGAGCGCTCCGCCCAGCTCCGGTCCCTCCACGAGGCAGAGAAGAGAAGAAATCTCTGCGAGGGGAAGAGGGCGCGCCGGCTTGAGGATGCGGCGGAGCGCGGCCGGGCGGCGCAGGTAGGGCGAGAGAGCGCGCGCGAGGTGCCGCGTTCCTTCGTCGCCGGCCGAGGAGAGGAAGAGAAGGGATTCTCTTAGAAAGGGGGAGAGACGTCGCAGCCAGATCGCGACGTCGCGGCGGGTCGGCGTGCGCCTCGGCCCATGCAGCGGAAGAGCGAAAAGGCGGCTCGCGAGTCTCAGCTCTTCCCGGCTGACTTTCCACCCTCTAAGCAAATCCAGCGCTTTCCCCTTGCCCTGAGGCAGCATGAGAAGGGCCCGCGCGACCCTCGCGTCCGGCTCTTCCAGGCGTCCGACAAGGGAGATTCCGCGCCGCGTGCGCGGCGCAGTGCTTCGAAGGAGGGATTGCAGGGCGCCAGTGCGTTCGAGGAACCGCAGGGCGCGGACGCGGCCCGCGGCGGGTGCGCCGAGCAGCTTGTCCCATTCGACGAGCCGTCTCTCCGCGGGCACCATTCGGAGAAATTTCGCGGCTTCCCTGAGCTCCGGCACCGCTCGTCGCGCGATGCGAAATCCCGGCAGCTCCGCAAGAAAGCGCGCCGCCCTGAGGACCCGAAGTGGATCCTCACGAAATACTCCGGGGCGGGGCGGAGCGAGCCGTCTTGCCTTCAGATCCGCGAGCGCGCCGGGCGCGCTCGCGAACGTCCCGCCGGGTAGCGAGAAGGAGAGCGCGTTCACCGTGAAGTCGCGCCGGAGAAGATCGAAAGCGGCGTCGCCCGTCTCTTCCCAGACGTCGATCTCATGAGAGCGAAACGGCACCTTCAGGATGCGCCTCGGCGCCGTTCCGATCGGCACGACGCGCGTCCCGGCCCGTGCCGCCAACTCTTTCGCGAACGCGTCCGCGCGCCCCGGAGGGACGGCGAGGTCGAGATCGCCGCCGGTCCTGCCGAGGAAGGCGTCGCGCACGGCTCCTCCTACGGCCCGGACGCGCTCGTCCGGCTGAGCGACGGACGCGGCGAGGGCCGCGTCGGCGCGGCGCATCAGGGCGCGGAAGGCGCGGATCGCGGGATCTCTCTTCAGCGGGTGGCCCCGTCGGATACTGGCGCCGCGGGCCATGCGACACGTTTCACGTTCGAGCCGTCCGCATCCTTGTAGGCGGTCAGTTCGACCTTCATGGCGTCGGCGAGCCGGCGCGCGACGGACAGACCGAACTCGCCGCCGGCGCGCGCCGAACCGACGTCGTCGAAAAGGTGGGCCGTTTTCCCCGGAGGCAGCGTCGGCCCTCGATCCACGATCCGGATCACGATGCGTTCACCCTCCTGTGAAGCGAAGATGAGAATGGGCTCATCCGAGCGGAGGGTGGTCCGCAGGGAGTGGTCCACGAGGTTCGTGACGAGCCGCTCGATCTTCTCGCGGTCACCGCTGACGCAGGGGAGCCCCTTCGGCACGTCCACGCGGAGGCTCAGTCCGCGCTTGCACGCCGACGCCGAGAGCGCGCCCGAGAGGCCGCGGACGACCTCGGAGAGGTCCACGTCGGTGAGCCGCAGCGCCGCGTGCGGGCGCCCCGTGACCGCCGCGTCCAGCACGTCCGCGATGAGCCTCTCGAGACGCGAAAGTCCGTCCGCGGCGGTCCTGAGGAGCTGGGTCGGGCGCTCGGGAACCTCGGCGGCGAGGTCGGTCAGGACGACCTCGAGGTAGCTTTGCACGATCGCCAGAGGCGTCCTCAGCTCGTGCGCGGCCGCGGTCCAGAAGCGCGCACGCATGATCTCGGCTTCGCGCGCGCCCGCCTCCAGCATCTCGAGTCGCCGTGACGTCTCAGCGAGGTCGCCGGCGAGCTGTCCCCGTTGAGCGGCGCGCGCGATCTCGTCCCGCCGATCACGCAAGGTGAGCGTCGACCAGCCCGCCTGCCCCCCCGTCTCATCCGGCGCCGGCGTCGAGATGACCTCGACGGGAGCTGTCTGGCCCGAGGCCGTCAGAAGGCGCCTCTTCTTGCGGGTGAGAAGCGAGCCGTCCGGGAGCGGCGCGTCGTCGAGCGAGTCCTCCGGGTTCGGCGGCCGGAGGAGCGCTTGATAATCCAGCCCGACGAGCTCGGACTCGAGGCGGCCCGTGAGCGCGCAGAAGGGCGGATTCACGCCGAGAATCTCACCGGTCGGCCCCACCATCGCCGTCGAATCGGGGATCCCATTCAAGATGCGCTTCACAATCTGCAGAATCCCGCGCTCGGGGTTCCTTTCCAGGGGCTCGCGAGGGCGCGCCGCGACGTGAGCGGCCGTGAGCAGTCGCGCCGTGGCGCCGAAGAGCGCCACGTCCACGAGACCGAACGGCACGCGCTCGCGGATCGCATGGAGGTAGAGGTCGCTTGCCTCACCGGGGAGCTGCCGGCAAAGCAGCGACCGGATCGGCGCTCCTTCGAACGAACTCCTCGCGTCTCCCATGAGGGGATCGCGGTCGGTCTCTTCCACGAGGACGGGGCCCGAGCGCGATGCGGCCGCGCGCAGCTCTGGATAGCGCGCGATCTCCACCTCGTGCCCGACGACGCCCGCGCCGAGGCTCGAGCCCTGGACCGTCGCCACGGGGGAGCCGGCCTTCCACCGGAAGAGGCTCACGCGCGACGCGTCGAGGGAGAGCGAGAGCGCCCGCAGGGCGCGCTCCACGAACTCACGGCCGTCGGCCGCCAACTGCTCCCACAATTCCAGAAGGTCCGCGAGCTGGACCCGCGAGAGGAGGATCGCCGCGGCCGGATCGTGCGAGCCTTCCCGGAGCGCCGCCGTCGCCCGGTTCCACGCTGTGCGGGCGATCGTCTCGAGAGCGAGCGGACGGTGCGGGGCGTCGTCGCCGGCGAGGACGAAGATCGACGGGGGCGTGACTGACAAGGGCAGGAGGGAGAGGAGCTTCGCCGCGTCGGCCGCGGTCCCGGGCGGGATGACGAGGAGGACATCCGGCTGGGAAGCGTGCAGGAGCGCGCCGACTTCCTCGAAAGAGCGCGCAACGAGAACCTCGGTGCCCGCCTTCTCGAGCGGACTCCGAATGGACTCCGGCACCTCGCCGCCCAAGCGAAAGAGGAGGAAGGGCCTCATGCTCGCGTCCCTGCCGGGACGGTACGGGCGAGCCCGGCGGGCGTCAAGCGGACCGCTATACTTTCGCGATGAGGATCGACCCTGCGCTCGTGTCGAAGGTGGCCGCGCTCGCGGCCCTCGAGCTCTCCGACGCCGAGCGCGACGCGATGGCCGGGCAGCTCACCCGGATCGTCGAGCACTTCGAGGCGCTGAGGGACCTTCCGGAGGAGATCCTCGCCGGCGAGGCGGATCCGCGCGCGACGCCGCTTCGGCCCGATGAGGTCCGGAACGGCTCGCCCGGAGCACTCGTCGAGGCGAACGCGCCCGCCTTCGCGCACGGTCATTTCGTGGTGCCGCGCGTCGTCACGAGGGATTGAAGGCGTGACCGAGCCTTCGCCGGCCGCTCTTCTCGAGGGGCCGTTCACGGCGCTCGCGGACGCCGTCGGCGCGAGGCGCGTCACGGCGCGGGCGGTCGCCGCGGAGTCCCTCAGGCGCGTGGAAATGGCGCAGGAGGCCTTCGGGGCGTTCCTCTCGACGGACGCCGTGAAGACCCTCGAGGAAGCCGAGGAGGTCGACCGGCGCGTGCGCGCGGGTGAGAGGCTGCCCCTCGCGGGCGTCCCGTTCGCCGTGAAGGACAACATCAACGTCGCGGGCCGTCCCTCGACCGCCGGCTCGAAGCTCCTCCTCGGCTTCGTGTCGCCCGACCACGCGACGTGCGTCGCGCGGCTGGTTGGCGCGGGCGCGGTCGTCGTCGGCAAGACGAATTGCGACGAGTTCGGCATGGGCTCCTCGAACGAGAACTCGGCTTACGGCCCGGTCAAGAATCCGTGGAATCCGGCGCGCGTGCCGGGCGGGTCGTCCGGAGGCTCGGCGGCGGCGGTCGCCTCGCGCGCCGTGCCCCTCTCGCTCGGGACCGACACGGGCGGTTCCGTGCGACAGCCGGCCGCCCTCTGCGGCCTCGTGGGCTGGAAGCCGACGTATGGACGCGTTTCGCGCTACGGCCTGATCGCCTTCGCGTCCTCCTTCGACCAGGCGGGCGCCCTGACGCGGTCCGTCGACGAAGCGGCGCGCGCTTTCGCCGTCATGGCGGGCGTCGACCCGAAGGACTCGACGGCGCTCGCGACGCCGGTGCCGGACGTCCTCGGGGCGCTCGGCGCGGGTGCCCGAGGGAAGCGGATCGGCCTTCTCGCGGAGGTCTCGTCGGCCGAGGGCGGCCTTCATCCCGACGTGAAGGCTTCTTTCGAGAGGGCAGCCGAGACGTTGCGCGCCGCGGGCGCCGTCGTCACCGAGGTGTCCGTGCCGCGCGTGCCGCTCGCCGTGCCCGTCTACTACCTCACGGCCACGGCCGAGGCGTCGTCGAATCTCGCCCGCTTCGACGGCGTGCGCTACGGCGCGCGGAAGGGCGACGCCTCGCTCGCCGCGCTCTACCTGAAGACGCGCTCTTCGGGCTTCGGGCCCGAGGTCAAGCGGCGCATCCTGCTCGGCACGTTCTCGCTCTCCGCCGGCTATCACGACGCCTACTATGGCCACGCCCAGAGGGTCCGCGCGCTCCTCGCGAGGGACTTCGCCGCGGCGTTCCGCGGGGTGGACGCGATCCTGTGTCCGACCTCGCCCGAGCCCGCCTTCCAACTCGGCGCGAAGACGGACGACCCGCTCGCGATGTATCTCGAGGACGTCTTCACCGTTCCCCCGAGCCTCGCCGGCATCCCCGCGGTCTCGGTCCCGTCGGACTTCTCCCGGGACGGGCTGCCCATCGGGATGCAGCTCATCGGGCCGGGCGACTCGGAGCCGCTTCTCTTCGCGCTCGCGCGCGTCCTCGAAGACGCGTCCGGCGCCCTCGCGCGTCGCGCGCCGGGCGCGGTGAGTTGAGCGCTCGCCGCGCGCTCGCCGCCGCGGCTTGCGCCGCCCTTTTCGTTCCGGCCGCCTCGTCGTCCCCGCCGGGCAGCGTCCGCCGTGTCGAGGTGTCGCGGGACTTCGCGGTCCAGCGCGAAGGCGGAGCGATCACCGTCGAGGCGCGGCCGCTCGAAGGCGAGACGCCGATCGAGTTCGCGCGCCGCGTCACGCGGGACGAAGCGACCGCGCGGCGGGTGCTCGCCCTGCCGGGAGTCACGTCGGGTGCCCGAAGCGCCGTCCTCTCCTTCGCGGCGCTCTCCGACGAGTCGAGACGCGCCGCGATCGCGGCGCTCTTTCCCTCCGACGTGCGCGCGACTGCGGCCTGGCTGCACATCGCCGTGGAAGAGGAGCGCCTCGCCGACGTCGCCGAGTGGTTCACCGGCGCGGCCGGAAACGCGCCGGCTCTCGCGCGGGAGAACGCGCTCGAGGGCGACACGGTGCCTCCCGGCGCCACGATCCGGATACCCGCGGTGCTCCTCTCGGCCCCGTTCCGCGACGCCGAGCCCGTGCCCGATGCGGTGCCGCCGAACCTCGTCTTCGACCAGGACGAGAAGGGCCGGTACGCCGTGTACCGCCTGCGGAGGGGCGAGGCCCTCTATTCCGCCGTCGTCGTGCGCTTCACCGGCCGCCTCGACGCCGCGGACGTGAACGAGCTCGCGCGGACGATCGCCGCGCGCTCGCTCATCGAGAACGTTCACGCGATTCCCGTGGACTTTCCCGTGAAGATCCCGCTGGAGGTCCTGTCGGAGGAGTTCCTTCCGAAGGACGACCCGCGTTCTCTGGAGCGCGCTCGGGGAAAGGCCGAGTCGGCGCAGTTCGCGCGGGCCGAGATCGCGCGGGGGCTTTCGGGCGTGCGCGTGATTCTCGACGCGGGCCACGGCGGCCGGGACACGGGAACGCTCCACGGGAGCGTCTGGGAGTCGACGTACGTCTACGACGTCGCCTGCCGCCTCAGGAAGATGCTCACGGAAAGGACGCGCGCCGAGGTCCTCATGACGACGCGGGACGCCGTGCTCGGGTGGAAGGTGCCCGAGCGCGACTCCCTGCGCAGCAGCCGTGACCAGCTTCTCCTCACGGACCCGGCTTACTCCCTCCAGGACCCCGCGGTCGGCGTGAACCTGAGGTGGTACCTCGCGAACAGCCTCATCCGGCGGCCCGGCCCGGACGGTGCGAAGGTGCCTCCGGAGCGCACGGTTTTCGTCTCGCTTCACGCCGACTCGCTGCACCCGTCCGTGCGCGGCGCGATGGTGTACGTGCCCGGCGAGCGTTACCTCCGCGACCGCTACGGCAAGACGGGGCCGGCGTATGCCGGGTATCGCGAGGTGAAGGAGCAGCCGGTCGTGTCGTTCAATCGCAAGGAGCGCTTCGCTTCCGAGGGCGCATCCACGGCGCTCGCGAACGGCATCATCGCCGCGCTGCGCGAGGCGGGCCTGCCGGTGCACAGCTTCTCGCCGGTGCGCACGCACGTGATCCGGGGGGGCCGCGAGTGGGTGCCCGCCGTGCTTCGGTACAACCGGGTGCCGAACCGCGTCCTCGTGGAGCTCGCGAACCTCGGCAACGAGGAAGACCGCGCGCTCATGAGGACGCGCGCCTTCCGCGACTCCCTCGCCAAGTCCCTCGCAGCCGCGGTCGTGAGCTTCTTCGGCGGCCCGCCGCCGGAGGTCTTCGGCCCCGTGCCGCGGCCCCCGTCGAAGGCCGCGCCAAAGCCGGTCAAGCCCGCGCCGAAGCCGGTCAAGCCCGCGCCGCGGAAGTCGGGCAAGAAGCGCTGACGGGCGGGGCGGGGAACCAGTTCCTCCGCGAGGCGTCCAGAAGGCCCGCCATGTCGATGAGTTGGACCGCGCGCGCGACGTCCCCGAGAAGCCGCTTCCGCGCCGCGGCGTCCCGCGGGGCGAGGGCGGCGCGGCAGCACGCGTCGAGCGCCGGGCCGAACTCCTCATGCTCGCCGCAGAGGAACGTGCCCGCGAGCTCGGGCCGCCCGAGGCGCCTCGCGGACTCCGCGAAGTGGGCCGCGGCGAAGTAGAGCTTCGACAGCTCGACGAAGAGCGGGAAGTCCTCGAGGGCCCCGTAGAGCGCCGCGACGAGCCGTGCGGCGCGGTCGGCTTCCCGGAGCGTGAGCTCGCCGTGCGCCGCCACGCGGACGTCGAAGCGCGGCGTCCCGAAATCCTCCTCGAGCGCCTCGGCGAGCCGGTGAATGCCGAGGAGCGCGAGCGGAAAGCCCGTCGAAAGAAGCGGGTCGGCGAACGCCGCGGCCGAGGGCAGCATCGCCCAGCCCGGTCCGGCCGCACGATCGACGCGAAACGGGAGTCGCGGGGCGTGAACGAAAGGGAGCGTCGGGCGCGCGTTTTCGAACTGGCCCCGGATCGTCGGAAAACGCTCCAGCAGGCGCTTCCACGCAACCTCGCCTCCGGCGAAACCGACCTCGTCGGCGAGGGCGTCCGAGGCCGCAACGCCGGCGCTCGTCAGGCCGTTGTTGAACCTCAGGATCCAGATCCAGCCGCCCGGAAAGACATGGTGCACGGCCGCGTCGTCTACCGGGTATGGCGGAATCTCGGAGCCGCCGGGGATCCCCATCTCGTCGAGTCGCCGAACTCCCTCGAAGTGCGTGAAGAGGCCCTGCGTCGATGGGAGGCACGGAACGGCGCGGCGCACGCCCAGCGCAGCGTGAAGCGCGCCGCCCCGGCCCGAGGCGTCCACGAGGAAAGATGCTTCGAAGGTAAAGACCCTGCCCGCGCGCTCGCCACTGAGGACCCAGCGGTCTTTCTCCCGAGCGACGTCGTTCAGCGCCGTCCGATCCAGGTAGTGCGAACCCGCCTCTTCCGCTTCCCTCAGAAGAAAATGATCGAACTCGGGCCGGTACCAATGCGTGTCGGCGACCTCGTCGCTCGGGCTCGCGGCGACGAGGAGCTGGTCCCGCCGGTCCGGGGCGTTCGCGAACGGCCGTCCCTCCGCATGGTGGAAGAAGCTGAAGCCGCGCTTCAGGCCGCAGCTCACCTCCGGGTGCGCGCGCCTCCAGGAGCCCCACTTCGCGAACGGCACGAGGCGGGGGAGGTCGTAGCGCGTGGCCAGCTCCTCGAGCAGAAGGTTCGCGAGAGGCGACGTGGACTCGCCGATCGCGAAGCGCGGATGTGAGCCCTTTTCGAGGAGAACGACCGAAAGGCCGATGCGGCGCGCCACGAGGGCGAGGAGCGAGCCTGCGAAGCCGGAGCCGACGATCGCGACGTCGAACGAGTCCTTCACGAGTGACGGAGACCCGAGGGGCAGGGAGAAAGAGGAAGATTTCTTTGAATGAGGTTCATGTCGCGGAGCCTGTTCACGCGAGTCGCGGCGCAGCAGGACGGGGCCTCGAGGCGCTCGGCGTCCCACAGGTCCGCGACGACTAAGCCCGCCGCGCGGGCGTTCCCCTCTTCACTTTCTAAGAAATCTTCAAGCGCCATTTCCAAATCCCCGAGCGTTGGAGGCTCGAACTGGCCTTGCCTCTGCAGCTCGTCCATCGCGCCGTTGCCCAGCCGCATGGGGATGAGCGCGACGACTTCCGCGCCCGACGCGAACGACGTTTCGACGCTCAGGCGCGTCGCGTCCGGCCACTCTTCCTTTCGAAGAAAAGGGAGCCCGACGAGGACGAAGCTGCGAATGCGGACCGCGTGCGCCGCGAGGAAGCGGCAGGCGCGTTCGAAATCCGCGACAGTCATCCCCTTGTTCAACGTTCTCAGAATCTCCTCGTCCGCAGTTTCGAGCCCCAGCGCGACCTCGAGCTCCGGGCCCGCGAGGGAATCGCGAAACCTCAGGCTCGAATCGCCGACGAGGGCCGGGTGGCATTCCACGACCACGCGCTCGAAGCCGCGCGCGAGGGAGGCGATCTCGGCGTGGTCCTCCTTCGGGATCGCCGCGCGGTCGAAGAAGCTGCCCGCGTTGTAGAGCTTCAGAACGTTCGCGGAAGGCAGCCTCTCCAGCGCGAACCGCATCTGCGCCGGGATCGCGCCAGTTCGCGTCGGTGCTTCGAGCGTGTTCTTCCAGAGATCGCACATGAGGCAGCGCCACGGGCACTCCCGGTTCGTCAGGAAAACCGTGGCGACCCGATCCGTGCCGCCCCCCGCGCGCGGCTCCTCCTCGACGAAGAAGTTGTACGGGCGAGAGGGATCCGCCGCGTTCCGCTGGGGCCTCAGGCCAAGAACGAATCGCTCGTGCGCCGCGCGGTCCGCGCTCTCGAGGTCGATCACGCCGCGCCGGAGTATCGCGAGAGAAACGCGGCGCGGTATTGCGCCTCGGTGAACGGGAAGCGCTGCGAAAAGACGTCCTCCCCGCCCGCCCCATGCTGGAACCGGCGCTTCGGGTAGACGGGCATCTCGAGGCCGGTGATCGCCTTGACACCGCGCGAGACGACCTCCCCCTTCAGGGCGTAGAGCTTCTCGACGCTGCCCGAGGTGAGCGCGTCGAACGGGATGCCCTCGGCCACGGCGATGACGCGCGGGCGCGTGAACGGGCTGAAGCCGGAGAACCCGCAGGCTTGAAGCGGCGCGTACGTGCGCGCGTACGAGCGGCTCTGGCCGCCGGTGTACGTGTCCGAGTGCTTGAGCGAGCCGACGCCCCATCCTTCCTGATAGAGCATCAGGTTGCCCACGACGCTCCGGATCGTGAGCTCGGGATTCTCGTCGATGGGGTAGTCCTTCAGGTTTTCGTCGCCGCCGTCGCCGTCGAGCAGGAAGCGCCATCGGGGATGGCGCGCGCGGATGCCGCGGAGGAGCGCGAGCGCCATCGTCGCGGACTCGACGTCGCGCGGCTTGTAGTCCTCGATGACGCTCACGGCCTCCATCGGGTCGAGAGACGCCGGGTCGACGTCGACCTGCTCGAGGAAGAAGCCGAGGTCCAGCGCCTCCAGGAACGCCCGCGCCTGCGCGAGATCCGGGCCCGCGCGGTCCGGCCCGTTCCCGAGAGAGAGCGTGAAAGCCTTGAGGCGCGCCGGGCTCAAGCCGAGGCGCCGGAAGACGTGGTGAGTCACGAGGAAGACGGCGCCACTGTCGATTCCGCCCGAGAAACAGACGCCGACCGGTTCGTTCGCGGGCACCGCTTCGAGCCACTTCGCGATCTCGTCCGCGAGCGCGCCGACGTAGAGGCGTCCGATCTCGCCGAGGTCCT
Organism: Thermoanaerobaculia bacterium; assembly: GCA_041482235.1. GTDB lineage: Bacteria > Acidobacteriota > Thermoanaerobaculia > UBA5066 > UBA5066 > Fen-183. The sequence goes on along the minus strand of JBGPDK010000096.1, from coordinate 1,350 downwards.
GCGGGAGAACGTTCCGCGCGGGCGTGAACGTCCGCACGTAGCTCGGAGCGGGGTCCGGGCAGCCGACGAGGCGTAGAGTGACGACGTGGTGCGCCGGGACCATTCGCGTATAGCTCGGGTGGAACTGATCGCCGTGTCCGTGCTCGAAGAGCCATCGCTCGAGCGCATCGATCCGGTCCGCGACGACGAGGACGGGGCCTTCCGCCTCCTTGGCGAGGAAGTACCGGAGCGGTCGGTCGAGCGAGCGCGCGAGGCGAACCGTGATGCCTTCCACGCCGACGAGCGCGTACGACCCGTCGAGAACCGCGAGGGCCTCGGCGTCGCCGCGCGCCACGCGCGCGCGCGCCTCCTCCAGCGCGATGCCGCGGAGGACGTTGAGGGCGGGATCGGTGAGATCGACGACGCGGGCGACGGAACGGTACATCGGACCTCCAGAGTCTTCGCCGGAATCCTAACGCGCCGGGACGGAGCGGTTCGGGCGGCGTCCGACTCGAATGAGCGCGAGTCCGGAGAGCACGACGGCCGCCGAAACGAGCTTCGCCGCGTTGAAGCGCTCGCCCGTGAGAATCGCCGACGCGACGCCGGCGAGAACCGGTATGAGGAAGCCGAAGCTCATTGCCTGCGCGACGCCGAGCGTACGAACCGCGGCGAGCCAGAGGCGAAAGGCGACGACGAGGGGAAGGAACGTCGAGAGAACGGCGATCGCCCACGTCGACGGGCTCAGGCGCGTGTAGTCCTGGCGGAGCATGTCGGGCAGGCTGTATGAGAGAACCAGGATGGACCCGCCCCCGAAGGCCGCGAGCTGGGTGCCGAGAGGCGAGAGGAACCTGGCGGCTCGGGCGGACGCCACGTTGTAGACGGCCCAGGATGTGGCCGATCCCAGGCACATGAGGTTTCCCGCCGTACTGCCGAAGTCCGGTCCGCGGGCAGAGCCGAGGAAGAGGGCCACCCCGCCCCAGGCCACGAGCGAGCCGGCGCCAGCGAGCGGCGACATGCGCTCCCAGCCGAGGAGGACGACGATGAGCATTGCAATGAGGGGCGAGACCGAGTTCAGGAGGGCCGAGGAGAAGCTGCTCGTCGAGGCGAGCCCGAGCGCATAGAGCCACTGGTAGACGCCGACGCCGGACAGGGCGAGGACGAGAGCCAGGCCGCGCGCGCCGGGCGGGGGCGCGAGGCGCTCTCGCCGGACGAGCGCCTCGGTGACGAGAAACGCCGCGGCGAGGACGATCCGCCATCCCGTGAACGCCAGAGGGGAGAGCTCGCGATAGACGATCTTCGTGGCGGGGTAATTCACGGCCCAGATCACGACGGCCACGAGGGCGGCGAGGACTGCGAGGGGTCGTCGCAGAG
>JBGPDK010000095.1:0-12537 GCA_041482235.1 Thermoanaerobaculia bacterium | reverse complement strand
CGGCGTGCCGTCCGGGAGGTATGGCATGTCCTCCTCGGGGAGGATCCGGCTGATGACGCCCTTGTTGCCGTGGCGGCCGGCCATCTTGTCGCCGACCTGGAGCTTGCGCTTCATGGCGACGAAGACCTTGACCGTCTTGTTCACGCCCGGGGCGAGCTCATCGCCCTTCGCGAGAAGCGCCACGCGGTCGGCGCTGACCTTCTTGATGACGTCGATCTGCGAGTCCGTGCGCTGGAGAATGAGACGCACCTGATCGCGGATCTCCTCGTCCTTCAGCTTGAGCCCCTTGAGCATGCGGGGCGTCATCTGGCCGATCTTCTCGATCGTGAGCTTGCCGCCGTCCTTCACGATGACGTTGCCCTGCGAATCGGAGACGTCCTCGAGGACGGTGCGCCCCGAGAGCAGCGACTCGATTTTCTCCTTCGCCTCCGTGCGGATGATGCGGATCTCGTCGTCGGCGTTCTTCGTGAGGCGGCCGACCTCCTCGTCGAGGATCTGCTTGGCCCTCACGTCCTTCTGTTTCTCCTCGTCCTTGCGCGTGAAGATCTTCACCTCCACGACGACGCCCTCGATGCCCGGGGGGCACTTGAGCGACGCGTCGCGCACGTCGCCGGCCTTCTCGCCGAAGATCGCGCGCAGGAGCTTCTCTTCCGGCGTGAGCTGCGTCTCGCCCTTCGGCGTGACCTTGCCCACGAGGATGTCGCCGGGCTTGACGTTCGCCCCGATGCGCACGATGCCGGACTCGTCGAGGTCGCGAAGCGCGTGCTCCGAGACGTTCGGGATGTCCTTCGTGATCTCCTCGGCGCCGAGCTTCGTCTCGCGCGCCTCGATCTCGAACTCCTCGATGTGGATGGAGGTGTAGTAGTCCTCCTTGACCATCTTCTCGGAGATGAGGATCGCGTCCTCGTAGTTGTAGCCGCGCCACGGCATGAAGGCGACGAGGATGTTGCGGCCGAGCGCGAGCTCGCCCTGCGACGTGCAGGGGCCGTCCGCGAGGACCTGCCCCTGCACGACGCGGTCACCCTCGGACACGACGGGCTTCTGGTTGATGCAAGTGTTCTGGTTCGAGCGCCGGAACTTGAGGAGCGGGTAGATGTCCGCGCCGAATTCGCGCGCCTCGCCGGCCTCATCCTTGCCCGAGACCCGGACGATGATCCGGCGCGCGTCCACCGTGTCGACGATTCCGTCGCGCTTGCAGATGACGACGGCCCCCGAATCGCGGGCGACGATGCCCTCCAGGCCCGTCCCCACGAGAGGCGGCACCGTGCGGAGGAGCGGCACCGACTGGCGCTGCATGTTCGAGCCCATGAGGGCGCGGTTCGCGTCGTCGTGCTCGAGGAACGGGATGAGCGCGGCGGCCACCGACACGAGCTGCTTCGGCGACACGTCCATGAACTCGACCTTGTCTTTTTCGACGGTGACGAACTCGCCCCCGGCGCGGGCGACGATGCGGTCTTCCGTGAATCGGCCCTTGTCGTCGACCTCGGCGTTGGCCTGGGCAATGACGTAGTTCTCCTCTTCCCAGGCGGGCTGGAAGAACGCGGTCGGACGGCCCACCGTGGGCTTCTTGTGGCTCTTCTTGAGCCGGCCGTTCATCTCTTCGAGATCCTCGGCCTGAATGATTTCGCCCTTCCTCCAGCCCGAGTCGCCGACGGTGACGATCTCGTAGTGGTCGAGGACGCGACCGTTCTTGACCTTCTTGTAGGGGCTCTCGATGAACCCGAACTCGGAGATGCGTGCGAAGCACGAGAGGGACGAGATGAGGCCGATGTTCGGACCTTCCGGGGTCTCGATCGGACAGATGCGGCCGTAGTGCGTCGCATGCACGTCCCGCACTTCGAACCCCGCACGTTCCCGCGAAAGGCCGCCCGGCCCGAGGGCCGACAGGCGCCGCTTGTGAGTGACTTCCGAGAGCGGGTTCGTCTGGTCCATGAACTGCGAGAGCTGGGACGAGCCGAAGAACTCCTTGATCGCCGCGATGACCGGTTTCGAATTGATGAGGTCATGGGGCATCGCGGAGTCGATGTCCTGGTGGACGGACATCTTTTCCTTGATGGCGCGCTCCATGCGCACGAGGCCGATGCGAAACTGGTTCTCCAGGAGCTCGCCGACGCACCTCACGCGGCGGTTGCCGAGGTTGTCGATGTCGTCCGTCTTGCCGATGTCGCGCTTGAGCTTGAGGAGGTGGTCGATGACCACGTAGAAGTCCTCGGCCGTGAGGGTCTTCTGGTCGAGCGACGTGGAGAGGCCCGCGCGGATGTTGAACTTGAAACGGCCGACCCGCGAAAAGTCGTACTTCCTCGGATCGAAGAACATGCCCGCGAAGAGGTTCTTCGCGCTCTCGTCGGTCGGCGGGTCGCCGGGGCGCATGCGCTTGTAGATCTCGAGGAGCGCCTCGCGCTTCGTCTTGACGCCGTCCTTGCGGAGGGTGGTGATGAGCGTCTCGCCGATGGGCTCCCACTCCGGGAAGATCGCCTCGACCGCCGTGGCCTGCTTGTCCGCGAGCTGGGCGGAGAGATCCTCGGGGATCTCGGTGCCCGTCTCGAACAGGACTTCGCCCGAGCCGAGGTCGACGACGTCCGCGGCGAACAGGGCGCGGCCGAGCTTGCCGGGATCGACCGATGCCGACAAGGTCTGGCCCTTCGCGAGGGCCTCCCTCATCTCGTTCGTGAGCTTGATGTCCGCGAAGATACGCCCGTCCTTCTTCAGGCCGCGCAGATGCTTGTGCCGGAGCTCCTCCTTCGCGAGGACGTCGGGCGACAGTGCGAGATGCGCCTTCCCCTTCTCGTAGGTCAGCGGAACGGCCGTGTAGAACTTCTTCAGGATGAGCTCGTCGCTCTCGAGACCCAGGGCGCGCAGGAAAACGGTGCCGGGGAACTTGCGCTTTCGGTCGATGCGCACGCCGAAGAGCCCCTTCGTGTCGATCTCGAACTCCACCCATGAGCCGCGGTAAGGAATGATCTTCCCGATGAGGGTGTGGGCTCCCTCGCGCGTGAAGAACACGCCGGGCGAGCGGTGGAGCTGCGAGACGATGACGCGCTCGGTGCCGTTGATGACGAACGTGCCGTTGTCCGTCATGAGGGGGATCTCGCCGAAGTAGACCTCCTCCTCCTTGATGTCCCGGATCGGCCACTCCTTCGGAGCACCCTTGCCGGTCGGCGCGTTCTCCTTGTCGAACACCTTGAGGCGGAACGTGACCTTGAGCGGCACCGAGTAGGTCGCCCCGCGCTCCTGGCACTCGGCCACGGAATAGAGCTGCCGGAGCTCCACCGGCGTCCCGCAGACCTCGTCGATCGTGACCTTGTTCGGATTCGGGTGCCCGCAGGCGCCGCACTCCACGCGCGTCGCGCGCGCATCCTTCACGCGCACCGTCGCGCCGCAGTGCTCGCAGGAGAACCGAAGATGCTGCAGGCCCTCGAGGCGGCCGCTGCGCGACTTCCAGTCGCCGATGCGGTACGACACGAACTCCAGCGCGCACGTTTCCCGGAAATCGCTGAACGGGAAAACGCTCTTGAACACGGCCTGCAGACCGACATCGTGCCGTTCCTCCGGCAGGAGGTCCATCTGGAGGAAGTCCTCATAGGACTTGCGCTGGACGTCGATGAGGTTCGGAAGAGGCAGGAAAGAGCGGATCTTGCCGAAGCTCGAGCGCTCTTTCTGGCCTGGTGCGAGTGTGCGTCCGTTCATGGGGCTTTCTGCTCCAATCCTTGGGTCACCGGTGGGCCGGACGGGTGGCGAACGAAGAGAAAGAGAAAGAAATTTGCTTAGAAAGGGTCACTTACGCTCCGCCTCCCGCTTCGAACGGCGGCCGCGCAAGCCGGGGCGCCGGAGATCTCCCCCTATTCGAAGAAAATCCCAGGTGCCCCCGTTCCCGTGACGCAATTACTTCACTTCCACCTTCGCGCCGGCGTCCTCGAACTTCTTCTTGATCGAGGCGGCCTCGTCCTTCGAGACGCCTTCCTTGATCGTTCCGAGATTCTCGACCAGGTCCTTCGCTTCCTTGAGACCGAGCGAGCTGTTGACCTCGCGAACGGCCTTGATGACGTTGATCTTGTTCGCGCCGGCCTCCTTGAGGACGACCGTGAACTCCGTCTGCTCCTCGACGGCGGCTGCGGCCGGGGCGGCGCCCGCGGCGGCGGCGGGAGCGGCCATCATCGCGGCGGAGACGCCGAACTTCTCCTCGAGAGCCTTCACGAGGCCGTTGAGCTCGAGGACCGACATCGACTCGATTTCCTTGACGAAGGTTTCGACGTTGAGAGCCATGTTCTTCTCCTGACTTTTCGGCTTAAGCCGCGTGTGTTTCTGCTTTGGCTTTCTGGTTCGAAATCGCCGCGAGCGTCGCGGCAATGTGGCGATGAGGGGCGGACAGGACCGTCACGAGGCGCCGCACCGGCGACTGCATGAGACCGAGCAGCCTGCCCACGAGCTCCAGGCGCGAGGGCAGGTTCGCGAGAGTTTCGAGCTCCTTCGCCGGGACGGGCTTCCCGTCGAGAAGGGCGGCCTTGACCTTCAGATTCGGGTTCGTCTTTCCGAAGGCATGCAGAACCTTCGCGAGGGCGACGACGTCCGTCTGGCTGTACGCGACGCCTGTCATCCCCGTGAAGTGCTCCTTGAGGGAGCCGAGCGGCTTGCCCTCGATCGCGCGCAAGGCGAGCGTGTTCTTGACGACCACGTAGCCCGACTTCGCGCTCTTGATCTGCCGGCGCAGGTCCGTGACGGCAGGGACCGTCAGACCCTTGTAGTCGATGAGGAACGCGTGGACGGCTTTCGCGACCGTCCCCTCGAGCTGCTGGACTTCTTCGTTCTTGGCCGGGCGGGTTGCGGTCATCAGACGGCCTTTCCGACGAGCTTCTCGGCCGCGGCCGGGTCGACCGCGATGGCCGGGCCCATCGTCGACGAGAGCACGACCGAGCGCATGTACTTGCCCTTGGCGGTGGCCGGCCTGGCCTTCTGAACGGCTGTCAGCAGGGCCTCGGTGTTCTCGACGAGCTGCTTTTCGCCGAACGAAACCTTCCCGACGGGCACATGGATGATGGCGGTCTTGTCGACGCGGAACTCGATCTTGCCGGCCTTGAGCTCCGTGACGGCCCTGGCGACGTCGAACGTGACCGTGCCGGCCTTCGGGTTCGGCATCAAGCCGCGCGGCCCGAGAATCTTGCCGAGGCGGCCGAGCGACTTCATCATGTCCGGAGTCGCGACGAGCGCCTCGAACTCGATCACGCCGCTCTGTATTTTCGCGACGAGGTCGTCTCCGCCCACGAGGTCCGCACCGGCCGCTTCTGCTTCCTTGATCTTCTCGCCCGAGGCGACGACGGCGACCCGGGTCGTCTTGCCCAGGCCGTGCGGAAGAACGACCGTGCCACGCACCATCTGGTCCGCGTGTTTGGGGTCGACGCCGAGGCGCAAAGCGACTTCGACCGTTTCGTTGAATTTTGCGAATGCCGCCGTCTTGACGAGGGCGACGGCCTGGGGCACGTCGTAGACCTTCGCCTTGTCGACTTTCGCGGCGGCCGCGGTGAATTTCTTGCCACTCATGGTGTTTCTGCTCCGGACTCCTGGTCGCGGCGTCAGCCGACGACCTCGATTCCCATGGATCGGGCCGTTCCCTCCACCGACTTGACGGCGGCGGCGAGATCGACGGTGTTCAGGTCGACGAGCTTGAGCTTCGCGATCTCCTCGACCTGTTTCTTCGTGACTTTTCCGACCTTCGTCTTGTTCGGCACGCCCGAGCCCTTCTCGAGCTTCGCCGCCTTCTTCAGCAGCACGGACGCCGGGGGCGTCTTCGTGATGAAGGAATAAGACCGGTCCGAGTAGACCGTGACGACGACGGGGATGATGAGCCCCGCGTCCTTCGCCGTCTTCGCGTTGAACGCCTTGCAGAAGTCCATGATGTTGACGCCCTGCGGGCCGAGCGCCGTGCCGACGGGCGGGGCGGGCGTGGCCTTCCCCGCCTCGATCTGGAGCTTGACGTAACCCGTGACTTTCTTTGCCATCGCTTTTCCTTACAGCTTCTGAACCTGGACGAACTCGAGCTCGACCGGCGTCGGCCGGCCGAAGATGGTGACGAGGACGCGCAGCGTGGAGCGCTCGAGGTTGATGTCCTCGACGAGCCCCGTGAATTCCTTGAAGGGGCCGTCCGTGATCTTGACCTGCTCGCCGCGCTCGTAGACATACCGCGGCTTCGGCTTTTCCTTCGACTCGGCCGAGTGATGGAGGATCGAGTCGACCTCCTCCTGCGTGAGCGGGACGGGCGCTTTCGAGGAGCCGCCCACGAAGCCCGTCACCTTCGGCGTGTTGCGCACGAGGTGCCAGGTCTCGTCGGACATCTCCATCTGGACGAGGACATAGCCTGGAAAGAACTTCCGCTCGACGTTGCGGCGCTTGCCCGCCTTCATCTCGACGACCGTCTCTTTCGGCACGCGGATCTCGCCGAAATGAGCCTCCATGCCGAGCGCCTTGATGCGGTTCGTCAGCTCGAGGACGACGCGGTCCTCGAACCCCGAATACGTGTGCACGATGAACCAGTCCATCGGCGCGCCGGCGGAAACCGGGGCGGCGGCCGTCTGATCCTGCGGGTCGGTGGTGCTCACGGTTCCGTCCTTTGCCGTCAGCCGCCGAAGGCCGAGAAGAGCTTGTTCACGAGCGGCGTCACGGCCGCGTCCACGAGAAACAGGAAGACGCCGACGAGTGCGGTGTAGACGATGACGACGGTCGTTGTCCCCACGACCTCCTCACGCCCGGGCCAGGAGACCTTTCCCGATTCCTTCTTGACCTCGGAGAGGAAACCGCGGAAGTTGTGCCAGCGCTCGCTCAGGTTCATGTCTTTTTCGTTCGTCCTTGCGTTCGAGGGTTTGCGTCGTTTTCTTCGTTCGTTCGTCGTGGTGCGTTCCGTGCGGCCCTTGGCAGGGGTGCGGGGATTCGAACCCCGAACCTACGGTTTTGGAGACCGCCGCTCTAGCCAGTTGGAGCTACACCCCTGTGAGAAAGTTGAGATGTCGCGAGTTCGAGTCGAGCGGGCCACGAAGGTGGAGCGGGAGACGGGATTCGAACCCGCGACCAACAGCTTGGAAGGCTGTGACTCTACCCCTGAGTTACTCCCGCGAGAGGAAGACGCGTCAATGGAGCCCACGAGCAGATTTGAACTGCTGACCCCGTCCTTACCAAGGACGTGCTCTACCAACTGAGCTACGTGGGCCCGCGCGATCAGCATCACACCACGACTCGCTTCGCGAGTCGTGGTGGGCAGAGAGGGATTTGAACCCCCGTAGCACGTGAGTGCGGCAGATTTACAGTCTGCTGCCATTAACCGCTCGGCCATCTGCCCGTTTCCCGTCCTTCGTTGAACCCGATCTCCGGCCCTTCGGAGCATCTCCGTGGAGCTGGCGATGGGACTCGAACCCGCAACCTGCCGATTACAAATCGGCTGCTCTACCCATTGAGCTACGCCAGCGTTCGCGTTTCCGCCGAAGAGAGCTCGACCGTGCAACCCGGAACCTGTAAGTCGAAGCGGCGGCACGGCTTCGCGCACCTCGGCAAAGGCGCGAACCGCAGTTTATATCAGCCCTCTTCCGCACGCGTCAAGCTATTTTCATGCCGGGCTCACGCCGGAAGCCGTCCTGCGCCTCACCCAGTCGAATGCGAGAACACCAGCGGCCACAGCCACGTTGAGCGAGCCCGACCCCGCACGCATCGGTATGGAAATCAATCGATCGCATGATTCCTTCGTGAGACGCCTGAGACCTTCTCCCTCCGAGCCAAGGCAGAGGACGACGTCGCCGGAAATGTCCACGCTGTAAAGGTTTTCGCCCTCCGTAGCGGCGCCGAAGACCCAGAAGCCGGCCTCCTTCGCCCCCTCGATGAAGCGGGAGGCGTTGACCACCCTTCCGACCTTCACGCGCTCCAGCGCTCCCGCCGAGGCCTTCGACACGGTTTCGTTCAACCCGGCGGAATGCCGTTCGGTGAGCACCACCGACGCCCCCGCCGCCGCGGCCGTTCTCAGGACGGAGCCGACGTTTCCCGGGTCCGTGACCTCGTCGAGGAACAGGACGCAGCGGCTCCCCTTCTCCCCGGCGAGACACTCCTCCACGTCGTCGTATTCGCGCTCGGCCACGCGCGCTGCGACACCGTTGTGCGCGCGGCCCGCGGCACGGTCGAGCTCTTCCTTCGCGACGAGGCGGATGGAAACGCCCCTCTCGCGGGCGAGCTCCTCGATTTCCGCGGCGCGCGCGTCTTTGCGGCCGCGCTGCAGGAGAAGAGCCTCGACGGAGCGCGGCCGCCGTTCGAGCACCTCGCGCACCGGGTGAAAGCCCGAGACGATCACGCGGGATCGCCGACGAGAACGACGACCGTCGCGCCGACGCCCGCGCCGCGGCCGAAATCGGTCAGGCCGTTGCCGGAAGACGCCTTGACGGAAATGCGGTCGGCCGAGGTGCCGAGGAGCGCGGCGATGTTCGCGCGCATCGCCTCGCGGTGCTCCGCGACGCGGGGCCGTGACGCGAGGATCGTGACGTCCACGTTTCCGATCTCGGGGTGATCCGTCAGCTCGCGAACATGCCTCACGAGCCTCTCACCCGGCGCGTTCGCCCACTCGGGCCGGTCGGTGCCGAAGGTCGAACCGAGGTCGCCTGCGGCCGCCGCTCCGAGCAGCGCATCGGCCAGGGCGTGCAACACGACGTCGCCGTCGGAGTGCGCGAGAGGGCCCACGTCGGAGGGAATCGTCACGCCACCCAGAACGCACGGGCGCCCGGCCGCGAGCGGATGCGCGTCGAAACCGTGCCCGATCCTCATCCTCACGCCCGGGCGAGAAAGGCCTCGGCCCATGCGAGGTCTTCGGGGTAGGTGATCTTGATGTTCCAGCGCGACGTGAGGACGACGGTGACCGTCCCTCCCGCGCGCTCGACGAGCTCCGCGTCGTCCGTGGCGTCGGCACCCTCCGCTTTGAGGAGAGCCTTCCGAAACAGGCCGACACGGAAAACCTGCGGCGTCGTGGCCGCGAACAGGTCATGCCGCGGGACGGTTTCTCCCACCGTTCCGCCCGAGACACGCTTGATCGTCTCGACGACCGAGAAGCCCGCGATGGCCGCGCCCGTCTTCTCGGCCGCGTCGATGACGGCGGCCACTTCGATCGAGTCGACGAGCGGGCGGGCCGCGTCGTGAACGAGAAGAAGCTCGTCGTCGACCTCGAAATTCGCGGCGGCGAACGCCCTCGCCACGGAATCGCGTCGCGTCACGCCCCCTTCGACGAGCGCGTAGGAAAATGGCGCCTTCTTCAGGACGACATGAAACGCGTCTTCGTGACCTTCGGGCACGGCAATCACGGCTGCGCCGACGCGGCCGGACGCCGCGAGCCGCTCGAGGGCGTGGAGAAGCATCGGACGCCCCGCGAGCGGGACGAGCGCCTTCGGCCCGCCCTCGTGAAAACGAGTTCCGAAGCCCGCGGCTGGGATCAACGCGGTGGCGAGAGTCACCGCGCGAGGACTTCCGCTTCCTTGATCTTCAGGACGTGGTCCACTTCAGCGACATTCTTGTCCGTCATTTTCTGCACGTCGTCGAGAGCGCGCTTCTCGTCGTCGGCCGAGATCCCGGAGGCCTTCGCCTCCTTCTTGATGGCGTCGTTCCCCTCGTGGCGATGGTGGCGGATCTCGACTTTCGCGTGCTCCGCGAAGCCATGCGCCTTCTTGACGATCTCCTTGCGCCTCTCCTCCGTGGGCTGCGGCACCGGAATGCGCACGACCTTTCCGTCCGAGGACGGATTCAGGCCGAGATCGCTCGTCCGAATGGCCTTCTCGATGACCGGACAGAGGGATGGCTCGAACGGCGACGCGAGGAGAAGCGTCGCGTCCGGGGTGGAGAGGTTCGCGACCTGGTTCAGCGGGGTCGGCGTGCCGTAGTACTCCACGAGGATTCCCTCGAGGATCCCCACGGACGCGCGGCCCGTGCGCAGGTGCTTGAGCTCGGTCTTGAGCGCGTCGAGTGAGGCGTGCATGCGTCGCTCGGTTTCCTTCTTGATCTCGGCAATCGTCGGCATGGATCTCGCCTCCTCGATGTGAGCGAGGCCCGTTCAGGCCTTCGCGGTTTCGACGACGCTTCCCACGGATTCGCCGAGCACGACACGGCGGATGTTGCCCGGCACGAGCAGGTTGAAGACGCGGATGGGCATCCTGTTGTCCCGGCAGAGGGCGATCGCCGCGGCGTCCATGACCGCGAGCCCCTTCTCGAGCACGTCCTGGTAGGTCACGCGCGGCAGAAAAACCGCTTTCGGATCCTTCTTCGGGTCGGCGGTGAAGATGCCGTCCACGCGCGTCGCCTTGAGGATGGCCTCGGCGCGGATCTCGTTCGCGCGCAAGGCGGCGGCAGAGTCCGTCGTGAAGTACGGGTTTCCCGTGCCGCCCGCGAAGATGACGCAGCGCTTCTTCTCGAGATGCCGGATCGCGCGCCGCCGGATGAAGGGCTCGGCGACCGCACGCACCTCGAACGCCGTCATGACGCGCGTGTGGATGTCGCGCTTCTCGAGCGCGTCCTGGAGCGCGAGCGCGTTGATGACCGTCGCGAGCATCCCCATGTCGTCGCCCGTGACGCGCTCGATGCCCTGCGTCGCCGCGGAAACACCCCGGATGATGTTCCCGCCCCCGATGACGACGGCCACCTCGACGCCGAGGCGCGCCACGTCGGCGATCTCGTCGGCGATGCGCGCGACCACCGCCGGCTCGATGCCGAAGGGCTGGCTGCCGAGGAGCGCTTCCCCGGAGAGCTTCAGCAGGACCCGGCGGTAGCGGGCTTCCACGTTCTTACTTGACGAGCGAGGCGACTTCGGCGGCGAAGTCTCCGCCCCTCTTCTCGATTCCCTCGCCAACCTTGAAGCGAACGAAGCGGACGACGGACGCGCCGTGGCCCGCGCGCTCCGCGATAATCTGCGAGACCTTCTTCTCGGGATCCTTCGCGAAGGGCTGGTCGAGGAGGACGACCTCCCCGTACCACTTCCCGTTCATTCCCTCGACCATCTTGTCGGCGACGGCCTCCGGTTTGCCGGCGGCGACCGCCTTCGCGCGCGCGATTTCGCGCTCGTCGGCGAGCGCCTTGGGCGACACGCCGTCCCGGTTCGCGAACTGCGGGGCCAGGGCGGCCACGTGCATCGCGAGGTCCCTCCCGAGCGTCTCGTCCATGCCCTTCGTCTCGACGGCGACCACCGTCTTGTCGCCGGGATGCGCGTAGAGGGTGAGCGCGGAACCCGCTCCGGCCACGAGGCGCGCGAAGCGGCGGACCTCGGTTTTTTCGCCGAGCTCGCCGGTGAACGCCTGGAGGGACTCCGCGATGGTCGCGCCGGCATGGGGCATCCGCTTCGGGGGCGGCATGGCCGCGAGGGCTTCGACGTTCCCGTCGGCCGTGTCGCCCAGCGCGGCGTGGTCGAAGATGAACGACGTCAGCGCGTCTTTCATTCTCAGGAATTTCTCGGTCCTCGCGACGAAGTCGCTCTCGCAGGCCACCTCGACGAGCACCGCCGTGCCGCCTTCGACCTTGTGGCCGATGAGGCCGTCGGCGGCCACGCGGCCCGCCTTCTTCGCGGCCGCGGCGAGGCCCTTCTTGCGCAGGATCTTCTCGGCCTCTTCGGCGTTGCCCTTCGTCTCCTCGAGCGCGTTCTTGCAGTCGAGCATCCCGGCGCCCGTCTTGTCGCGGAGCATCTTGACCATCACTGCGGAAATCGCCATGGCAAACCCCTTACGTCAAAAAGGCCGGCGGGAGACCCCTGTCCCCCGCCGGCCGTCATTTCGAAGAACGGTCAGACCTGGACCGGGAGGACCGCGACCTCGGGCTTGACGGCGCTGGCATCGGAGACCTGGAAATTCGTGGGCATCGGCTCGTCGTCGGCGTGCTCGACCTTTCCGACGAACCGTTCCTCCTGCGCGTGCAGGCCTTCGAGGACGGCGTCGGACATCTTGCCCGTGAAGAGCTTGATCGCGCGAATCGCATCGTCGTTGCCGGGAATGACGTGCGAGATGCTGTCGGGATCGCAGTTCGTGTCGACGATGGCGACGACCGGGATGCCGAGCTTCTTGGCCTCCTGGACCGCGATCGCCTCCTTCTTGGGATCGATCACGAAGAGGACGTCTGGAAGCTCCTCCATCTCCTTGATGCCGATGAGGTTCTTGCTGAGCTTCGCCTTCTCGCGGTCGAGCTGGATGCGCTCCTTCTTCGTGAGGATCGCGTCCGAACCCTCCACGAGCATCGCCTCGATTTCCTTGAGACGACTGATCGACTTTCGGATCGTCACGAAGTTCGTGAGGGTGCCGCCGAGCCAGCGGTTGTTGACGTAGAACATTCCGCAGCGGTTCGCCTCCTCGTAGATGGCGTCCTGGGCCTGACGCTTCGTCCCGACGAAAAGGATGTTCTTCCCCTGCGAGGCGACGTCGGTGATGAACGCCGCGGCCTCGCGAAAGCACTTGAGGGTCTTCTGCAGGTCGATGATGTAGATGCCGTTGCGTTTGCCGAAGATGTACTTCTTCATCTTCGGATTCCAGCGCTTCGTCTGGTGGCCGAAGT
>JBGPDK010000094.1:0-12624 GCA_041482235.1 Thermoanaerobaculia bacterium | reverse complement strand
TCTCCTCGACGGTCGGCTCGAGCGACGCGAGCCCGGCGGGCAACTCGGGGAACCTGCTCGTCCTCCTCAAACCGCGCGGGGAACGGAAACAGAACGTCGACGAGATCATCGAGGAGCTTCGCCCTAGGCTCGCCGGCGTGTCCGGGATCGGCGTCTTCCTCCAGAACCCGCCGTCCGTCTCGATCGGCGGCCAGGTCACGCGCAGCCCATACCAGCTCACGCTCCAGGGTTCCGACCGCGCCGAGCTCGCGAAGTACACGGAGCTCCTGGAGGCGAAGGTCAAGGCCCTGCCGGGCCTCATCGACGTCACGACGGACCTCCAGAACAAGAACCCGCAGCTCGCCGTCACGATCGACCGCGACAAGGCCTCCGCGCTCGGCCTGACGGCCTCCCAGGTAGAGGACGCCCTGAACAACTCGTACGGGACGCGGCAGGTCTCGACGATCTACACGTCCACGAACGAATACCAGGTCATCCTCGAGCTGCTCGCTGAGTACCAGGCGAGCCCGGCGGCTCTCTCGCTCCTCTACGTCCGAAACGCCGCGGGCACGCTGATCCCGCTCTCCTCCGTCGCGCGATTCGACGAGAACGCCGGTCCCCTCGCCGTGAACCACCTCGGACAGGTCCCGTCCGCGACGATCTCCTTCAACGTGCGGCGCGGCGTCGCGCTCGGCGACGCGACCTCGCGCGTCCGGAAGGCCGCGGACGAGATCCTCCCGCTCACGATTCCGGCGACCTTCCAGGGGACGGCGCAGGTCTTCCAGTCGTCCGTCGGCGGCCTCGCGTTCCTCCTCGTGATCGCGATCCTCGTAATTTACCTGGTGCTCGGCATCCTGTACGAGAGCTTCATCCACCCGCTCACGATCCTGTCGGGCCTTCCGTCGGCGGGCCTCGGCGCCCTCGTGACGCTTCTCCTCTTCGGCAAGGACCTCAACGTCTACGGGTTCGTCGGGCTCATCATGCTCGTCGGCATCGTCGAGAAGAACGCGATCATGATGATCGACTTCGCGATCGAAGCCGCCCGCGCCGAGGGGAAGGGCCCGGCCGAGGCGATCCGCCGGGCCGCGGTCGTGAGGTTCCGCCCGATCATGATGACGACGATGGCGGCCCTCATGGGGACGCTGCCGATCGCGCTCGGGATCGGCGCCGGCGCGGCGTCGCGGCAGCCCCTGGGCCTCGCGGTCGTGGGCGGCCTTCTCGTCTCGCAGGTCCTCACGCTTTACCTCACGCCCGTCGTCTACATCGCCTTCGACTCCCTTCAGGCGAAGTTGACGCCCGCGCCGCTTCCGGATCTGCCGGAGGACGCCGAGCCGGAGCCCGCGACGTGACCCGGGGCGGCGGCCTCAAGCCGGTCCAGGCAAACGTCTCCGGCCTCTTCATCCGGCGACCCGTCATGACGACGCTCGTCATGGCGGGGCTCTTTCTCTTCGGCGCGATCGGGTATCTCTCGCTCCCGGTGGCGGACCTCCCGAAGGTCGACTTCCCGACGATCAACGTGGGCGCGAGCCTGCCGGGGGCGAGCCCGGAGACGATGGCCGCCGCCGTCGCGACGCCGCTCGAGCGGCAGTTCTCGGGGATCGCGGGCATCGACTCGATGAACTCGACGTCGAGCCAGGGCTCGACGAACATCACGCTGCAGTTCTCTCTCGATCGGGACATCGACGCGGCCGCGCAGGACGTCCAGACGGCGATCGCGGCGTCCCTCTCGCAGCTCCCGCCCTCCATGCCGACGCCCCCGAGCCTCCGCAAGGTCAATCCCTCGGCGCAGCCGGTCCTGTTCATCGTCCTGTCCTCGCCGACGCTGCCGATGTCCGAGGTCGACGAGTGGGCCGAGACGGTCCTCGCGCAGCGCATCTCGACCGTCAGCGGCGTCGCGCAGGTGAACGTCTATGGCGCGAAGAAGTACGCCGTGCGCGTCCAGGTCGACCCCGGAGTCCTGGCGAGCCGGAAGCTCGGGATCGACGAGGTCGCGTCCGCGATCGCGGCGGGCAACTCGAACAGGCCCGTCGGGATCGTCTACGGGCCCGAGAAGGCGCTCGCCGTCCAGACGAACGGCCGGCTCCTGAACGCGGCGGCCTATCGTCCCCTCATCGTCGCGTGGCGCAACGGCGCGCCGGTGCGCCTCGGCGAAATCGCGAACGTCGTCGACAGCGTCGAAAACGACCGCCAGGCCGCGTGGTTCCAGGGCAACCGGTCGATCGTCCTCGCGATCCAGCGCCAGCCGGACTCGAACACGATCCAGGTCGTCGACGCCGTCCGGGCGCTTCTTCCGGCGTTCCGCATTCAGATTCCGGCCGCCATGCGGATGGACGTCATGTTCGACCGCTCGCAGGGGATCCGCGCGAGCGTGCGCGACGTCCAGCTCACGCTCCTCCTCACGGTCGTCCTCGTTGTCCTCGTCATCTTCCTGTTCCTCCGGAACCTGCGCTCGACGTTCATCCCGTCGATCGCGCTCCCGACATCTCTCTTCGGGACGTTCGCCGTGATGGCGGTCCTCGGGTTCAGCCTCGACAACCTCTCCCTCATGGGCCTCACCCTCTCGGTGGGTTTCGTCGTGGACGACGCGATCGTCCAGCTCGAGAACATCGTCCGGCGGATGGAGAAGGGGGAGAGCGCCGCGGTCGCCTCCATGCGCGGCTCGCGGGAGATCGGCTTCACGATCCTCTCCATGACGATCTCTCTCGTCGCGGTCTTCATCCCCGTCCTCTTCATGGGCGGGCTGCTCGGCCGGCTCTTCCAGGAATTCGCGGTCACGATCAGCGCCGCGATCCTCGTGTCCGGGTTCGTGTCGCTGACCCTCACGCCGATGCTCTGCAGCCGGCTCCTGAAGCGCGAGGAGCCGGGTGCGGGCGCGCATGGGCGGGTCGCGTCGGCGCTGGAGCGCTTCTTCAATCGCATCCTTCGCGGGTACGAAAGGACGCTCCGTCGCGTCCTTCAGCACCGGCGCGCGACTCTCGCGATCCTCGTTCTCATGGCCGTCCTCGCGGGCTTCCTGTTCTGGGTCGCGCCGAAGGGGTTCATCCCGAACGAGGACATCGGGTTTCTTCGCGCGAGCGTCGAGGGCCTGCAGGGAATCTCGTACGACGACATGCGCGACCGGCAGAAGGTGGCCGCCGAGATCGTCCGGGTCGACCCCGGCGTCCAGTCCGTCCAGTCGTCCGTGGGGGCGGGCGGGCCGAACGCGTCCTCGAACTCGGGCTCGATGTTCATCACGCTCAAGCCCCGCGGGGAGCGTGACCGCTCGGACGAGATCATCGAGCGCCTGCGCCCGAAGCTCGCGAAGGTCCCCGCGCTGCGCTTCTACCTCTCGAACCCGCCGTCGATCAGCGTCGGGGGACAGAACACGCGCAGTCAATACCAGCTCACGCTCCAGAGCACCGACACCGCCGCCCTCTACTCCGACGCCGCCCTCCTCGAGCGGAAGATGCACGGGATTTCGATCATCCGCGACGTCACGAGCGACCTTCAGATCAAGAACCCGCAGCTCGACATCACGATCGACCGGAAGAAGGCCTCGGCGCTCGGCGTGACGGCGGGGCAGATCCAGCGCGCGCTCGCCCTCGCGTACGGGACGAGCCAGATCTCGACGATCTACACGGCGACGAACGAGTACCAGGTCATCCTGGAGGTCAAGCCCCAGGACCAGCGCGGCGCGGCGGACCTCGCGTCGCTCTACGTGCGCTCGTCGAACGGAACGCTCGTCCCGCTGAACGCGGTCGCGACGTCGGCGACGAGCGTGGGCCCGCTCCTCGTGAACCACCTCGGCCAGCTTCCGTCCGCGACGATCTCCTTCAACCTCGCCAAGAACGTCGCTTTGAGCCAGGCGACCGCGGCCGTCGCGAAGCTGGCCCGCGAGACGCTGCCGGGCACGATCACGACGAGCTTCCAGGGCCAGGCTCAGGTCTTCCAGTCGTCGCTCAAGGGGATGTCCGTCCTCCTCGTCGTCGCCGTTCTCGTGATCTACCTCGTCCTCGGCATCCTGTACGAGAGCTTCGTCCACCCGCTCACGATCCTGTCCGGGCTGCCGTCGGCGGCCGTGGGCGCGATCCTCACGCTGATCCTCTTCGGCAAGGACCTGAACGTCTACGCGTTCTTCGGCCTCGTCATGCTCATCGGGATCGTGAAGAAGAACGCGATCATGATGATCGACTTCGCGCTCGAGGCGCAGCGCGGCCAGGGGATGGAGCCCGAACAGGCGATCTTCACGGCGTCGATGACGCGCTTCCGGCCGATCCTCATGACGACAGCCGCGGCGCTTGCCGGCACGCTGCCCATCGCCCTCGGCCTCGGGCGCGGGGGAGAGTCCCGCCAGCCCCTTGGCCTCGCCGTCATCGGCGGCCTCGTCGTGTCGCAAACGCTGACGCTCTACATCACGCCCGTCGTCTACCTCGCCTTCGAGGCGCTGAGCGAGCGCTTCCGCGCCCGGCGGCGGGCGCCGGTGGACGGGGCTGTGCCGGCGCGCGCCTAGGTCAGTGCCGCTCGGCGCCGCCCGTCGCGGCGGGCGCGAAGTCCCCCAGCTTGCGAAGTCGCAGAATCGGGTCTGCGCCGAAATCCTGCCGCAGCCACCCCAGGTGTCCGGCCCCGAAGATCACCAGGACGTGGTCCTCAGGAGTCGCCACCAGCTTGGTGACGTGGTTGTAGATGCGAACGTTGCGCCTGTACCATTCCGCCAGCAGGTCCGGCCCGGCGTAGTCACCGGGCTCGCCGTAGCGCGCTTCGAGATAGTAGAAGCCGAGGTCGCGCGCGACCTGCGCGTCGGAGTTCATGTAGAGCAGCGTCTGGAGAACGGTGTGGGTTTTCAGGTACTCGTCCTGCGCCTTCACCATGTCCCCGATCTCTCCGATCATCGCTTCCAGCCTGGCCGACTGCCCGGTCGCCTTGGCGTAATCGACGAGGCGCTGCCAGGGAAAATCGCCGTCGGCGTCGACCGGGTAGATGGTGTTGTGGCCCAGATCCTTCGCCAGTCGAAAGCCGATCTGCTCCACCTCGTTGCGCGAGAGCGGTCGAGAGCCGGCAAGGTAGTCGGCATAGCGCTTGGGGACGACGTCCAGGCCGTAATCCGCTTCCACGGCAATCTTCGTCGGCTTGAACTTCTTGAGCACCGCTGCGAGTTCGGCGATTTCCTGCTGACGCTTGGGAGAAAGGACGTCGTCCGCGCGCATGTTGAAGACGTCGTGCCCTGGGTTCGCCATGTGATAGACGCCCAGTACCAGCACTTCGGCGCGCTTCGCTTCCGTCCTGGACGACGTGCCCTGCGCCTGAGCGAACCGCCCCATCGCCGTCACGGCCACGAGACACAGGATCGTGCTTCGCATAGCCTCCTCCCGATAAGGGCGATACGTCGGAGCAGCCACGAAGGTTCCGCGCCCGGCGCCGGAGCGTGAGCGCGGAAAGAAAAAGAGCCCGAGGGGCGCCGGCTCCCCCGGGCTCCGGTTCACCCCGCCAAGGGGCCTGCCGGCGGCGGATGGCTTTGCGCGTGCTATGCGCTGGTCTTTTGCCGGCCCTTCCGAATCCCGGACCCGTTGGGCGGCTTGGACACCTTGCCTTTTAGCCTTCCGACCGGCCCCGCCGTGTATTCCGGCGCACGGGGCTGCCTAATCAATAGGGCCGGGATCGCGCGGCGTCAAGGGGAGTTTAGAAGAAGGCGCGAGCGGTGAAGCCGACGCCTCGCAGTGAGATCGCGGGCGCGATACGCAAGCCATGGGTTGGCGCCGGCGTCTCCGGCTGCTCTTCTTCCCGCTGGTGGCGCCTCACGATCGTGCGCCCGATGAGGGTTCCCACGAGGCCTCCCGCTATCGCGTCCGAGGCCCAGTGCCCCCGGTCGTGCACGCGGGCGTACCCGACACAGGCGGCGAGCGTGTAGGAGACGACGGGCACGACCCAGCCGTCCGCCCGTGCCGACAGCACGGACGCCACCGCGAATGCCTCGGTCGTTTCTCCCGACGGGAACGAGGCGTTCCCTGAGAAAGGCCTGAATTCGTCCGCGTCCGACCCGTCGCTCGGCCGGGCGCGCCCGATGGCGTACTTCAGGACCGGCGTCGCGATGCCGGCCGCGAGGATCTCCGCCTCGACCGCGTCGCGGCCCGTGTCGAGGAGACGTCTGTTGTGCGTGACGAGGCCGCCTGAGAGCGCGGCGATCGTGGCGCCGATCGCTGCCCAGCCCCCGAGAGGTTTCACGATGCGGGCGAAGTCCTCGGTCTGTCTCGAGCGGTGGCTCTGAACCCACGCGTCGAGGCGGTCATCGCGCGTGCCGACGAGAACGAGGCCCCCGGAAATCGCTGCCGCCTCGGCCCAGTCCCGGCTATCGGAGCGGGCGGGAGCGGCCGTGATCGCCTCGCCATCGCGCAGGTACCGCTTGAGCTCCGCCACGAAAGCGGAGTCCGTCGGCTGGGCGAACGCCGACCGCGCGAACGCGAGGGCCGCGAGCGAGAGGGCCGCGAACGCCCGGATGGGCGCGAGCCGGATCAGTTCGCCAGTCCCTCGGATTTCAGAAGGCGACACAGCTTCTTCATTGCGAGCGGAATGGCGTCATAGGGACGGTCGAGCGAACACGACGTTTCGAGGTTGGCGGACCACACGTTCTGATCGTCCTTCAGCGAGACGAGAACCGTCCGGGTCTTCAGCAGCGCGGAATCCCGGATGTCGCCGACGGGCGCTCCGGGACTTCCGGTTGCGGCGACGGGCCAGGCGGAAAGTGGAATCATGTCGATCCACGTCGCAAGCAGCCCGTCGAATCCCCGCGAAGAGGCCTCTTTCTTCAGGGCGGAGATGTCGTGCGGCTTCTCGAAGAACGTGTCGGATGGGACTCGAAGCGCGTGTGCCGCGGTGGCCCCCATGCCCGGCAGGAGCTTGACGAGGTCGTTCTCCGCCGAAAGAAGCGGGATGGCCGCCCCTTCGCCCCGGATCGCCCAGGAGGCGGCGGGGTTGTTCCGGAGCTGGGCGTCGAGCTGGGCCGTGTCCGGCGTGGCTACGAGCACGAGAGTCCGGGAGAAGACCGGCCTGGGGCCCGCTGCGCCACGGCTCTCGACGACTGCCGTTGCGCAGACGGCGAGGCCCGGGGCGAGGGTCGCAAGAGCCCAGAGCACCTTCGCGTTCGGGCCGCGACGCCGGCGGCCCGAGGTCATTTGACGGTCGGCGCGGCCACGAGCAACTCGAAACTGCCCGCGACCATCTTGCGGCGAGGGCGCGGGTTCTCCGCGGTGGGCGGCGGCGCCGCCTCGAAGCGCGCGGTCGGGAGGAAGATCGCGTGCGTCTTCGGGTCGAAGGCCATCGTCCGGGCGCCCTCCTTCGTCGGGAGGTTCTGAAGGACGCGGAAAGCGTCGGGCGAGTCCTCGTGGATGACCGTGAGGGTCCCGTCTCCGTTCGAGCTGAACACGAGACTCGCCTCGGGGTCGAAAACGACTGCGTCGGTGCCTTTCCCGATGGGCAGCTTCGCGATCGCGCGACCGTCCCCCGTGCTGAGGACGACGAGGACCTGATTTCCACAGCCCGCGAAGAGGCGTTTCGCCTTCACGTCGATCGCGAGACCCGTCGGCGAATCGCAGCCCGCGAGAGGCCAGTGCGCCTCGACCTTTAGCGTGCGCGAATCGAAAGCGAGGATCTCGTTCCTGTCCTCGATGTTGACGTAGACGCGGCCGGCGAGATCTGTTACCGCGAACTCCGGCTTTCCCCCGACCGCCAACGTGCCCGCCACGGCGCCCGTCGCGCCCTCGACGGCCGTCACGTTCGCGCTCCGGCCGTTGAAAGTGAAGACTCGGTGCGAAAGCGGGTCGTAGAGGATCGCGTCGGGGTTCTCGCCCGTCGTTTTGACAACCCCGAGAGTCGCGAGGGTCTTCGGGTCGAAGATCGTGATCGTGTTGGCGCGGCCGTTGCTCGTGAATCCCCGGCCGAGGTCGGGGGCGATCGCGACGCCGTGCACGCCGTCCGTGTTCGGGATCTCGCCCTCGGCCGCGCCCGAGTCGGCGTTCAGCACGGCCACGCGCGTGCCCCGCGTGACGTAGAGACGACGCGCCGCGGCGTCCACGACGAGGTAGTCCCATCCGCCCTCGCCGCTCGCGGAAACGGTCCGTGCGAGGCGGTATGACGGGTCCGCGGCGCGGGCCGTGAGACCCACGAGAGGGGACAGGGCGAGGAGGATCGAGGCCGGGCGGATCTTCATGAGGAGAGTTTGTCACGGCGGCTCTCGAGCCGGACGGCGAGAGCGAGGACGGCCCACGTGAGGATGGCGGCGAGCGCGGGAAGCCAGAGCGGGCCGATGCTCGCGGCGACGCCGACGGCGGCGGTCACCCAGATGGTTGCCGCCGTGGTCAGGCCGTGCACTTCGCTGCGCTCGGCGAGCTTCAGGATCGTGCCGGCGCCCAGAAAGCCGATGCCCGCGACGATGCCCTGCACGACGCGGCTGACGTCGGAAGTCAAGAAACCAGCCTCGCCGCCGGCGAGCACGAAGAGCGCGGCTCCCAGAGCGACGAGGATATGCGTGCGCAGGCCCGCGGCGCTGTGGACTCTCTCGCGCTGCAAGCCGATGAGCCCGCCCAGGACTCCCGCCGCGAGAAGCCGCCCGCCCGTGGCGTAAAGGTGCGCCGCGTCGGGGAAGGCGAGGGGGCTCGGGTCGAGCGGCATTCGGGACTCGACCGCGATGATAGTGCGGCCGCCCTTCGCCACGATAGGATCCCAAGGAGAGATCACGATGTTCGCGCTCGCGCTCCTGGCCCAGATCGCCACATCGCCGGCGCCCGCGCCGGTGCCCACACCCACATCCACGGCGGCCTTGAGCACCGCGTCCAGCTCCGTTTCGGCGAAGCCGAGAACTCTTGCCGACGTCGCGCGCGAAAGGAAGCTCGGAAAGAAGGGCGTCGCGGGCGGAACGCTTTCGGTCGCGGGCGTGTCCGGATCGCCCGCCAGGATGGATCCCGAGGAATCGCGGTCGCCGGGGACCTCTCTCTCGCCGGCGAAGGCGCGCGTGCGCGCCGCCGAGGCCGAGGTGCGGGCGGCGCGCCGCGCGTTGGACGACGCGGCGGTGCGCACGGGGATGACGTCCGAGAGCGCGGCGGCCATGCGCGCGCGGCTCGCGCGGGCGCGCAGGGACCTCGCCGATGCGCAGGGCGCTGCAGCGGCTCGCTGAGACGCGAACAGGGCGGGGAGCGGTTCTTACCCCGTCACTTTCCGGACGAGCGCGCGCCCGACAAAGCGAAATTTGTCGCCGAGCGGAAACCGCTTGAGGACGGTCTTCACGACGCCTTGCGTGAAGCGCGTGCGCTTGCCGTAGTCGATCCTCACGTCCACGACGACGGGCCGTCCGGTGCCGGCCACGCGAAGCGCCTCGCGGATTCCCTCGTCGATGCCCGCGTCGTCCTCGATTGCGACGAAGCCGGCGCCGGTTCCGAGCGCGAGGCCCTCGAGCTTGATCTCCCCGAGCACCGTGCAGGTCTTGCGGTTGTAGGGGATCTCCTGCCCCTGCGAGATCTGTGACAGCTCGCCGTCGTGAAAGACGAAGAAGGCGACGCCCGCCTGATGTGCCGCCGCGGTCACGATCTCGAGGCCGGTCATCAAGAATGCTCCGTCTCCGACGACGGCGACGACCTGCTTGTCCGGGCTGGCGAGCTTCGCCCCGATGGCGGCAGGCACCGCGTAGCCCATGCAGTTGAAGTCCGTCGGGCTCGCGAAGTGCCGGGGCACCGTGACGGGGAAGAGCTCGGCCGCCAGGAAGGTGTGGTTGCCGTCGTCGACGACCATGAGGGCGTCGTCCCGAAGCTGCCGGCGCAGCGACTCGAAGAAGCGGGCCGGGTTGACCCGGCCGCTCTTGCGGGCGAGCCATTCCTCGCGATAGGCGCGCTTGTCGCCCGCGATCCGCGCTTCCTGCTCCCGGCGCCGCTCCGCGCGGTCGATGCCGCGCTCCTCGAGGCGGGAAAGGAGCATCGGCACGACGGCCCGCGCATCTCCCGCGATCGCGACTTTCGCGGGAAAGTTCGCGCCGAGGACGTTCGGATCGATGTCCACGTGGATCAGGTTCTCGGGCACCGTGCAGCCGAAGCTGCCCGTCGGAATCTCGGCGAACCGCGTTCCGATCGCGAGCAGGCAGTCGCACGCCCTGAACGCGTTCTCGGCGGCCGGCACCGCCGCGCGCGAGAAGCCCATGCCCGTGTGAAGGGGATGCGTCGCCGGAAATGCCGAGAGGCCCTGCAGCGTCGTCGACACCGGCGCGCCGAGCCGTTCGGCGATGCGCGCCACGTCGTCCGCGACGTCGACCGCGCCCCAGCCCACGAAAAGGCCCGGCGCCGTCGCCTTCTCGAGGAGGCCGATCGCGGCGTCCAGAAGGCCGGCCGCGGGGGCCTCCGGCGGCACGGGCGGCTCGAAGGCGGGCAGCTCGTCGATCGCTTCCTGGAAGAGCTGGAGGTTCACCGGGATCTCGACGAAGACAGGGCCGGGCACGCCCGTCACCGCCGTGCGGTACGCCTCGAAGATCGCGGGCACGATCGCGGCGTGCGTCTTCGGATGCCAGGAGCCCTTCGTCAGGTCCTTCAGGAGGGCGTGCAGGTCGAGCTCGTGGAGCTGGTAGCGGAAGGGGACGTCCGTGCGCGTGCCGCCGGAGATCACGAGCATGGGAATGCCGTCGAGGAAGGCCTCGCCAATTCCGCTCATCGCATGCGTGAGGCCGGCGGCCGGGACGATCACGAGCGTTCCGATCGCGCCCCTTCTGGTGCGGCTGATCCCGTCTGCGGCGAAGGCCGCGCCCGCCTCGTGCGTGACGAGCACCGGCTGGATCTTCTCGGACAGGTTGAGCTCGTCGTAGATCTCGGTGTTGTGCACGCCCGGGATGCCGAACGTGTGCGTCACGGGGAGCTGCTCGAGCGCGTGGCGGACGAGCCACGCTCCGGACTTCCTCGCGCCGATCTTCACCGTTCCCGTCATGCGGACACCGCGGCGATCGCACGCCCCGCGACGCGTCCCGTGAGGACGCAGCTCCCGAGGAAAGTCCCCTCCAAAGAGCCCATGCCATGGATGCCCCCGCCACCGAAGCCCGCCGCCTCGCCGACGGCGTAGAGGCCGTCGATCGCCGAGCCATCGGCACGCAGGACGCGGCAGCCGAGGTCGGTCTGGATCCCGCCGAGGCTCTTGCGCGAGAGGATGAACTCGCGGATCGCGATGAGGGGCATCGCGCCCGGGTCGAGGATCTTCTGGAAGTTGCAGAGCCGAAGGCGGTCGCCGCGGTACTGCCGGAAGTTCCAGATTCTGCGAAGCTGGTCGTCGCTGAAATAGGCCGGTCCCCGGTCGATCTGCGCGTCGTAGTCGCGCACGACCTGCTCGACCACCGCGAGGTCCGTGCGCAGGCCGTCGAGGTTGCGCTCGTTCATCTTGTCGACGATCTCGGGCAGCGAGCGGGCCGTGGCGATGTCGTCCGGGCACTCGCGCGCGAGGCGGTCGACGAGCCCCTGATTCCCGAGCAGCAGTTGCTGCGCCACAAGGAGCCTCTTCTTGTGGCGGTAGGCGGTCATGTAGTCGCAGCCCGAGACCGCGAGCTCCTTTTTCGCGATCGTGTTGTTCAGGAGCTGCCACGAGTACTGGCCGGGCTGCCGGAGAATGCTCTCCACGAGGAAGCGCGTGTCGGTCGAGCCGACGAGGGGCACGGGGCCGATGCGCTCACCCTTCGCGTTCAGCCAGAGCGCCGAGCGGGGCGGCACGAGGGACAAGCCGTCGTTCGGCTTGCGCTTCGCGGGGTGGTGCACTCCCGCCGGGTAGTGCCATTGCTTGTCGAGGTGCGTCAGGTTGCCGCCGGCCCGCGCGACCGCGTCGTGCATGGCGCCGTCGCCGTACACGTGGGCGCCGTTGAGGAGCACGTTCGGAGGCGCGCCCCAGGGCGCGTACCAGTTCGCGCGCACTTTCGAGAGGTCGCCTCCGCAGATGCCGCCGGTCGCGATCACGACCTGATCGCCTCGCGCCACGAAGCGCCTGCCGGTCGCGAGATCGGTGCCGCAGAGTCCCGTGACGCGGCCGCCCGCGACCTCGACGTCCTCCACGGCGTGCCGGAAGCGGAGCGTGTGCCGGGCCGACCGCGGGTGGGTCGCGAGCGCGCGCAGAACCCGCTCGATGATCCCGTAGCCCGTGCCCCACGCGATGTGCCAGCGCGGGACGGTGTTGCCCGGCGCGAAGACGCCGCGCTCGGGCCAGTTCACGACGGGAAGGAACGTGACGCCGACGCCGTGGAGATAGGCGTGGATCAGGTCCAGCGAGCGGTCGCAATAGAGCTTGGCCCAAAGGCGCGGCCACGAGTCGCCTTCGCCGAACCGCGCGCATCGGAGCCAGTCGCGGAGAGCCAGCTCGGGCGAGTCGCCGATGCCCGTTCTCTTCTGCTCCGGGGTGCCGACGAGGTGCACCCCGCCAAACGACTCGCGGGCGAGGCCGCCGAGCTTCTCGGGGACGTCCTTGTCGAGGAGGAGGACCGTCTTCCCGTGCTCGAGCAGCTCGTGAGCCGCCACGAGCCCGGCCAGTCCCGCGCCGGCAATCACGACGTCCGCCTGCAGAATGTTCTCCGTCATCGGTCCGGGCGTCGGCATCTCGACCCGCGGGCATCTTATCCGGAATGGCGGGACCGACCTCCTAGAATCGCGCGCGTGTCCTCGAAGTCGC
>JBGPDK010000093.1:0-12666 GCA_041482235.1 Thermoanaerobaculia bacterium | reverse complement strand
CGGCCGACAGCCTGCGCGAAACGAGCGAGAAGGACGCGGGGCGCATCGTGGGCGAGGCCCAGACGAAGGCCGAGCGGATGGTGCAGCAGTCCTTCGAGCGGATGGCGGAGACGGAGAAGAAGATCCGCGAGCTCAGGATGGAGCGCCGGAACGTCCAGCTCAAGCTCCAGAGCACGATCGATCTCTTTCAGCAGGTCCTCAACTTCGACAAGGAAGAGGACGAGCTCGAGGGCTCGGTCGCAATCCACCGCCCGAAGAAGCGCGAGGGAGAGACGGCCTGAAGCGGCTGTCCGTCCGGCATCTCGCCGAGCTGGCGACGCCGGAGGGAGCTTCGGCGCGCGCCGGCGCCGCCCAGGGCGCGATCCGACGCGTGAGAGACGCCGCGCTCCTCGTCGAGAACGGCGCCGTCGTCTTCGCGGGGACGGATGCCGAGTTCGTCCGCCGGTTCGGCGAGACGCCGTCCACCGGGGAAACCGTCCTCGACGGCGGCGGCAAGACGGCCGTTCCCGGATTCGTCGACGCGCACACGCACCTCCCGTGGGACGGCTTCCGGGAGGACGAGTTCAACCGCCGCCTGAAAGGGGAGACGTACGCGGGCATCGCCGCGTCGGGAGGCGGCATCCTCGCGACCGTCGCCGCGACGCGCGCCGCCTCGGAAGAAACGCTCGCCAGAAACGTGCGCGCGCGCCTCGACCGCATGCTGCGGCACGGGACGACCTTCTGCGAGGCGAAGACAGGCTACGGTCTCGACCTTCCGAACGAGCTCAAGCAGCTGCGCGCCCTCAAGCGAGGCGCCGCCGGCCATCCCGTGGGGGTCGCCGCGACGGCGCTTCCCGCGCACGAGGTCCCGCCCGAGCGGCGGGGAAGCGCGATGCTCCGCGCCCGCTACGTCGCCGAGTGCCGCGACGAAATCCTCCCGGCCCTCGCGGCGGAAGGAGGCGTCCGCTTCGTCGACGTCTTCTGCGAGGAAGGCGTCTTCGACCTTGCGGAGTCGCGCCGGATCCTGGAGGCGGGGAAGAGCCTCGGTCTCCGCCCACGTCTCCATGCCGACGAGCTGACGCCGCTCGGCGGCGCGCGGCTCGCCGGTGAGGTGGGAGCGATCTCCGCGGACCACCTCCTTTTCGCGCAGCCCGACGGGATCGAGGCGATGGAGCGGGCCGGCGTCGTCGCCACGCTCCTCCCGGGCACCTCCGTCTTCCTCCGGATGAACCGCTTTGCGCCCGCGCGCGCGATGGTGACCGCCGGCGTCGCCGTCGCGCTCGGGACGGACTGCAATCCGGGCTCCTCGTACACCGAATCGCTTCCGGCCGTGGCGTTTTTCGCGTCGGTGGGCATGGGCCTCACCGCCGAGGAAACGCTCACGGCCATGACGCTGAACGCCGCCGCGTCGGTGGGAGAGGCCGCGACGCGCGGCTCGCTCGAACCGGGCAAGCGGGCCGACGTCGTTCTCCTCGACGCGCCCCGGCTCGAGCATCTCGTCTACCACTGGGGAGTCAACCTCGTGTCGGACGTTCTCGCCGGGGGAGATCACGTGGTTTCGGGCGGGGATTTGCTAGGCTCGCCCGCGTCATGACGGCTCTCGCGGCGCTCTCCGTCTCCGACTTTTCGGCAGCGCTCGCGTCCGACGCTCCCGTGCCCGGCGGCGGCTCGGCCGCGGCGGCGGCAGCGGCCTCCGGCGCGGCGCTCCTCTCGATGGTCGTCCGCCTGACTCTCGGCAAGGAGAAATACCGCGCCTCCTGGGAGGAGCTCGAGCCGCTGGCAGACCGGTTCGCGGGCGCCCGAGTGCGCCTTCTCGAGCTCGTGGACGAGGACACGAAGGCGTTCGATGCCGTCATGGCCGCTCGGCGACTTCCAAAGGACACGCCCGAGGCCGTGGCCCTTCGGACGCGCGCGCTCGACGAGGCGAACGTCCTCGCGACCACGGTGCCGATGCAGACGGCCTTCTTCTCGCTCGAGGCCTTGAAGGCCGCGCCTCACGTGCTCGAAAAGGGCAACCCGAACGCGGCATCCGACGCGTGGGTTGCCGCGCTCCTGCTTTTCGGCGCGGCGCTCGGCGCGCTCGCGAACGTGCGGATCAACCTGCCGGGCGTGTCGTCCCCCGAGCTTTCGCGCGGTTTTCGCGACGATGCCGACGATCTCGAGGAAAAGGCCACGGAGGCCCTCGGGAAGGCGCGCGCACTCGCGAAGGCTCGCGGCCTCGTCGCGTGAGGCGGTGGCGTCGCGCCGCGGCGCTCGCCGCGCTCGGCGTCGTCATCTCCATCTCCGGCGGAGTTTCCGCCGCGGTTCTCGGCTTCGAGCGGCCGGCCGAGGCGTTCGGACCCTCACCTGACGGCTTTCACCTCGTGGAAGAAGCCCTGCCGTCGCCGGACGCGGCGGAAGGCAGGGCGCCGGGCGCGGTCCCCCCGCTCCCCCGCCTCTTCGACGGCAGGACGGCGCTCGCGACCGCCGGCGTCATCGCCGTGGCCCCCGTCATCGGCTACTTCGCATGGTGGAGGACGTCGAGCCGGTCGTCCTTCGATGTCGCGAACGAGCGCTGGTTTCAGCGAGACACATACGCGGGCGGCGCGGACAAAGCGTCGCATGTCTTCCTGGGCTACATTTCGACGCTCACGCTCCAAGGCGTCTACCGGTCGCTCGGCAAAACACCCTCCGAGGCGCGCAGCCTCGCGCTCGGCGCGATCGTGCTGACCGGCGCCCTCGTCGAGATGGGTGACGGCTTCTCCCAGTATGGCTTCTCCTGGGAGGACATCGCGACGAACACGATCGGCGCGGTCCTCGTGACGGGCCTCGACGCGTGGGAGCTGAAGGACACGGTCGGACTGCGCTTCGGCCGCGTGAAAGCTCGGATTCCCGACGCATGCTGCCGGTTCGGCGGCTATGGCGACGACTACTCGAAGGAGATCTACTCGGCCGACCTGAAGCTCTCGGGCTTTCTGCCGCGGATCGGCGTCAAGCCGGGGCCGGCGCGGTTCCTCCTCCTTTCGGTCACATACGGGACGAAGGGCTACCGGTACTCGGACGTGCCGGTCCGCGAGCGAAACGTCGGCATCGAGGCAGGCCTGAACCTGCGCGAGGTGCTCCTCGGGATGGGCGTGCCGGAGAAGAAATGGTGGGGGAGGGTGCTCCTCGCGATCGGCACGTATTTCCGCTTCCCGTACACGTCCTTTGGCTGGCACTACGACCTGAACCACGGGCGGTGGAGAGGGCCGGATACGGGCGACCGCTTCGATCCGGGTTCGATCTCCTACGACTGACCGACGGGCCCGGAGCCGCCCCTATAATGCGGCCTTCATGCAGTTCCGGCGGCTGGCGCTCGCCGCGTTTTTCGTCGCGGCGGCGGTGCCTGCCGGGGGCCAGCAGACGCCGGGCAAGTTCGAGCTCGGTGTCCTGTGGGGGCGGCACTTCGGCGGCACCCTTCCCGCGGGCTCGAACGAGTACTTTCCACAGGCCGTCGAATCCGACACGGCCATCTCTCAGGGCGTCAGGATCGGCTACATTTTCTCGCCCCGCCTCACCGTGGAGCTCATCGCGGAGAGGGTGGACACGCGCTTTGTCGCGGGCGCGCGCGGTGTTTTCGCCTCGAAGCCGCAGCTCGGCACGCTGCAACTGCGCTTCATCGAGGCGGGTGTGCGCTGGGCGTTCCTGACCGGCCGGTTCGTGCCGTTCGCGGGGGCGGGCGCGGGTGTCGCGGTCCTCGATCCCGACATTCCGGATCGGGCCGATGTCCGCGACTCCAACCGCGTCGCCTTCCACCTCGACGCCGGTTTCAAGGCGTACCTCCTGCCGTGGCTGGGGCTTCGGGTGGACGCGCGCCCGCGCTTCGTCTCCCTGCAGGGTGGCCGCTGGTTCAACCATGTCGACGGCGACGCCGGTCTCTTCTTCGCGTTCTGAATACGCGGGAATTCCCCGCGGACGCGGGCCCCGCTCCCGGCTCACGGGAGTCCTCGGAGGCACGCTTTTTTTCGTCGCCGCGTCTCTCCACGGACAGACGGGTGATCCTGGCCCGCCGATCCCCGGCGACCGCTCGCTCTACCTCCTCGACGTGCCGTTCCTCCACTTCGGCCCACAGGACGTCTCGGCGCCACGGCCGGGGAAAGGAGCGCTCGACCTCCGGGTTTCCTATGGGAACACGTTCTCGCACACCTGGCATCCGGAGGCGATCCACAACGAGCTTCAAAGGAACGGCCTTCCTCTCTCGCGCGAGGAGGCGGATACGCTTCATGCCCGCCACCCGCAGGACTTCATCGGGTTCGTCGACGGGGAAGTGACGCGCGTGGCCCTGCGGGGAGCCTGGGGTCTTTCCGAGCGTTTCTTCGTCGCCGTGGAGGTCCCGTACGTCTCCTACGAGGCGCTCCACCTCGACTCGATGGTCGAGTCTTTCCATCGCGCCCTCGGTCTTTACGACGGGCAGAGGGCGAGTTTCCCACCGAGCCGGTACGTCATCGTCCGCCAGCGCGCGTCCGGGCGGCTGGAGTTCGAGGACCGGCAGCCGGCGGCGGGTCTTTCCGACGTCACCGCGAGCCTCGGATACCGCGACCTCTTCGCGAATGGCCTGTGTTTCTCGGCGGACCTCACGCTGAAGGTGCCGACCGGCAATGCGAACGAATACCGCGGCTCCGGCTCTCTCGACGCGGGAGTCCTCCTGGGAGCGCTCTATCGCTTCGGCGCGGCCGGGCGCTGGGGGCTGCGAGGCGAGGGCGGCCTCGTCGTGCCGGGCCCCTTTCGCGGGGACGCCGTGACGACATTCGAGGTGACCGCTTTTGCGCGGCTCTTCGTCGCGGCCGATGTGCGGCTGGGGCAGGAGACGTTCCTCGCATTGTCGGCGACGTGGGAACAGAGCCCGTTCCGCCGCGACGCCGTGGGCGACGAGGCGCCGGCCAGTCTCGACATCACGCTGGGAGTTTCACGCCGGTTTGGCGGCCATGTTCTCGCCAGCCTGGCGCTCCTCGAGAACGTGCCGCGCTATGGAGACTCCACGGACGTCGCGCTCGCTCTTGCCATCAAGTTCGTGCCCTAGCCGGTTCGCCGCTCCTCCAGCCACTCGGCGAAGTGGTCGCGCGAGAAGGTGTTGACGACACGGGAAGCGGCGATGCCCGCAAGCCGCGCCACGGCGAGGCCGAAGTCGAGAAACGAGAGGTGCGGCGCGGCATGCGCGTCCGAGGAGAGCGAGAAGAGGCAGCCCGAGTCGACGGCGAGCGCCGCGAGCGCGGGCGGGAGGTCGAGCCTTTCCGGGCAGCCGTTCAGCTCGATCGCCACTCCACGTGCCGCGGCGGCCGCGAAAACGCGCGGCCAGTCCGCGCGGACGCCGCTCCGCATGTCGTAGAGACGGCCTTTCGGGTGGCCCAGGATCGCGACGCCGGGCGTCTCGAGGGCCCGCACGAGGCGCGCCGTCTGATCGCGCGGGCTCCGGAGATCCGTGTGCACCGACGCGACGACGGCCCTGACTTCGGGCACGCTCCGAGGCGTCACGTCGAGCGTGCCGTCCTCGGCGATGTTCGCCTCCGCGCCGAGGAACATCGTGAATCCCGAGTCGGCTCGCGCGTTCAGGAGATCGACCTCGCGCCTCTGCGC
This sequence comes from Thermoanaerobaculia bacterium, assembly GCA_041482235.1. Classification (GTDB taxonomy): domain Bacteria; phylum Acidobacteriota; class Thermoanaerobaculia; order UBA5066; family UBA5066; genus Fen-183. The sequence goes on along the minus strand of JBGPDK010000093.1, from coordinate 7,095 downwards.
GCGGAAGTCGGCGGGATAGAGGCCGCCCGCGACGGCGCAGTCGCGCGCATGGTCCGTGAGAAGCGCATAGCGGTCCCCCCGGCGCTCGAGCGCGCGATGAAGCGAGGCGAGGGGCATCCGGCCGTCGGAGCGGTCGGTGTGGAGGTGGAGGTCGCCGCACAGATCCGCCCGGCAGATCCCGCCGGGCGCGGAGAGAATCCGGTCGGCATCCGCGCGCGAGAGGAAATCCCGCTTCCGCCCCGCCGCGGGATCCGCGCGATCGAGCATCGCCGCGAGAGCGTCGTCGATGTTCTCATCCGAGCCGCACGCGAGGAAGGAGCCGATCGCGTCGGCGGCTCGGAGCGACACGCCGGGCAGGGACGCGAGCGCGAAGCGGCGTCCGAAGAGATCCGTGCCGAGTCCCCGGAGAGTCCGGGCGGCGGCGCGGTACTCGGTCGCCGCGCGTCCGCCCGGCTCTTCGGCCGCGAGCGCGAGAAGCGCCGCCGCGACGCGGTTGTTCGTCACCGCAGGGGCAGGGGGAACGCGGGGCGAGGCGGGAACGGCGGACATCGGGCGGGACCCCCCTCGCCCCGATTGTACGGGCAGCCGGGCCGCTAGACTCGGCGGCGGATGCGCCGGGAAGAGATCGTCGACGGAGTGCTGGCCGCGGCCCTCGTTCCGCTGGCGCTCTTCGTCGCGCTCCCGTTCCGGTCAGAGGCGATCGCACGGACGCCCGTTTCCTCCCTCTCTTGGGACGCGGCCCTGCACGCGGCGGAGGGCCTCGACCTCTTCGACGATCTGAGGCTCTTTCGTCCCCTCGACGCGCTGGGTCTCCTCCTCGGCCGGCACTGGTGGGGACCCCTCTGGGCGCTCGTGAGCGCGCCGTTCCAGGCCGCGTTCGGGCCCTCGCTCTCCGCCGCGAGCCTGCCGAGCCTCGCCGCGTTCGTCCTCGCGCCGTCCGCGGCCTATCTCCTGGCGCGAAGGCTCGCTCCGGGCGGACTCCTCGCGGCGGGGGCGACCTGGCTCCTCGTCGCGGCCCTGTTCCTGCGCTCGCCGATGCTGCTCGAGACCTCCGCGTGGCCCATGCTCGAGAGCCTCGGCGGCTTCCTCGCGCTCCTCGCGTGGTTTTTCTTCGGGCGTCCCGGGCGGCGGACGCAGAGGGCCGCGTTTCTCGCCGGAGCGGCGCTCTTTTTCCTCAAGTATCACTTCGGGTTCTTCGTGCTCGGGACGTTTCTCGCCGTCGTCCTCGTCGAGGAGACCCCGGACGCGCGGCGGCTTCTCGGGACGGCGGTGCGGGCGTTCCTGCTGCGCGGCGCGGGAGCGGGAATCCTTGCGCTCGCGGCGGTGCTCGCGTCGGCGCGCGCGATTCTCGAGACGCAAGGGGGTGGCGCGCGCGCCCGCCTCGCGCCGAGCGTCCCGAACGTCGCCTGGGGCGCCCTCGTCCTCTTCGCTGTTCTTTTCTTCTTCCGCCGCCGAGCTTTCGCCGAGGCCTGGAGAGGCGCGTCCTCTGCGTTTCGCGACTTCGCGCTCCTCGGCCTCCTCCCTCCCGCGGCCTGGTGCCTCGACCCCGCGAACGTCCGCGGCTGGCATCGCCAGATCTTTCAACCCACCCAGGCGCCCGAGTGGAATCCGCTCGCGAAGCTGGCGACCTTCGGAGGCTTTCTGAAGGGCGAGTACACGCTCGGCGCCGGGCCCGCCTCTCTCGTGCTCTTCGGCCTCCTCCTCGCGCTCGTTCTGCCGGGCGAAAGGACGCGGCGCGCGCTAGCGGCGTTCGCCGCCTGGCCGGTGCTGCTGATGTCGCTCGACCCGTATCCGCTCGAGCCGCGTTTTCTGGCGTGTCTCGTGCCGTGTCTCCTCACGGGGGCGGTCGCGGGTCTCGCGGCCCTCACGGCGCGACTTCCCGAAAGGGCGCGGGGGCCCGCGCTCGCCGCCGCGGCCGTTCTGCTCTCCCTCAGCCTCGACCCGGCGCGCTGGCGCGCCGAGTGCGCCGGCCGCTCTTCCTACGCCTACGCCCGCGGTCCGGCCGAAGTCGACGCCGTGAACGCCGCCGTCGCGACCGCGCCGCCGGGCGGGCCGATCCGCCTGCGGCTGCCGGCAGAACCTCCTGTCTGGCCCACGGTCCGCCTCGTTCTGCGCCTCGGACGACGCGACCTCGCGCCAGCCGACGTGGACGTCTCCCAGGCGCCTTGAGAGGTCGCGGCGGCGGATAGACTCGCGCCGATGCCGACGCTCGCGCTCCTCGACGCCTCGAACTATCTCTATCGCGCGTTCTACGCGATCCGCGGGCTGACCGGCCCCGGAGGCAGGCCCACGAACGCGGTCTACGGCTTCCTGAACATGTGGCGGAAGTACGAGGCGACGCGCAAGCCCGACGCGGTCGCCGTGGCCTTCGACCGGTACGAGAAGACGTTCCGCGAGGAGATGGACGCCAGCTACAAGGCGCAGCGCCAGGCGATGCCGGACGACCTCGTGCCGCAGATCGACGACGCGAAGCGGCTCTGCCGCCTCCTCGGTCTCGCGGTCGTCGAGGAAGCGGGCTACGAGGCGGACGACCTCATCGGCTCGATCGCGGTCGCCGCGTCGGGCGCGGGCATGCGCGTCGAGATCGCCTCGGCCGACAAGGACCTCTTCCAGCTCGTGAAGGACGGCGCGGTCGGCGTCTGGCATCCCGTTCAGGAACGCCTCCTCGACGAGGCGGGCGTCACGGATTTCTTCGGCGTGCCGCCCGCGCGCGTCGTCGACGTCCTCGCGCTGATGGGCGACTCTTCGGACAACATCCCGGGCGTCCGGGGAATCGGCGAGAAGACGGCGAAGGAGCTGGTCGCGGCGTTCGGCTCGCTGGATGACGTCTACGCCCGGCTTTCCGAGGTGAAGGGCAAGCGCAGAGAGACGCTCGCGAGCGGGCGGGAGGACGCGTTCCGATCGAGGGCGCTCGCGACCGTGCGATGCGACCGGCCGCTGCCCGCCTCTCCGGAAAACCTCCTCGAGCATTTCCGCATCCGCCCGCTCACGGAAGAAGCCGTGGGGAAGCTTGCCACGTTCTACGAGGAGCTGGGTTTCGCGAAGCTCAGGAAAGAGCTGCTCGAATCCCGAAAGGACGCTCCCGCGAAGGCCGCGGCGCCCGCGGCGCCCGCGACGCTCTCCCTTTTCGACGAGGAGGCCGCGCCTGAAGGAGCGCGGGAGGCGATCCGCTGGGAAGCGTCCTCCTCGGGCCTCGCGGCTCTCGTCGCCGCGGCCCAAAAGGGGGGTCGCGCGGCTGTGCACGTGGAGTGCGGGCCGGGCTCGCCCTGGCCCGCCCCGCCCCTCGCGGCGGTCGTGGCCATCCCTGGGGACCGCACGGCGGCCTTCGCTCTCGACGAGGCGGGAACGCGAGCGCTTGCGGCTCTCTTTCGAGACGTGCCTCTCGTCGCCCACGACGCCAAGCGCCTTTTCCTCGCCGCGGACGCGCTCTCTATCGCACCTCCTGCCCGCGTCCTCGACTCCATGCTCGCGAGCTACGTCGTCTCTCCGGGCCTCCACGCGCACGACCTGGCGGGCGACGCGCGCGGCATCCTGAACCTCCCGCCCGAGGCCGTGCCGCCCCTGAAGGAGCTCGCCGCGGGAGAGCCGGTCACGATCGGGATGCTCGCGTCCGAGGCAGGCCGGCGGTGGCTCGCTCCGCGCGCGCGCCTCCCGCTCGCGCTCGTTCAGGCGCTCGCTCCGCGCCTCGCGGTGGGGTCCCCGCTCGAGCGCGTCCTCGAGGACATCGAGATGCCGCTCGTCCCCGTCCTCGCGCGCATGGAGATCGCGGGCGTCGCGGTGGACCGCGGCGTTCTCGCCGCGATGTCGAAGGAATTCGACGCGCGCCTCGCCGCGCTCGAGGAGAAGACGCACGAGGCGGCGGGAGAGCCTTTCAACATCGGGTCTCCGCCGCAGCTCGGGCGGATCCTGTTCGAGAAGCTCGGCTACCCGGCAGTGAAGAAGACGGCGAAGACGAAAACCTTCTCGACGGGCTCCGAGGTGCTCGAGGAGCTCGCCGCTCTCTCCTCGGGGCCCGTGCCGGGCCTCGTCCTCGAATGGCGCGAGATCTCGAAGCTCAAGGGCACGTACGTGGACGCGCTTCCTTCGGCGATCGCGGGGGACGGGCGTATCCACACGCGCTACGACCAGGCCGTGGCCGCGACGGGGCGCCTCTCTTCGAACGCGCCGAATCTCCAGAACATCCCCGTGCGCACGGAGGCGGGCCGCGCGATCCGCCGCGCCTTCGTCGCGCCGCCGGGAAAACTCCTCGTGGCCGCGGACTACTCCCAGATCGAGCTGCGTCTTCTCGCGCACCTCTCGGGCGACGAGGCGCTCCTCGAGACGTTCCGGCGCGGGGAAGACATCCACCGCGCCACCGCGGCGAAGATCTTCTCGATCGAGCAGGAGGCCGTCACGACGAGTCAGCGGCGCAGCGCGAAGACGATCAACTTCGGCGTGCTCTACGGCATGGGCCCGTTCGCGCTGGCGGCGCAGCTCGGGGTGCCTCGCGCCGAAGCGAAGGACTTCATCACCGCCTACTTCGAGCGGTTTCCGAGGATCCGCGCGTGCCTCGACTCCATCCTCGAGAAGGCGCGCGCGACGGGCGGCACCGAGACGATCTTCGGCCGCGTGAGGCCCATTCCCGGCCTGCACGACCGCAACCACAACGTGCGCGCGAACGCCGAGCGGATGGCCATGAACGCGCCCTTCCAGGGCTCGGCGGCGGATCTCATCAAGAAGGCGATGATCAATCTGGACGTGGCGCTCGCGCGCGAGATCCCCGAAGCGCGCCTTCTCCTTTCGGTGCACGACGAGCTCGTCCTCGAGTGCCCCGAGGCTCTCTCGGGAAAGACGGGCGCGCTCGCGAAGGCCACGATGGAGGGCGCCGCTGCGCTCGCGGTGCCGCTCACGGTCGAGGTGGGCCAGGGCCGGAACTGGGCCGAGGCGAAGTAAACGCCTGGGGGCTGGCTACACGAGGGCCACCGGCCGCGGCTGCCGGTAGAATCCTCTCGATGGCGCGTTTCGCTTTCCTCGTGGCCGCCGCGGGGCTCGCGGCCGCCGGCCTCGCGCGGGCCCAGACGCCGGCTTCCCGGCCCGTGGAGGCGCTGCCCGACGCCGCGCGGCTCACGCCCGCCGAGGTCGCGTACGTCCACCCGCTCTTTCGGGCGCTCGACGAGGCGCCGAAGCTCGCCGAGCGCGCGAATCCGCCGGATCTGGCGACGCGCCAGCCGCTCGTTTTTGCGGTTCATCTGCTCGAGACCGGGCGCGTAGCCGAGGCCGTTGCCGTCGAGCCGCCGCTCAAGGCGCTCGCGGCGCCGATTCCCGCACTCGTCCCTCGCTGGCGGTTCACGCCGGCGAAGAAGGGCGGGCAGCCGGCCGCGACGTGGATGACCTATGGCATCGAGCTCGCGCTCTCGCTCGAGAAGGCGGTCTTCGCAGGGTTCACGCTCGAGGTGCTCCGCAGGGACGATCCGCTCGTCGCCACCGTCCTCGACACCGCGGGCGAAGCCTGGATGAGCCGCTATCCGCGCGAGATCGACCCGAAGGACCCGGCGGCCGTCTCGATCGAGGACGTGGACGTGCTTCCCACACCCGAGAAGACGCCCTGGAGCTTCGACGCGACAAGGCAGAGGGCGCGAGTGACCGCGCTCGTCGAGGTTTCCGAGCAGGGCGCGATGTCCCGGTTCCTTCCGACCGGAGAGACGGAGCCGCTTCTCGGGCTCTGGATGAAGCAGCTCGCTTCGAAGTGGCGCTTTACGCCGGCGCAGGCCGGCGGCCGCCCCGCCTCGTGCTGGATGGCGCTCGACGCCACGCTCGATTACACGGTCGACTCGGCGAAGAAGAAGAGCGAACGCGTCGTGAAGAAGAACCTGCGTGGGGCGCGATCTACTCCACTTTCCTGACATCCGCCGAGCGCCGCGTCAGTTTTTTCGCATCGAAGTATTCGAGCAGGGGAATGAGCGTCTTGCGCGTGAGCCCGAGGAGGTCCCGAAAGCCCGCCACGCTCAGGGTCTGTCCCCGCACGCTCTCGAGCTTCCTCTCCGCCGCAGCCGCGACGTCGCGGTGGACGACGAGGTCGGGCGAGAGGCGCACGAGGGTTCCGGACTTCACGAGGTGCGAGACGAGGCCGTCCACGACGGCCGGCTTCGTGCCGACGGCGGCCGCGAGATCGGGAAGCCTCGGGGGCTCGAAACCGGCCGCGCGATAGCCTTCGGCGATCTTCGCGGCGAAGGACGCTGAGTCGCCGGCGAGATCCGCCGCCTTCGCGCCGGCCGGGACGACGCGATCACCGTCGAGCGCGAGCTTCTTCGACGCGGCGAGGACCGCGATCCAGCCGTCCCCGGCGGCGGGAGACAGCCCCCTGGCCAGGCGTTCGACGAACTCGCTCTTGCCGAACGAAACGGACGTGCCGCCGCTCTTCTTTCGCTCGGCGAATGCAACCGCAGCCCGCTCGGCGAGGGCGGAGGCGGCGGCGGCGTGCGCATGGAGCGCGGGTGCGATGCGCAAGGCCTTTCCCGAGGAAGCGAGCGCGTCGAGGAGGCTCGCGGCGGCGGGGGCCGGCACGCCCAGGCGGAGCGCGAGGCGCGCGGCCGTGAGGCCGGCCGGGCCCGCCTCGAGAAGGAAGAGATCCGCGAGGTCCCTCTCGTCCCCGCGCGCGAGGACGGAGAGGATGCGGTCCACGTCCACGCCGCTTCGCCGCCTCAGGCGCTCTCGTCCCGCGTCGAGCACGCGGCCGCCGCCGACCGTCTCGACGGGCGACGGCCTGCGGAGGACGAAGCGATCGCCGGGGCGCGCGGGAAGCGGCGAATCCAGCGTGATTTGCGCGAAGCCGCTCGAGCCGAGGACGAACGCGCGGCCACCCGCTGCCGCGTCCCCCAGGCGGTGGACGCGTCCCGCGACGTCGGCCGTGCCGAGATGCACGCGCAGGCGCGCCCCGTCTTCGAGGACGGCCGCGACGGACGGCAGCCAGGTGACCTCGGCTGTGAGGACGGAGGAGGGCGCGAGGCCTCCGCGCGCGACGAGAGCCTGGCCGCGCCGCAGCGTCGCGCGTTCGACGCCGGCGAGGTTCAGGCTCGTGCGCTCGCCCGCCAGGGCCTGGGTGCGCTCTTTTCCGTG
>JBGPDK010000092.1:0-12679 GCA_041482235.1 Thermoanaerobaculia bacterium | reverse complement strand
GCGATAGGTGCCGAGTGGTCGCATGGGAAGGGGCGAGGATAGCCGATCTCGTCAGGGGTTCATGCGCCGCACGGTCTTCACTTCGGCGAACCGTTCCGCAACGTGCGGGTCATAGGGACGTATCGCGGAGACATCGGCGACCCCGCGGTACTCCGTGTCGCATTGATAGCAAATGACCACGGGTGCGACGCGCCGCGCGAGGACGAGATCCGCCGCCGCGACGGCGAGAAGCACGGGCACGAGCCAAATTCCCCCGAAGCGCCACGAAACGCCGAGGGCGACCGCCGCGCCCAAGGCGAGGATCGCGCAGCCGAGGCGCTGATCGAAATCCTTCTGGACGAAGAGGGCCGTGGAGGAACAACGCGAGCAGACGTCGACGCGCGAGTCGGCCTTGACGGCTTCGGAATGGGAGAAAGAGACCGGGGGATGCTTAGAAGGGCAAGAGACCGATCCCGCAGGCGCGTCGAGCGGCGCGGGCAGCTCGATGCGAGCGAAGCATTCGGAGCAGTAGACGGAGGCGCGCACGCGCGGAGAATACGTAAGAAGAGGGAATTTCTTCTTAGAAAGATGAACACGGATGCTCCCCGGATGTCCGGAGTCAAGGGCGCGCTGCGCGCGCCGCGGAGCGGTCGCCGACCCTTGACACCGGGCATCCGGGGAAAAGATTTCTTCTATCGGCGGCCGCAACTGCAGCCGCCGCATATGAGAAAACTCCGAACGGCTTAGAATCACGGTATGAGTCACGCTGCCGCCAAAGAACCGAAGGCACCACGCTCACGCGGAGCGCTGGCTCGCCTGGCCCCCGGTCAGCCGGTCCGCATCCGCAAGGGCAAGAAGACCCTCGGCGTGCTGATCGCCACGCAGGACTTCAGGCTTTTCGAGCGCCTCATCGCCGAAGAGGAAGACCGGCTCGACGTGAAAGCGGCGATGAAGGCGCTCAGGGAGCCCGGCAGCGTCTCCCTCGAGAAGGTCCGCGCGGAGCTGGGGCTCTGAACGAGCCCGAGCCGCCGAAACCCCGCTGTCGCGTCCGGCTGAAGAAAACCGCCCAGCGCGACCTCAAACGGCTCCCGCGCGAGGTCCAGAAGCGCCTTCTCACCCGGCTCGAAGCCCTCGCCGAGGATCCCCGGCCCCCGAACGCCGACATGCTCGCCGGCTCCGTGAACATCTGGCGCGTACGTGCGGGCGATTACCGGATCGTCTACACGATCAAGAACGACATCCTCCTCGTCCTTGTGCTCCGCATCGGGCACCGCCGAGAGATCTACCGGCTGACCCTGCCGAAGCTGGAGCTGACCGCTGACGAGGACCACGACCCCCGAACGTAGAATCCGCCCGTGGTCCCTCTCGCTCCGCGTACGTATGCTCCAATCGACGACGGCCTTCTGGCCTGCTTCTCCGAAACTCGCATCGGGCCTCTGGCCGGCCCGAAGTGGGCGGTCGCGGGCGTATTCGAGCACTCAAGAACCATTCCGCACTCCTTCATGAGGTGATCGCCGCTATGAGCAGGCAAACGCCGCCCGAGAAGGCTCTGTCGTGCCCGTTTGTCATTTGGCTGCTTTCGTTTATCGCGACTATGTTGGCCGGGACGCTCCTCACGCCCACCCTTTCAGAATTTCTTGGGCAGCCCTGGCTTCGGTATCCCGGCGTCATTGTGGCCGCGGCTTCGTTCATCGGGCTTGTGTCGTTCCAAGTGACGGCGCGCCGGGCCGCCGCGTGCCCGTGGCTGCCGCTGGACCTCGGCGCGCGTGTGGCTCTCGTCGGTGTCGCCTTCCTTGTGGGACTCGTCGTGATCTATCCCGCCGTTAACTTAAGAGGTGAGGTTCTTCTCCCTTTCAGGATTGTCGGGATCGTCTGCCTGGCCTCTGTGCTGGCGTACACAGGGCTTCATCTTCGGTCGCATAGGATGCCGACCGACGCCGGGCTGGGTGATCGGCTCCTGCTCACCGTCGCGCGGGTGCCTTTCTTCCTTCTCTGTGCGATCGTGTTGGTCATTGTCGGCGTAGGAGTCATCGAGATCATCACTGCCCATCCGTAACGGGGGCGAGCATGGCTGACGGCCAGGCAGGCCGCGCGCAGGCGACTTGACGCGCCTTTGGTCGCCCGCGCCCCCCTTTTCGCGAAGGCGATGGCGAAGCGGGCCAAGGCGGCACGCACGACAGAGCTCCTCCTCCCGGATTCTGCTCATATGCGGCGGCTGCACATGCAGCCGCCGATAATTGAAAACGTGCGCTCGGCTGACCCCAGTCAAGGGTCCCCGACCGCTCCGCGGCGCGCGCCTTTTAAGAAATCTTCTCTTCGGTCCCCTCTTCCTTTTCTAAGAAAATCTTCTTCTCCCTCTCTCCGTCTCTTACCATTGCTCATGGTGAGCCGCCAGACCGACCGCCGCGCCCTCGGCTGGCTCGCCGCCGGACACGTCGTCAACGACATGAACCAGGGCGCCGTGCCGGCGCTGCTGCCGTTCCTCATCGCCGAGCGCTCCCTGACGTACGCTGCGGCGGGCGGCGTCGTCCTAGCCGCGACGCTCCTCTCGTCGCTCATCCAGCCGGCCCTCGGGCATCTGTCCGACCGGCGCCCCCTCCCCTTCCTCATCCCCCTCGCGGTTCTCGCCGCCGGCGGAGGTCTCGCGCTCGCGGGCCTCGTGACGAGCTATGGCGCGACGGTCGCCGCGGTTCTCCTTTCGGGCGCCGGCGTGGCCGCTTTCCATCCCGAGAGCGCACGCTACGCGAACTACGCATCCGGCGAGCGCCGCGCGACCGGAATGAGCGTGTTTTCCGTGGGCGGCAATCTCGGGATCGCGCTCGGGCCGGTCGCCATCGCTTTCCTCGCGGGGTCCGGAGGCGTGGGGCGCATCGTCTGGATGGCCCTGCCGGCCGGCCTCATGGCGGCTCTGCTCGCCCGCGAGCTGCCCAGACTGCGCCCGCTTCGGCCCGAAGTGTCGCGCTCGCGCGCCGATCCGGACGCCGTCCCGCCGCGATGGGGAGCCTTCGCACGGCTCTCCGGCGTCATCGTCATCCGCTCGCTCTTCGCCTTCGGGCTCGTCTCCTTCGTCCCTCTCTATCTCGTGAGTGTTCGCGGCGTTCCGAAGCAGCTGGCCGCCCTCGCCGTGACCGCGATGCTCCTCGCCGGAGCCGTGGCCACCCTGGCAGGAGGACGGCTCGCCGACCGCTTCGGCCGGCGAGCCGTCCTCGTGGGCTTCCTCCTTCCGCTCGCCCCCCTTCTCGCCTTTTTCCTGCATGTGCCGGGCGTCGCCGGTCTCGCGAGTCTCGTCCTCATCGGCGGAGGCACGGTGGGCACGTACAGCGTGGCGGTGGTCATGGGCCAGGAGTATCTGCCGGGACGCGAAGGCATCGCGGGCGGCGTGACGATGGGGCTCGCGATCGGAATCGGGGGCGTCGGCGTGCCGCTCCTCGGGGCCCTCGCCGACCACCAGGGCGTCGCGGCCGTCTTTCCGGTCCTCGGGGCCCTCCCCCTGCTTGCCGCGGCTCTTTCGGCCACGCTGCCCGGGCCGCGCCCCGCGCTCACACGGGAAGCCCCGAGCGTCGCGTGAGGTAGGCGGCGAGGAGCTCGCCCACGAGCACGAACACCAGCCCCACGTAGAGAAGCCCAGTCGCCGCCTGATTCGACCTCATCCTTGCGGTCTTCACGACGAACGGCGCGAGGACGAGCGGCGCGACGAGTCCCCACAAAACGCGCGACCAGAAGAAGAAGCCATCGCGCATCGGATCGAGGAGCGCCGCCAACGCCTCCCCCGCCTCACCCTCGGAGCCGCGCGCCACGAGGCCCAGCGCCACGACTGCGAAAGCCGCGCGCAGGAGCGCAAGAACGGCGAACGCCTCGGTCGCGCGCACGAGGAGGCCGAACGGCAGAGATGTCGAGACGAGATACCAGTGTCCGAGGTTCATCGCCCACACGACGGCGCCGAAGAGCAGCGCGCCGAGGAGAAGCCCGCAGCCGAGCCAGATGGGTCCGATGCCGGGAAGGGAGACGAACGGTTCCACACGCACGCGCGACAGAAGGAGGGCGACGCCGCAGGAGGCCGAGATGAAGAGAAGATTCTTAGAAAGGGTGAGAGAGCCCGCCCGCGCGGCGAACGTATGGGCGAGCAGCGCAGCGAATGCGACGGCGAAGAGAGCCGACGATCCACCGCTCCTCGAAACGCACCACGACAGGACAAGAGCAATCGACGCGATGGCTCCGTGGAGAGCAAAGAAGCCGCCCGAAAGGTGTTTCGACGGCGTCAGGGCGTTGCAGATCGCGAGGCCGACGGCGAGTTGGAGGAGTACGAGCGCGAGGACGTCCGCGAGCACGCGCGGAGTGTAGCCGCTGCGCCGCGGCGCGACGCGTCAGGCGGGGACCAAGGCCGGCGCCGGGCCTTCGAGCGCTTCCCTCTTCGCCCTCGCCACGAGCTCGGCGCGGCTGGAGTCGTTCGGCCGATCGTCCGAAATCCGGCCGTCGCGGATCCGGATGATGCGCCTCGCGTGAGCCGCGATGTCTTCCTCGTGGGTCACGATGATGATCGCGTTTCCCTGTTCGTTCAGCTCCCGGAAGAGACGCATGATTTCCTCGCCTGTCCCCGAGTCGAGGTTGCCGGTCGGCTCGTCCGCGAGAAGGAGCGACGGACCGGTCACGAGAGCGCGCGCGACCGCGACACGCTGGCGCTGGCCGCCCGAGAGCTCGTTCGGGTTGTGGTGCGCGCGGTCGGAGAGGCTCACATGAGCGAGCGCCTTCGCCGCGCGTTCGCGCCGCTCCCTCTTCGAAATCCCGGCATAGACGAGCGGCAGCTCCACCTGGGCGAGCGCGCTCGTGCGGGCGAGAAGGTTGAACGTCTGGAAGACGAAACCGATCTCGCGGTTCCGGATCCGGGCGAGCTGATCGTCGGTCATCTCCTGCACCGGCGTTCCGTTCAGCCTGTAGACGCCACCGGTGGGCGTGTCGAGGCAACCGATCAGGTTCATGAGCGTGGACTTGCCCGAGCCCGACGGGCCCATGATCGCCACATACTCGCCCCGATCGATCGAGAACGTGACGCCGCGGAGCGCGCGTACCTTTTCCTCGCCCACCGTGTACGTCTTCTCGATGTCGACCATTTCGATGAGCATCGGCGGCCTCAGCCCATCACCGCGTGCCACGCGACCTTGCCGATCACGATGACGAGCCAGAGGACGATCGGTATGGCGGTCGCGGCGCCTTTCGAAAGCCCCGGCAGCCGGCGGATGCCGAGGACGAGAAAAAACAGCACGGCGAACGAGAAAATATCGAGTGACGAGGCGAATGCGCGGAGCGCGGCCGGCGCCGAGGGGTCCAGGAAGGCTCCGACGTTCGACTTGACGACCTGCTGCACGGCATCCTGCGTCAACGAGGCGTCCGGGAGCTGGAGATAGATCGGGATCGCGAGAAACGCCCCAAGAACGCTCGGGAGCCCCGCGTGGCCCCAGATCGCGAGGAGCTGCGTGTAGCGGGCTTCCGCTCCCATCGCTTTCGCGGAACCCAAAAGGACCAGCGCCGCGAAGAAGAAGACAACCGCGCTCCCGGCCACGGCGACCGCGAAGAACACGGGCATCATCTTCTTCGACATTTGGACCTGCCGGTCGATCATCTCGGGCGCGAGCGTCCGCCCGCTCTTCTCGGCCCGCTTCTCGATTGACTCGCGCACCGTGCGGTCCATGTCCATCTTCGGCGCCACGACCGCCCACGAGACGGTCGTGGCGATGAGGACCAGAACCAGGGGGAGCCACCACGTCGGCCGGGCGACGAGGCGCCGAAACGTCTCGGAGGGGCGCGAGAACGTTCCGACGACGGCGGAGACCGGAGAGATCGGGGCCTCGGCGGGAACGGTCCCGGGCGCGTCCGTCACGGAATCGCCCCTTCTTCGGCCGGCGCCGCGGTCGTGGCGACCGGCAGACCTTCGAGGACGACGTTCTTCACGTCGAGGATGTCCCCGACGGACTTGTGCCACGCCGTGATGTCCTTGAGATAGGTCGCAATCGCCTGCAGTTCGGCCGTGACCGCCGTCGTGAGGTCGTTGGCGACCTGGGCGACCTGGAACGTCGTCGACATGCCGTTCTCGAACTTCTTCTTCTCGGCGTCGAGGTTTCGTTCGCCCAGCTCGCGTGCCTTGCTGGCCGCGGCCACGCTGCGGTACCCGATGTCGATCGCGCGGGCCGCGCCGCGCACCTCGACCTGCAGATTGGCCTTCGTGATCGCGAAGTTCGTGCGCGCGAGCTCGAGGTCGGCGTTCGCGATGGCGTCGTTCCCGCGGGCGACGTTGTTCCCGATCGGAACGGCGAACGTGAGGCCGATCGTCCAGGTCGGAAAGGTCCTGTGGACGATGTCCTGCAGGGCATCGCTGTAGTTGAGCTGCGTCAGCGTCCCGTCGGGATTCTGGATGAGCGACTGGGCGCCGAGCCCGTTGAAGCCGTAGCTGCCCGAGAGATCGAGACGCGGCCTGAGCTGGTTCGTCGTGTAGGCGCGCGTGAGCTTTTTCGACTCGATCGTGAGGAGCGCCTGCCGGACCTCGGGCCGCGTCTCGAGCGCACGCTTGAAGCCGGCTTCCACGTCCGCCTGAAAGCCCTCGCGGAGGGACTCGCGCGTCGGCCGGTCCGTGGGCACGATGGGACGGCTCCAATCGGGCTGCGATTGCACGTTCAGGAGGCGGCGGAGCCGGTCCTGGGCGTCGCCGATCAGCCCCTCGGCCGTGATGATGTCCTGCTCGCGCTGCGCGATCGTGACCTCGGTCTGCACGATGTCGATCGGAGCGAGCGCGCCGACGTCGATCTTGATCTTCGTGATGCGATTGAGGTCCTTGGCGCGATCGAGAGCCTCCTGCTTGGCGCGCAGGTTCTCGACGGCATAGACCAGATCCCAGTACGCGATCTCCGTGAGCTGGATCGCCCCCTGGACGGCGCGCACGAAGTCGTAGGCGGAAGAGTCCCTCGTGTACCGCGCCTGAACGACGAACCGCGTGTTCACGGTCGTGCCGAGATTGCGGAGAAGGGGCTGCGTGAAGCTGCCCGTCAGGCCGCTCGTGTACGTTGGATTGACGGTCGTGAACCCCGGGATCACCGAGTCACGCCTCAGGTTCGTCCAGCCCAGGGTGTACGTCGTGCCGAAGGGCAGAAGACCGCCGAACGTGAAGTTCCCCGCGGCCGTCTTCGACTCCGAGGCCTGGATCCTCGAGGCCGTCGCGTTCTGCGAATCGGTCGCCTGGAGATCGAGCTGGATGAACGGGTCGAACGCGCCGCGTGCCGACCGGATGCCGAATCGCGCTTCCTCGAGGCTGTACGACGCGACGTCGAGGTCGAGAACATTCTGGAGAGTCAGGCTGATCGCCTGTTGCAGCGTCAATTCGATCTTTTCGCCGGAGGGCAGGGGCACGGACCGCCGCGCCTTCGCGCTGACCGGCAGCGAAAGGGCGTCGTCCGCGCGCGCGGCCGGAGCCGCGAGGGTGAGCGCGACGGCGGCCACGGCCATGCGGAGCGTGATCCGGCGCGGACGGGCAGGGTTCGGCGAGCGGTCACGAGTCACGAGAACCTCCTGAAACCAGAGGAGATGATAGAGGAAGACCACCGCCTAGCAGTACGGAGGTGCGCCGAAAAAGTTTTCCGTCATGGCGTCTTCAAAACGCCTTCGAGCGGCGCGTGGCAGGCGACGCTTCGTCCGGCCGCCGGCTCGAGGACGAGGGCGGGCATTTCCTGCGCGCAAACCGGCCGGGCCGAGGCGCACCGCGGATGAAACGGGCAGCCGGAAGGCGGGTCGACGGGAGACGGAGGCTCGCCGGGGACGGCGCGCGGGGCGGGCCTCGGTCCCGGCGCTTCCCGGGGCCGCGACGCCAGGAGAAGGGCCGTGTACGGGTGCCGGGGCGACGCGAAGAGCGCGGCCGTCGGCGCCTCTTCGACGATGCGCCCCATGTACATCACCGCCGTGCGATCGGCGATCCACCGCACGACCGAAAGGTCGTGGCCGATGAAGAGGTACGCGGGGCGCGATGGCGCGCTTCGCTGGAGCGTTCGGAGCAGGTTGAGGATCTGTGACCGAACGGACACGTCGAGGGCCGAGACGGGCTCGTCGAGCACGACGAGACGCGGCCCCGACGCGAGGGCGCGCGCGATCGCGACGCGCTGCCTTTGACCTCCGGAAAGCTCGCGCGGGAGCCGGGCCAGAGCCGATGCGGGCAGCCCCACCGAGTCGACGAGAGCGGCCGCGAGCGTCCGCCGCTCCGCCCGGGCCCCGATTCCATGAATCGCGAGCGGCTCGGCGACGACCTCACCGATCGTCAGCCGCGGATCGAGCGACGTGGCGGGGTCCTGAAACACGACGCCGACTTCGCGGCGCCTGCGGTTGAGCTCCCGGGCGGAAAGAGCGAGCCAGTCGGTTCCGTCGAAGAGCACCGAGCCTCGGTCGGGCGCCGCGAGGCGCAGGACGAGTCGCGCCGTGGTCGTCTTGCCGGAGCCCGACTCCCCCACGAGGGCGAGCGTGGAGCCGGCCGCGAGGTCGAAGGCGACGCCGTGGAGGGCGGTCACCCGGCCCGACCGCGAAGCGAACGTCTTATGGAGGTCGCGCACCGAAAGTAGCGGTGGCGGCGCGGTCGCGCTCATGAGACGCGCGCCCCCGTTTCGCCATCGAAGAGGAAGCACGCGGCTTCAGAGCCTGCGCCGGCCGGCATCAGGGTCGGCCGCGCCGCGGTACACCGCCCGAACGCTTCGTCGCAGCGCGGCTCGAAAGCGCAACCCGGCGGTCTCCGGCCAGGCTCGGGAACCGCGCCCCGCAGGGCCGCCAGGCGTCCGGCGTCCGGCGCTTCGTACCCCGGCCGCGCGGCGAGGAGCGCGCGCGTATAGGGATGGCGGGGATGCGCGAAAAGCTCTCGTGCGGAAGCGCTCTCCACGATCTCGCCCGCGTACATGACGAGAACCCGGTCCGCGGCCTCGGCCACGACGCCGAGGTCGTGCGTGACGAGGAGAACGGAGAGCGCGAGCTCGTGTCTGAGCGTGAGGAGGAGCTCGAGAATCTGCGCCTGCACCGTGACGTCGAGCGCCGCCGTGGGCTCGTCGGCGACGAGCAGGCGCGGCCCGCCGGCGAGGGCCAGCGCGAGAAGCGCGCGCTGCCGCATTCCTCCGGAGAGCTGGTGGGGAAAGGCGTGCATCTGGCGCCCGGGATCGGGCAGTGCCACGCGCTGGAGCCATCGCCTGGCCTCGCCCTGCGCCGCCTTCCGCGACATGCCGCGATGCCGCTCGAGGACGGCCGTCAGCTCCCAGCCGATCGTCCTGACGGGGTCGAGCGCGGCCGCCGGCTCCTGGAACACGAGCCCGATGCCGCCCCCGCGCAGGCGTTCCTTTTCGCGAGCGCCGAGCGCCTGCACATCGCGGCCCGAGAAGAACACGTCTCCCGAGAGCACGCGAACGGGCGGAGGCACGAGGTCCACGAGGGCGAGCGACGTCAGAGTCTTTCCGCACCCCGACTCGCCGACGAGGGCGACGATCTCGCCCGCTGCGACGTCGAACGAGACGCCGTCCACCGCCGGGACCTCTTCCCCGGACGGACCCGGCACCGCGATCGTCAGGGCGCGGACCGAAAGGAGAGGGGCGGCATCGCCGGACACGGCGGATCTCAGGAGGGCCGGCCGCGTCTCACGCGGGCGCGAGCTCCTTCAACCGCTCGCCGACATCACGGAAGGAAGCGTTCGACCCGTAGATCTCCAGGAACGTCCGGTACGCGCTCTCCCGATCGCCCACGTTGGCATAGAGGTTCGCCAGGTCGTACTGCAGGCCGAGGCGGTCCTCCTCGCGGATGTTGGGGGCCTCGAGACCCTTGCGGTACCACTTGATCGCGAGCTGAGGGAGGCCCTTCTCGAGGAAGCACAGGCCGAGCATCGAGCAGCTCTCCACCGCGTACTGCGAACTCTTCGCGGCCCTCTGAAACTCGCTGATGGCTTCGTCCGTGAGGGACATCTCCTTGTACGCGATGCCGAGGTTGTAGTGCGTTTCGTAATCCTCGGGTGAAAGCTGCTGTTCGACGCCCTTCTTGAACTCCCGAAAGATCTCCTCGAGAGGCACGTCACCGCCGCTCACCTCGGGCATGTCCGGCACGGCGGTCTCCTGCTTCAACTCCGTCTGGAGCTCGCCCGCGAAGTTGAAGAACTCTTGCTCGTCCGAGAAGAGCGCCGACTCGTCCAGAGCGGGCGACGGCGGCCCCCCCTGAACGGGCGCCGCCGGAGGAGCGCTCTCGGTGCCGCGCTCCATTTCGTCGGAAAGCGCCCGTCCGAGCTCCGCGTCGAGAACCGACTCGAAGTCCTCCGAAAGGATGTCGCGGAGGGCCGGCCGCGCGTCTTCGCTCGCGCCTCCGTCCAGGCGCGCGCGGCGCCGGACCAGCTGAGGGTTGCCGGGGAACTGCCTTTCGAGAGCCTGCAGCCTCTCGGAAGCGTCGACGACCATGCCTTGCTCGAGACAAAAATCGATCTCGAGAAGCTCCTCCGCCGGAGGCTCCATCGACGGCTCGGCCGGTCCGACGGCCATCGCGGGAGTCTCCGAAGCCCCCGCAGGCCATTGCGGGGCCGCGGACCGCGAGCGCGGAGGCGATTCCCCGGGAAGCGCCGGAAGGCCTGGCTCGGAGTCGCTCGTCACCCTCATTTCGGCGCCCGTGCGCTCGATCAGGAGTGCGTCGATTGCCGAGACGCGATCGTGCCGGCCTTCGGCCCGGTACAGGCTCTTGAGCCGTTCGGCCTCGGCAAGGGCGACTTTCTTCCGCCCACCCTCGAGCGCGAGCTCGAAGAGCTTCTCGCGCAGCAGGAGAGTATCCGGAAAGTCTTTCAGAATGCCCCTGAGATGATCGACGGCCTTGTCGTAGAGGCCGTACTTTCGGAAGACGTCCGCCTCTGAAAGGGCGGATTCGATCGTGTCGGGAGCCATCACTTTCGAGGCGGGAGCCTCCGGCTCGGGCGGGGGCGCTTCGGCGGCCGAAAGAGGCTCGCCCGAGAACTCGACCGCTTCGACTCCCTGGGGGATCGCGGCCGGCTCCGTCGGCCCCTGGAAGTGCTCCACGGGCAGCGCGGTGTCGACGTCGAGATCGGAATCGCGCGGCGCGGGACGAGGGGATTCGGGCCAGCCCAGGCTGACGTCTTCGGGCCCGGGCGAAGCGGGCGGCGGCTCCGCCTCCAGCGCCGGTTCGAGAGACCCCAGGGGTGGAAGCGGCGCGAGAGGCGGCAGAACGGGTGTGGCCGCGCTCGGTGCAAACGCCGCCACCTCGGTCTGTGAGAGGCGACGCACGGCGTCCGGAACGGGCCCTGTGGAACCTGGATCGTGGACGAGCTGTTCGTCCTCGAGCTCGAGGACGAATTCTCCCTCGGCGGCCGCGGCGACCGGGGCCGCCGGAGCGAAGGAGGGAGGCGGAGGAATTGGCGTCGCGGTCTCGACCGAAACGCGCCGGTGCGCGCTCGCCTCGCCCGAGGGACGGGGACGTTTCCCGCTGGTCTCGAGCAGCGGGACGACCGGCAGCGTCGGCCGGCCTTGCGAGTCGCTGCGGTCCACGTCGGGACGGGCCGGAGACTCGAGCTGGGAGAGCCGGTTGCGGAATTCAGCCGAGTCCGGTACGAGTTGCAGCAGCGCACGCAGGCCGACCGCGGCGTCCCCGATGCGGCCCTGGGATTTGTAAGCATCGACGAGGGCGGAGCGCCAGCGGATCACCGCCTCCACGTCGCCGGCCGCCTCCGCAACCTGGATGACGCGCTGGAGCAAGTCCTCCCGGTTCGCGTTCGCCGCCGCGAGCGGGGCCAGGATCGCGAGCGCTTTCTTCGCCTCGCCCCGGCGCATCGCCTGCTCGGCGAGGTCCACCCCGGCCTCGAACGAAAGAGCCGTCGTACCGCCCGCCTGCTGGACCTTCAGCGCGAGCGCGAGGACGTCGGGGCCCGCCGGTTCGATCGACTGCGCTTTCGAGAACCACTCCTGGGCCTCCTTCACGTCGCCCTCTGCAAGCGCGGCCTCGGCCGAAAACACGAACAGCGGGACCGAGCGGGGCGTCGTCTCGAGAGCGCGCCGCAACAGAACGCGCGCCTCCTTCGCGCGGCTGGACTCCAGCAGGATCGGAACGTAGCCGCGCAGGATCTCGGCGTTGTCCGGCGCCATCTGCAGCGCTTTCTCGTAGACCTGGATCGACTCGTCGAGGGCGCCGCGCCCGTGGAGAAGGGCCGCGACCACCGCGTACTCCTTGAGGGCATCGAGCTTTCGCCGCCCCTGCGAGTACAGGTCCGCCAGCTTGACGTGCAGCTGGATGTTCGCCGGGTCCGTCTGGACCATCTTCTGGTAGATCCCGATGGCGCCCACGGTGTTGTCGTTCTTCGCGTGGTAGTCCGCGAGGACCTGGTACTGGCTCTTGGCCTCCGTCGTGAGGCCCTGCTTCGCGTAGAGCTCGGCGAGCCGCTCATACACGTCCAGACGCGAAGGATCCAGCCGGTTGATCTTCTTGTAGATCGCGATGCCGCGCAGGAAGAAGCCGTCGCGAGCGAAGTGCTCGGCGATCTTCGTGAAATACGGGATGGCTTCTTCGTTGCGGTTCAGCCGTGTGAGGAGGTCGCCCGCCTTGTTCAGGATGTTGACGTCGCCCGGAGTCTCCTCGAGGACCTTCTGGTAATCCTTGAGCGCGGCATCGACCCTTCCCTTCGCCAGGAATTTCTCGGCCGAAGCGATGAGCG
>JBGPDK010000091.1:0-12749 GCA_041482235.1 Thermoanaerobaculia bacterium | reverse complement strand
GGGCCGCTTCCGCCAGAACCTCCTCGGCAAGCGCGTCGACTACTCGGGCCGGTCGGTCATCGTCGTCGGCCCCGAGCTCAAGCTCCATCAGTGCGGCCTCCCGAAGAAGATGGCCCTCGAGCTCTTCAAGCCTTTCATCTACAACCGCCTCGAGCAGAAGGGCATCACGTCCACGATCAAGGCCTCGAAGGAGCTCGTCGAGCAGGCGCCGAACGAGGTGTGGGACGCGCTGGAAGAGGTCATCAAGGAGCACCCGGTGCTCCTGAACCGCGCGCCGACTCTCCACCGGCTCGGCATCCAGGCTTTCGAGCCCGTCCTCATCGAGGGCAAGGCCATCAAGATTCACCCGCTCGTCTGCGCCGCCTTCAACGCCGACTTCGACGGCGACCAGATGGCCGTTCACGTCCCGCTCTCGCCGAAGGCGCAGGTCGAGGCGCAGGTCCTCATGCTCTCGTCGCACAACATCCTGTCGCCCGCGCACGGCAAGCCCCTGACCGTTCCCTCGCAGGACCTCGTCCTCGGCCTCTACTACCTCACGCGCCGCAAGGACGGATGCAAGGGCGAAGGCCGCGTCTTTTCGAGCTTCGACGAAGTCGTCCTCGCGCACGAGGCCGGAGAGGTCGACACGCACGCGGGCATCGCGGTGCGCTTCACGGGCAGCCTCATCGACCTCGAGAGCCAGGTGCTCAACGACCAGGACATCGTCCACACCGAACCGATCGCCTGCAACCGCACGCGCATCGAGACGACGGTCGGCCGGGTCCTCCTGTCGGCGGACCTTCCGCCCGAGCTGCCGTTCCTGAACGGCACGCTCAGGAAGAAAGGACTGCAGGATCTCGTCAACTACTGTTTCGTGCACTACGGCATCGAGCGCACGGTCGAGATCCTCGACATCGTGAAGGAGGTCGGCTTCAACGTCGCGACGCGGGCCGGCATCTCGATCGGCGTGGACGACATGCACATCCCCGACACGAAGCAGGAGCTCGTCGCGCGCGCCCGCAAGGACGTGCTCGAGGTCGAGCACCAGCGCCAGCAGGGTGCCATCACGGACGGCGAGCGCCACAACAAGATCATCGACATCTGGCACCGCATCACGGAGTCCGTGGCGGAGGCCATGTTCAAGGAGATGAAGGCGTCGGACGGCGTCGGCGGGAAGGAGTTCAACCCCATCTACATGATGGCCGACTCGGGCGCCCGAGGCTCGAAGGAGCAGGTCCGCCAGCTCGCCGGCATGCGCGGCCCCATGTCCAAGCCCTCGGGCGAGGTCATGGAGCAGCCCATCATCTCGAACTTCCGCGAGGGCCTCACCGTCCTCGAGTACTTCATCTCGACGCACGGCGCCCGCAAGGGTCTCGCCGACACGGCGCTCAAGACGGCCGACTCCGGCTATCTCACGCGCCGGCTCGTCGACGTGGCCCAGGACGTCATCATCACTCAGGAGGACTGCGAGACGGTGGACGGCATCATCGTGTCGGCCATCGTCGAGGGCGGCGAGATCCTCGAGCCCCTCCGCGACCGGATCGTGGGCCGTATCGTGCAGGAAGACGTGTTCGATCCCGCGAGCGACGAGGCCCTCGTCTCGGCAAACGACACGATCACCGAAGAGCTCGCCGGCAAGATCCAGGAAGCGGGCATCGAGCGCGTCAAGATCCGCTCGGTCCTCACGTGCGAGACGCGCCGCGGCGTTTGCCGCAAGTGCTACGGCCGCAACCTCGCGACGGGCGACCTCGTCGACATCGGCGAAGCGGTCGGCGTCATCGCGGCGCAGTCCATCGGCGAGCCCGGCACGCAGCTCACCATGCGCACGTTCCACTACGGAGGAACGGCGAGAGTCTCCGAGGCGGCGAAGCACGTCGCGAAGAACCCGGGCATCGTGAAGCTCCTGAACGCGACCACCGTCCAGAAGAAGGACGGCACCGAGGTCGTCGTCAACCGGAACTCGAAGCTCGTCCTCCTCGACGCCAAGGGGCGCGAGAAGGAGCGCTACTCGCTCGCCTACGGCTCGGTGCTCAAGGTCTCGCAGGACGAGGAGGTCAAGCCCGGCCAGCTCCTCGTGAGCTGGGATCCGTTCGCGTCGCCGATTCTCTCGGAGATC
This sequence comes from Thermoanaerobaculia bacterium, assembly GCA_041482235.1. Taxonomy (GTDB): domain Bacteria; phylum Acidobacteriota; class Thermoanaerobaculia; order UBA5066; family UBA5066; genus Fen-183. The sequence continues at coordinate 10,654 of JBGPDK010000091.1, read as the reverse complement.
GCCGGCAAGGTCTCGTACAAGGACATCCTCGAAGGCGAGAACCTCCGCGAAGACACGGACAAGGTCACCGGCCTCAACCAGAAGATCGTCGTGGAGACGACCGGCACGACCGAGAAGCGCGCGCCCACGCTCGTCGTCACCGGCAAGGGCGGCATCGAGAAGCGCTACAACCTTCCGATCCCGTCCCACCTCATGGTGGGAGAAGGCGACGTCGTGAACCCGGGCGACGCGCTCGCCAAGAAGCCCGTCGAGAAAAAGCGAACGCGCGACATCGTCGGCGGCCTCCCGCGCGTCGTCGAGCTCTTCGAGGCGCGGCGTCCGAAGGAGCCCGCCGTCATCACGGAGATCTCCGGTGTCGTCCATCACGCGGGCACGGTCAAGGGCCAGCAGAAGATCACCGTGGAGTCCGAGGACGGGCAGAAGCGCGACATGCTCGTGCCGCGCGGCTCGCACGTCATGGTGCAGGACGGCGAGCGCGTGGAGGCGGGCGATCCGCTCACCGAAGGCGACCCGTCGCCGCACGACATCCTCGCCGTCAAGGGCGAGAAGGAGCTCCAGCGGTACATGACCGACAAGATCCAGGAGGTCTACCGCTCGCAGGGCGTCGGCATCAACGACAAGCACATCGAGGTCATCGTCCGCCAGATGATGCGCAGCGTGCGGGTCGAGGAAGTCGGCGACACGGAGTTCCTCGTGGACGAGCAGGTCGACCGTTTCCGCTTCAACGAGGAGAACGAGCGCATCCTGAACGCGGGCGGCAAGGCCGCGCAGGGACGTCCGCTCCTCCTCGGCATCACGAAGGCGTCGCTCTCGACGGACTCGTTCGTCTCGGCGGCGTCGTTCCAGGAGACCACGCGCGTCCTCACGGAGGCGTCCATCGCGGGCCGCGTCGACCTCCTGCGCGGGCTCAAGGAGAACGTCATCGTCGGCCGCCTCATCCCGGCCGGCACGGGCATGGACTACTACCGCAACGTCGTCCTCGAGCGCGAGGAGATCCCGCCCGCGCCGGAGGAGACGGAGGAGCTCTATTTCGACGACGAGACGCCGGTCATCGCGGCGGATCTGGATGATGAGGTCTGACGTGATCCTGGGGGCACCATGGCCGGTGCCCCCAGACCCCCTCCGAGCCAATCACTGATTTCTTCGGGCCGGAGCGAACCGTCCCTCTTTCTAAGAGGATCTTCTTTCGGGGCCGGCGAAAGCCGGCCCTTTCTATTCCCTGAGAAGCGGACAATCTCGGCGTGAACGAGATCGACGCGCTGCATGCGCGCGCGGTGGCCGCAGGCAGGGACACGTACGTGGACCCGATGACGGGATACGAGGTATTCACGGCCGCGTACCTGCTCCGTTGCGGCATCTGTTGCGGCTCGGGTTGCCGGCACTGCCCGTTCGGCCATGAGAACGTCAGGCCGGCGAAGAAGGCGGTGCGACGGCCGCGCCGGTCTTTGCAAGGCTCGGCTCCGAAGAGACGGTCTCGTTCTTGAGTCGTCTCGGCTGGTCACGCACCTCACCCCTTCCCCTTCAGGAGGATCGCCTTCCGGCCGGCTTCCTCGAGCTTCCTCGCCAGCTTCCCGTCCGCGGTGACCAGAGGCACGCCAAGTCTCTCGGCCAGCGCGGCGTACGTTCCGTCGTACACGGAAAGCCCGTGGGTCAGCGCGAGGTCGAGCGCGAGCGGCGTGAGCTCGGGCGAGGAGACGGCCTGCAAGGGCAAGGTGCGGAGGACCGCGAAAGCCTGTCGCGCCCGCTCGGCGGTCATGAGGCGCCGGTGAACGCGGCTCCTGAAGACGTTCGCACACTCGATGAAAAACAGGTCCGGAACGGCGATGACGTGCGGGGGTTCCCGGCCGAGGAGCGCGAAAAGCCGCTCGGCCTCGTCCGAGCCGCTCTCGTCGAGAAACAGCTTGACGCCGACGCTCGCGTCGACGACGAAGGTTTCCGGAAGCTTCATCGACGCTCGCGCGAGCGTCGCCCTTCCTGGAGGAGGGTCAGCCCTGCGGGTCCACGTCGCCCGGCACTCCGGGAAGTCCGGATCTGACGGGCCTCGTCGAGAGCCTCTTTCACCGAAAGCGTCGTGGCGGTGTCGCGGGCGACCGCCGTCAGAAGCCTGACCACCTGCGCGTTCACGGAGCGCCCCTCGGCGCGCGCCAGGGAACGAATCTTCGTATACACCGTGTCGGGGACGTTCCGGACGTGGAGGGTGGCCATGGAAAGAGCCTAGATGGGTTGGTAGCGGAATGCAAGCAAAGCGCAGCCACTGTAAGAATCTTCAGCAAAGGGGGGAGTCCCAGACTCCCCCCTTTGAATCCCCTAGTAATCCCAGCTCTTCAGGTCTGCTCCCTCGGGCGCGGTCTTCCTGATGCGCTCGACGATCCGCGGCAGGAACATCTGGTGGTAGCGAAGACGTGAGATCGCGTTCGGGCGGGTGTGGTCGCCGTTCCAGCAGTGCTCGGCGCGCGGCTCGTAGTCCACTTCGCCGCCGAACGGGGGGCTCTTCGTGCTCTTGAGGAAATCCTCGGCGAGATACACCGCGTCGTTCAGGTAGTAGTTGTCCGCCTCGCCCACGAAGATGTGGAGCTTGCCTTCCAGCTTCTTCCCCAGCCCCCTGTCCCAGTCGCGCCTCAGGATGTTCGTCAGGTCGAAGTGGTCTTTCCAGTAGGCCGCCACGTCCCTGTCGATGACGCCGGTTCTCTTGTCCCAGATGGGCTTCGGATAGCCGTCTTCGCCCACGGGCGAGTAGACGGCCTGCCAGATGTCCCACTGCTCGCCCGATCGGCCCTTCGTGCCGAGGACGAGCTCGAGCCGGTTCATCTCCTCGAGCGTGGACGAGATGTGTCCGAGGTAATTGCGCATGCCGGGCCGCGGAGTCGTTTTCCACGGCGCGTCGGGGCGATAGGCGTTCTTGTCCTCGTAGATGTTGACGACGGTGTATGCCCGGAAGTCGATGGGATCGGGACAGGCGATGAAGGCGCCGTTGTAGTCGTCGGGATAGAAGACCTGGACCGCCATCGCCTCCCAGCCGCCCGTCGAGCCTCCGTAGGCGAAACGCGCCCACCCGGCGCCGAGCGCGCGATACTTTTTCTCGAGGGCGGGGATGAGCTCGTATTCGATCGCGTCGCCATAAGGGCCGAGATTCGCGGAGTTCACGGAGTACGAGTCGTCGTAATAGGGATTCGCGTGCTGGATCTCGACGACGATGGCCCTCGGGAAGCCGGGCGACGTCCAGTCCTTGTAGAACTGATGCGCCTGCTCCTGCATGATCCTGTTGTAGCCCGGGAGGTGGAAGCGCTCGTCGTACGTCGGCTTCAGGTTCACGTCTGGCGGCTCCTCGCGGAAGCCGCCGATGGTATCGGGAAAGTGCCCGTGGAAGATGACGAACGGGTAGCGCGCGTTCGGGTGCTCCTTGAAGCCGAGGGGCAGGAGCACGTGAGCGCCCAGAAAGACGTCGCGCCCCCAGAACTTCGACAGGCGCTCGCTGCGGATGCGCTCGTGCCTGACCCACTTCGTGTCCGGGGGTTCGGGGATGGGGGGGATCACCTGGTCGAGCGAGATCGAGACCGTTCCGGGCCGGGAGGGATCGATGTCGACGTTCTTCGGGGTGCTGTACAGGTTCCCGGGAGCGAGGTTCCAGTGCTGGCCCTCACCGCGGTCCGACGGCAGCTTCACGGTGTGGCCGTCGGCGCGGTGGAAGGTCTCGTACTTGTGGAGGACGGCCTGCACGAAATACGTTCCCTTCGGAATGGCGGCCAGGCTCTCCAGCGGGTATCCGGGGACGGCCGCGTCGAAGAGGGCCTCCTTCCCCGGGGCGAGCCCATCCACGTCGACGCCGAAGATCTGCTGGGTCTTCAGCCCGACGCCGACCTGCGTTCGCGGCTCCGCCGACCCGTCCGTCGAGACGATGAGAAGCACTCGGCCGTCGAGGGGCGTCGCGCTCTTCTCCCGGGGGAAGGAAACGACGAAGCGCAGCTGGCTCGGAGTCGATACAGGCTGTGGCGGCGGCGCGCCGGCGCCGGATCCTGCGATCGAGAGAAGAAGGGCCGCGAGTGGGGCGAGCGCGGGTCGGCTCATGGTGCCTCCGTCGATGTGCGCGGGAGGTTACCGCTGCGGAAGGAGCACCCCCGCATCGCCCGGGTCGCAAGACCGGCAGAGGCCGGACCTTCGCTATTGCTTTTCGACGCGGAAGGCGAGCGTCTTTCGCACGGTGCCGTCGATCGAGAGCTCCACGAGGTAGGTGCCGGCCGGCCAGCCCTGAGGCGGTTTCGAACAGGAAAAAGCGCCCATGTACTCGCCCTTAGCCGAGAAAGTAGACTCGCTTTCGGTGATCTTGCTCCTTGCGACAAGCCCTTCCACCTTCTCCCCGATCCAGACCGCCTTCAACCTGGTCCCTTGGGCAGCGCCGGCGACATGGTAAACGGCGAAAATCTTCGGGAAATTCGGCGTGAAGACCGTCTTCTCGTCCCGCGAATATCTGTCGGTCGTGACCATGGCGAGCTTGAGATGTGGTCCGCCGGCCTGCTGCCGGGAGTCCGTTCCCTCGGCTCCGGAGACCCCCGAGGCCCAGAGGCTCACCGTCAGCATCAAGAGAGCGATCCGGTTCATTTCCTCTCTCCTTTCCGGCGTCGATGAGGCGCCCCGGTCGGAGTACCCCCGGCGAAACGCCCGAAACGGGCGCTCTCGCTGGCCAAGTCCTCTTTGAACGTGCTTCGCGGGAGGAAAGAACTTCAAGATTCAGGTGCATTACGAGGGCAGGCCGCAGCGCCCGAAACGAGGCGGGCTACCCCGCGAGGCCGCTGTCGTCGCCTGCGGTCGTCGGGCAGGCGGCCTCGATGCTCTGCGTGGTGGGGAGACCATCGTCGTCGTAACGAACGACGAGGCGGAGATAAGTTGCTGGCGACACCCATCCTTCGAATTGCCCCGATCCCAGGAGGCTGACGTGTGACCAGGTATTCATCGAATTGCCTGGCATGACCGCGGTCAGAGTCCACGCCAGGACAACATCAGCCGGCCCGTCGTTCGTGAGCATGATCGTGGGTTGCTGCCTCGCGTCGCAGGAGGCGAACATGTTGATTCTGACTTCGTCGACCTTCAGGCGCGCCTCGTGGCGCACCACGGGAGCGGGTTCGGCGGCCTGGACGGGGGCGTGGCTGCGGGGCAGGGCGACGGCGGCGGCGAGGAGAAGGGCGCTGATCATGGGTTTTCCTTTGGCTCGACGGGGATTGGCCCCTCCTTCCGAGGGTGGACATGGCCACCTCCCTCCTTGTTTCACGTTGCGTGCCGCGGTATTTTATTCAAGGGACAACGTCGGGAGGAGGTTTCACCCCGCGGCAGCGTTCTCTTAACATACGGAGATGGAGGGACTTCCACGGCTTTCGGCGCTCCTGGTCGCTGCGGGCCGGCCCGACGATCCCACGAGCGGGGGCTGAGCATGCCCGACCTACTCGATCTGCTCGGTAAGACGAGCCGCACATTCGCGCTTTCGATCCCGCCGCTGCCGGAGCCGACGCGCCGGGAGGTCACCGTCGCGTATCTCCTGTTCCGTGTCGCCGACACGTTCGAGGACGCGACACACCTCGCTCCCGAGACCCGCGTTCGGCTCCTCCGCCAGCTCATCGGCCTGCTCTCTGCGCCAGCGCGAAACGAGACGGTCCGGCTCTCGCGGGAATGGACCGCCGCCGGCGTCGCGACGCACGCGGGGTACCGCGAGCTTCTGGCGGAAGTCCCGTATGTCCTGGATGCGTTTTTCGCGCTTTCGCCGGGAGCCGTCGAGGCGATCCGGCGGTATGTGATCCGCTCGGCCGAGGGTATGGCGGGATTCGTGGCGTTGACGCGCGACGGGCGGCTCTCGCTCTCCGGCCTCGATGACCTGAAGGCCTACTGTTACGTCGTCGCGGGCCTCGTGGGGGAGCTTTTGACCGAGCTCTTCCTCCTCGGCCGCCCGGGCCTCGCCGCTGAATCGGACACCCTGCTCTCACGCGCCGCCGCCTTCGGGGAGGCGCTTCAGCTCGTGAACATCCTCAAGGACGCGGCCTCGGACGCCGCCGAGGGGCGCGCGTACCTGCCGGCCGGCGTCCCGCTGGGCGAGGTGTTCGCCCTCGCGCGCCGTGACCTCCTTTCCGCGGGGGAGTACATCGGCGCCCTCGAGCGCGCCCGCGCCCCGCGCGGGCTGATCGAGTTCACCGCGCTGCCCGTCGAGCTCGCATGGGCGTCGCTCGAAACGATCGAGAAGAAGGGCCCTGGGGCGAAGGTGTCTCGGCCCGAGGTCCGTCTTCTGGCCCGGCGGGTCCGTCACGCTCTCGACGCCGGCGATTCCCTCGCCCGGCGCCCCTGAAGCTCAGGGGTTCCGGCTTGACAGCCCCCGGCGGGGTCTATATTCTTCAACGGTTTCCCCGGGGCCGGGCTCGCCGCCATGCGGTTCGCCGTGCCCGGGGAACGCCCGCAGGCCGGCCGGGTCCGCACCGCGATTCCGATTCACCAGGTCGTCCTATCGCCCTATCGCCTAGACGCGTCCGAAGGAGCCTCGAAAGTCCCATGCCGACGATCAGCCAGCTCGTGAGAAAGGGCCGCGAAGCCGTCCGTTACAAGACGAAGTCGCCCGCTCTCCAGTCCTGCCCGCAGCGCCGCGGCGTCTGCACGCAGGTGAAGACGACGACCCCGAAGAAGCCGAACTCGGCGCTCCGCAAGATCGCCCGGGTACGACTCACGAACGGGATCGAGGTCACGACGTACATCCCGGGCATCGGCCACAACCTGCAGGAGCACTCGATCGTCATGATCCGCGGAGGCCGCGTGAAGGACCTCCCGGGCGTGCGCTACCACATCATCCGCGGAACGCTCGACGCCGTCGGCGTCGCAAACCGCAAGCAGTCGCGCTCGAAGTACGGCGCAAAAAGGCCGAAGGCGTAAGGAAGAACGATGCCGCGTCGCCGTGAAGTTCCGAAGCGCGAGGTCCTCCCGGACCCGCTCTACCAGTCGCAGCTCGTGACCAAGTTCATCAACTGCGTCATGGAGCGCGGGAAGAAGTCGACGGCCGAGTCCATCTTTTACGGGGCCATGAAACAGATCGAGCAGAAGACGTCCGACGACCCGCTCAAGACCTTCAAGAAGGCTCTCGAGAACGTCAAGCCGATCCTCGAGGTCAAGTCGCGACGCGTCGGCGGCTCGACGTACCAGGTGCCGGTCGAGGTCAAGCCGAACCGCCGCGCCTCGCTCGCGATCCGCTGGGTGATCTCGTACGCACAGGCGCGCGGTGAGAAGACGATGCGCGACAAGCTCGCCGGCGAGCTGATGGATGCCGCCAACAACCGCGGGAACGCGGTCAAGAAGAAGGAGGACACCCACAAGATGGCCGAGGCCAACAAGGCCTTCGCCCATTACCGCTGGTAGCACTGCACACACATCCGGGTGAGCGGAAACCGGCCGGGCGGCGCTGAAAAGCGCGGAGCCGGACAGGTCCACTCGAAGAACCCGGACACGCCTCACAGCGTGCGGATTCCTGTGGAGCGGGAAGCGCTCGCGATTCGCGAGCCCTGAGCCTCCGTGACGAAGGAATCGACGGCGCAGACGACCCGGAACGGGACAAACTTCTTATGCCGAGAAACCACCCCCTCGAGAAGTGCCGCAACATCGGCATCATGGCCCACATCGACGCGGGTAAAACCACGACGACGGAGCGCGTGCTCTATTACACGGGCGTGAACTACAAGCTCGGCGAGGTCCACGAAGGGACCGCGACGATGGACTGGATGGTCCAGGAGCAGGAGCGCGGCATCACGATCACGTCCGCTGCAACGACGTGCTTCTGGAGGGAGTTCCGCATCAACATCATCGATACGCCGGGCCACGTGGATTTCACGGCCGAGGTCGAGCGTTCCCTGCGCGTCCTCGACGGAGCCGTGGCCGTGTTCGACGCCGTTTCCGGCGTCGAACCGCAGTCCGAGACCGTGTGGCGCCAGGCGGACCGCTACGGCGTTCCGCGCCTCGCGTTCATCAACAAGATGGACCGGGTCGGCGCGGACTTCGACCGGTGCATCGAGATGATGATCACGAAGCTGGGCGCGAAGCCCACGCCCGTGCAGATCCCGTGGGGCTCGGCGGAGACGTTCGAGGGGGTCATCGACCTGATCGAGGCGAAGGCGTACGACTTCAAGGACGACGTGCTCGGCGCGGAGTTCGAGACGGTGGACGTGCCCGCCGACCACAAGGCGATGTACGACAAGTACCGCGAGCGACTGATCGAGCTCCTCGCGGAGACCGACGACGCCCTCATGCAGAAATACATGGACGGCCACGTGCCGACACCGGACGAGATGCGCGCCGCTCTCCGCAGGGCGACGGTCGCGGGCAAGCTCCAGCCGGTCGTCTGCGGCTCGGCGTTCAAGAACAAGGGCGTCCAGCAGCTCCTCGACGCCGTCGTCGAGTACCTCCCCTCGCCCCTCGACATCCCCGCGATCCGCGGTGTGGACGAGGACGGGAAGGAGGTCGCGCTCGACACGAACGACGAGGCGCCGTTCGCGGGCCTCGTCTTCAAGATCATGACCGATCCCTTCGTCGGCCAGCTCGCGTTCTTCCGCCTCTATGCCGGGCACCTCGACGCGGGCTCGGGCGTCTACAACGCGACGAAGCAGACGAACGAGCGCATCGGACGGCTCCTGAAGATGCACGCGAACAAGCGCGAGGAGATCAAGGAAGTCTGGGCGGGCGACATCGCGGCGGCCATCGGCCTGAAGAACGTCACGACGGGCGACACGATCTGCGACCGAGGACACATCGTCGTCCTCGAGTCCATGAAATTCCCCGAGCCCGTCATCACGCTCTCCATCGAGCCGAAGACAAAGGTCGACCAGGAGAAGATGGGCATGGCGCTCGCGAAGCTCATGCAGGAGGATCCGACCTTCCGGGTCCACACGGACAGGGAGACGAACCAGACGATCATCGCCGGGATGGGCGAGCTCCACCTCGAGATCATCGTCGACCGCATGGTGCGCGAGTTCAACGTCAGCGCGAACGTCGGCAAGCCGCAGGTCGCGTACCGCGAGACGATCCGCAGGGAAGTGACCGGCGAGGGCAGGTTCATCCGCCAGTCGGGCGGCAAGGGCCAGTACGGCCACGCGAAGATCCGACTGCGCCCGCACCCCGAGGGCAAGGACTACGAGTTCGTCAACGCCATCTCGGGCGGCTCGATCCCGAAGGAGTTCATCAAGCCGATCGACCAGGGCATCCGCGAGGCGACGCTCACCGGCGTTCTCGCCGGCTACCCGACGGTCGGCATCCAGATCGAGCTTTACGACGGCTCGTTCCACGACGTCGATTCCTCGGAAATGGCGTTCAAGATCGCCGGATCCATGGCGTTTCAGGACGCCGCCCGGAAGGCGAACCCGGTCATCCTCGAGCCCCTGATGGCCGTCGAGGTCGTCACGCCCGACGAGTTCCTCGGGCCCGTGAACGGCGACCTCAACTCACGCCGCGGCCGCATCAACCACCTGGAGCCGCGCGTGAACTTCCAGGTCATCACCGCGAGCGTCCCGCTCTCGGAGATGTTCGGTTACGCCACCACCCTCCGGTCTCTCACGCAGGGCCGGGCCAACTACACGATGCAGTTCGAGAAGTACGACGAGGTTCCCAAGGCGATCGCCGAGGGGATCATCGCGAAGGTTTCGGTCTAAGGAAGCGCAGAAGGAGACATCGAGATGGCCAAGGAAAAGTTCCAGCGCAAGAAGCCCCACGTCAACGTCGGCACGATCGGTCACATCGACCACGGCAAGACGACGCTGACCGCCGCCCTGACGAAAGTGCTGTCCACGAAGGGCCTGGCGGTGGCGAAGTCGTATGACGACGTCGCCAAGGCCGACGCGAAGACGTTCCGCCGTGACGCCACCAAGATCCTCACGGTCGCCCTCGCGCACGTCGAGTACGAGACGGACAAGCGGCACTACGCGCACATCGACTGCCCGGGCCACGCCGACTACATCAAGAACATGATCACGGGCGCCGCGCAGATGGACGGGGCCATCCTCGTCGTCGAGGCGCCGAAGGGTCCGATGCCGCAGACGAAGGAGCACGTGCTCCTGGCCCGGCAGGTCAACGTGCCGGCCATGGTCGTGTTCCTCAACAAGTGCGACCTCATGGAGGACCCCGAGCTCCTCGATCTCGTCGAGCTCGAGGTCCGCGAGCTCCTCAGCAAGTACGGCTTCCCGGGCGACAAGATCCCGGTCATCCGCGGGTCGGCCATCAAGGCGCTGAACGACCCGACCGGTCCCGACGCGAAGTGCATCTGGGACCTCGCGAACGCCCTCGACGAGAGCATCCCCGAGCCCGTGCGCGCCACCGACAAGGACTTCCTCCTCCCGATCGAGGACGTGTTCTCGATCTCGGGCCGCGGCACGGTCGTCACGGGCCGCGTCGAGCGCGGCATCGTGAAGGTGGGCGACGAGATCGAGATGGTCGGACTTCGCGAAACGCAGAAGAAGACGGTCACCGGCGTCGAGATGTTCAAGAAGCTCCTCGATCAGGGGCAGGCGGGCGACAACATCGGCGTCCTCCTCCGGGGCGTCGAGCGCACGGACGTCGAGCGCGGCCAGGTTCTCTGCAAGCCCGGCTCGATCAAGCCGCACACGAAGTTCAAGGGGAAGGTCTACATCCTCTCGAAGGACGAGGGCGG